>CALWYD010000085.1 GCA_944385675.1 uncultured Oscillospiraceae bacterium
GCACTGACCCCTACGGGATGACCTCACCCATCGGCGGAGGCAAGGAGTTTCAGGGGGGGGACGACCGGCAGACCGGGAAGGTCAAGCACTTTAACTACAACACCACCGCCAAAGCGGCCACCGCCACTCAGATTGAGCCGGACGACCCCGCCCTGGCTGACCTTATCGGCCAGGCCAAGCGGGATCAGCTGGTAGATGAGATTGAGCTTTTGGACGGGGCCAGCTGTGACTTTGACCTTGACCGGGTGCGCCACGGCAAGCTCTCCCCGGTGTTTTTCGGCTCGGCCCTGACCAACTTCGGGGTGGAGCCCTTCCTGGAGGAGTTTCTCCGTCTGACCACCGCTCCCCTGCCCCGGAAGGCAGGGGAGGAGGTGATTGACTCCTTTGATGACGGCTTCTCTGCCTTTGTTTTTAAAATTCAGGCCAATATGAACAAGGCCCACCGGGATCGCATCGCCTTTATGCGGGTAGTCTCGGGCAAGTTTGAGGCAGACAAGGAGGTCTACCACGTCCAGGCGGGCAAGAAGATCCGTCTCTCCCGGCCCCAGCAGCTTATGGCCGCCGAGCGGGAGATTATTGAGGAGGCCTACGCCGGGGACATCATGGGCGTCTTTGACCCGGGTATTTTCTCCATCGGGGACACTCTGTGTGCCCCGGGGAAGAAATTTAAGTTTGATCCCATCCCCACCTTTGCGCCCGAACATTTTGAGCGTATCCGTTCAGTGGACACCATGAAGCGCAAGCAGTTTTTGAAGGGGGTGGAGCAGATAGCCCAGGAGGGCGCCATCCAGATTTTCAAAACCCCCTACTCCGGCATGGAGGAGGTTATTGTGGGTGTGGTGGGTACCCTGCAGTTTGACGTGCTGGAGTACCGCCTGCGCAGCGAATACAATGTGGAGCTCTACAAAGAGGGGCTGCCCTTTGAGTACCTGCGGTGGATTGTGAAGGAGGACCAGGATGCCCCGGCTCTGAAGGAGGAGGATCTGCTCCTGCCCAATGATGCCAAGCTGGTGGAAGATTACAAGGGCAATCAGCTGCTGCTGTTTGCCTCCCGGTGGTCCATCCAGTGGGTGCTGGATCGGAACAAGGGGCTGAAGTTGGCGGAGTTTGGGGGGGCGAAGTTCTGATGGGATATGACGGCATGAAGCCAAAACTCATCTTGACCGACCTGGACGGAACCCTGCTTACCCGGGAGAAGACCCTCTCCCCCGGCAACCGGGCGGCCCTGGAGCGGGCGGCCCGGGCGGGGGCGGAAGTAGTGGTGGCTACCGGACGCACCTATCCTGCCATTCCTCAGCCCCTGCTGGAGCTGCCCTTCCTGCGCTATTTTGTCCTAATCAACGGGGCCAAGGTCTATGACCGCCTGGAGGACAGGGTTCTCTACCGGGCGGAACTCCCCCTGGCCACGGCGGAGCAGATTTTTGACGAGATGGAGGGGGTGGACGCCACAGTGGACTGCTACCAGGATGACCATGGGCTTATGGAGAAGCGGTTTCTGGACAACCTGGAGCACTATATCCACGACCCCCACTCCCTGCGCCTGGTACGCATGACCCGCCGCCCCTGTGAGGACCTGCGCAGCGCGGTGCGGGCGGGGGGAGAGAGCGTGCAGAAGGTGCAGTTCTATTTCCCCGACCTGGCAGAACGGGCACGGGTGAAGAAACTGCTGGAGAAGAAGTATCCCCAGGTGATCCTTTCCATCTCTCTGCCGGAGAACCTGGAGGTGAACGACGCCCGGGCTACTAAGGGGGCGGGCCTTTTGGCCCTGTGCCGGTCCCTGGGGATCTCCCCCGCCCAGACGGTGGCTTTTGGGGACGGCACCAACGATATTTCCATGCTCCAGGCCGCCGGGATTGGGGTGGCCATGGACAACGCCGACCCGGAGACCAAGGCGGCGGCCGACCTGCTCACTGGTGATAACCAGCAGGATGGAGTGGCCCAGGTACTTGATCAGTGGTTTGCATAGGCAAAGCCGCCCGGAACAGTGGTTCCGGGCGGCTTTTTTGTCGGAAAGGCACAAAAGGCATCCCCCGGGGATAACATAGACAGAGGGGGTGCTTGAGCATGGATGGAGAGATGGAGCTGCACAGTCAGTTGGAGAAGCTGAATGGAGCGCTGGGCTTTCTGGGTCTGATGATTTTATCCCTTGGCCTGTCCTGGAAAGCAACTGCCCTCCAGCGGGAGGCACTGTGCCGGTATCTGCGGGGGGAGGAGGGAGAGACCCCGGACCTGTTTTCCCTGCGCCTGCCTGCCAGCGCCATTGTAGTGGGGGCGCTGACCTACTTCTTCGGCTTGGCCCTGGAGAACTGGGAAGAGACCAGAGATCAGGAGGGGTGTGCCCGGCGCAGTGCCGACCTCAATTTGTGGGCGGCGCTGCTGGTTTTGGCGGCCGCGCTGATTCGCCTATATGACCTAGTCTGTATTCAGGGGCAGAAGGGGATCAATCAGGGACAGAGTCCGGCCGCGGCGGACAGCCTTTGACGGTAGGCCTCCACAGCCTGGAGGGGAGCGGTGAGCACCAGCCCTCCCTCCAACCCGAACAGCCAGCCGAAAAACTGGGGGCTCATCACCACAGGAAGGGTGACGGTGAAGTGCTCCTCTCCGTCGGGCACCAGAATGACCTCCTGTCCGAACCGGTCCCACACCACCCCGGCCATGTCCCGCCGTCCCCGGAGGGTGACGGTGAGTTCCTGCCCGGAGTACATGCCAAAGTGCTTTTGTCCGTAGCGGGCAATCTGAAAGTCAGGATAACGATCCCGCCCCTGGCGGTCCAGGCCGGTGACCACAATCTCCGCCATCTTATCCGCCCGGTAGTGGCGCATCTCCTGGTTGAGATGGTCAAAGGCCACCAGGTAATAGTTTTCGCTGTTCCAGATCAGACCGTAGGGGGAGACGGTGTATCGCCGTCCCTCCCGGTGGTACACCTTCTGGCGGTGGATGTCGTAGTCGAAGTAGCGGAAAGTGATGGCCTTCTGGGCGGCAATGGCAGTGTGGAGCTTGTCCACATTATAATAGATGCTCTCGTTCATCACCTTGATCCGGCCGCTGACGTAGACCTGCCGCTGCAGCTGCCTGGCCTGGTGGGCGCTGGTCAATCCCTCCAGCTTGCGGATGAGGGCGTCGCTCTTCTTCTGGGTGAGGAAGCGGGAGGACTGTACCGCGTCCATGAGCAGCTTCACTTCCGGCAGTTCAAATTCCCGCTCCCCGATAAACCAGCCCGGGGACTTCCCCTTCCGGCACTGTACGTCCAGACCAAAGGAGCGCAGGGCCTCCAGATCGTCATAGATGCTCTTGCGCTCGGCCTTAATGTCGAATTTCCCCAGCTCCTGAATGATCTGGGCCACGGTGATGGGGTGATCCTCATCCGTCTGCTCCAGAAGCAGCCGAGCCAGGTGAAGCAGCTTGGTCTTTTGAAAGGCACTTTTTGCCATCTTCTCTCCTCCTCCGTATGCAAAATGGGCCAGGATACGAAAAGAATACCTGGGCATATGTCCCAAAAACCGGACTTTTAAAAGAGCATACCACGCCGCCGGGGGAAAAACAAGGCCGAGCCGCCTTCAGGCGTCCCGGCCTTGTTCTGTTCAGCTCCAGCCCTCCCACACCTGGGGGCAGTAACCCACCGTGGCCTGCTTCCCGTTGCGCACGATGGGGGTGCGCAGCAGGGTGGGATCTTCAAAGAGCTTGTCCAGCTTGGCCTGATCGGAGGCCAGATAGGACAGCAGCACTGCGTCGGGGTGGCCGGGATCCACCATGGCCTCCAGCCCCACGGCGGAGCGCACGCTGGCCAGTTCCCCCCGGCTCATGCCGTACTTGCGCACATCCACACTCTGAAACTTCACCCGCCGTTCCTTAAACCACCGCTCCGCTTTTTTGGTGTCGAAGCACTTACTCTTGCCGAAGATTTGAATATTCATGGCCTGTCCTCCATAAAGATGAACCGGGGGCCGGAGTAGCCCTCCCGCTCCACCTGCTCCTCCCACATAGAGGCCGGGCGGACCCAGAGGCCTTTCTCCCCGTACAGGGCCCGGTAGACCACCATAGGCTCCAGCGTCTCCGAGTGGGAGGCCACCCCCAGTACTTCATACTCGCCGCCCTTGAAGTGGCGGTATCTGCCCGGGCGAATGTCCATACCCGCTGCCCTCCTTGTCTTGTGTAAAAAGAGTATAGCATATTCCCATCCTTGGGACAAGGCCTGGGGATGACAGGGACGGGCAGAGGGCATACTACCCTGCGTCAGTACTGGAAAAGGACGGTGGGCCATGTGAAAGCGGTTATTTTAGCCGGCGGAGAGGGAGAGGGGCTGCACCCCTTGTCTCTGGGGACAGCGCCTCTTCTCCTTCCGCTGTTGGGGCGTCCTCTGCTGGAACACACCATTGGGCTGCTTAAACGCCATGGGTTTGCAGACTTGTATGTAGTTCTGGACAAGGGGACCCGGGCGGCACTGGCCTCCTTCGGAGACGGGAGCGGTCTGGGGGTACGGCTGACCTGGGTGGAGGAGGAGCGCCCTCTGGGCAGTGCCGGGAGTGTGAAAAACTGCCTAGAGCTGCTGGGAGAGGAGGACTTTTTGGTCATCCGGGGCAACTGCCTGTGCGATTTGGATCTGGGCCGGGCGGCCAGGGCCCACCGGGAGCGGGGCGCTCTGGCCACCCTGGTGCTGTGCCGCTCCGCCCGGCCGGGCCGGAGCCTGGTAACGGCGGATGACCGGGGCCGGGTGGAAGGATTGGGAGAAGTGCCCATCTGGGATCGGGGAGAGGGAGGACTGACTACGGCCGGCGTGTGTATCCTCTCTCCCGCCGCTTTAGAGGCCCTGCCTGCGGCAGAGCAGCCCAGCTTGGGCCGGGATTTGTTTCCCGCCCTGTTAAAGCGGGGTGCGGGGCTTTACAGCGTCTCTCTAGAGGGCTGCTGTCTGGAGGTGGAGAACTGCGGGGACTACCTGGAGTGTGTATGCCGAGCCCTGGACGGGCGGCTGAAGGTGGATATGGGTCTGCCTCAGCGGGCCCCGGGGGTATGGAGCGCCGACCCTGTGCCAAAGGACGTCACCCTGGTGCCCCCCTGCTGGATTGGGGCGGGAGCGGAACTGGGCCAAGGCTGTCTCATAGGCCCGCACACTGTAGTGGAAGCAGGGGCCGGAGTGGGGGAGCGGGCCATGGTGCAGCGCTCCGTGCTTCATCCCCGGGCCTGGGCCGGGCCCCAAACTACTTTGTACGGCGCTGTTTTGTGCCGGGAAGCCGCCGCCCGCCGGAGCGTGGTGCTCAACGAGGGGGCGGTGCTGGGGGCCAACGCCCTGGCGGAGGAGGGGGCGGTGCTGCTGGAGGGGGTGTGCCTGTGGCCCGGCCAGACTGCCCCCGCCGGTTGCCGCCTGCGGGAATCGGTGACCAGCGGAAGCCGGAAAGGGGTGCTGCGCTTTGGAGAGGGAGGCGCCATCCCCGGGGTGCTGGGGGAGGATCTGGGGCCGGAAGGCCTGTTGGCCCTGGGCAGCGTGCTGGGGGAAGGGGGCCGGGTAGTTCTGGGGTGCACCGACAGCCCCGGAGCCCGGATGCTGGCCCGAGCCGCGGCGGCAGGGGTCACCGCGGCGGGGGGTACCGCCCTCACCCACGGCCTAGACTGCCCGGTCCAGGCGGCTTGGCTGGCAGGCAAGATGCGGCCTCCCGCCTGCCTGTTTGTGGAGGAGGGGGCAGAGGGACAGGTCTACCTGCATCTCTTTGATACCCGAGGGTTGCCCTTGGAGGGAGAGGAGCGGCTGCGCCTGGAGCGGGCCCTGGCCGCAGGAGAATTTCGCCGCGTCCGGGGAAAGCAGGTGGGCCGTCTCATACAATTGAAGGCAACGGCAGAGGACTGGGCCCGGGAGACAGCCCGCCAGGCCGCCCTGGGTCATGTTCCTCTGCGCCGGGTGACGGCGGCAGTGGAGGGAGATACCCCGGAAAGCCGGGCGGTGCGGGAGGCGCTTCTGGCCCTTGGATGCCGCGTGGAGGACTGCTGGCGGCCGGGAATTCCCGCTTTTTCTGCGCACCACGGGGGTTTGCGCCTCACCGCCCGGGACGAGCGGGGGGCCCTGCTGGACGGGGGGCAGCTGCTGGCCCTGGTGGTGCTCATTGAGATGGAGAACGGCAGCGGCAAGGCGGTGGTATCCGCCCGGGCTACGGCGGCGGTGGAGCTGGTGGCGTCAGGCTACCGGGGCCGGATTCTGCGCCTGGGCCGGGACGGGGATCAGGCGCGGACGCTCTGGGCAAACCAGCCCTGGATGTGGTCGGCCCCTGCGGCGGCGGCCCGAATCTGCGCCCGGATGGGCGGGGCGGGGCAGAGCCTGGAGACTCTCATCTCCAAGACCCCCCGCTTTTCCGCCTGGCAGCGGGAGGTTCCTATTACCACCGGAGGCGGACGGGTGCTCCAAGCCCTGGCCCGGGAGCGAGGCGGTACCCTGCCGGGGGCGGGGCTGCGGCTGCGGGCGGGGGAGGGCTGGGTTCAGGTTACCCCCCTGGTTCGCCGTGCCGCCCTGCGGGTAATGGCAGAGGGTCCGGATTTAGAGCTGGCCGCCGAGCTGTGCGATTTTTATGCCCACCGGGCGGAGTGCCTAGATCGGCAGGCCTCCCAGCGGGATGCCCAAGGGGAGTAACCAAACCCCTGGACAGATTTTCAAGAAACGCATAGTATACTTTTCCCTAAAGGTGTGGTATACTGTACCTGTCATAATATGGATTTATACGTGCCGGCGGGGTTGGGCCCGCCCACGTTTAAATAAATTTTGCGTACCCTAGCCGTAACTGCACAGACGGGGATGGGACGCAGGAAAAAGCAGGACAGAATATCAGGCGAAGGGACAGCACGATCCATCCGGCGAGGCAGGGCCGGCGGGAGCGGTGTCCTTCGCCTTGCCGCTGTGCCGGGGCACAGCCGGTTTTCTGCGGCCTTCTGTCCGGATACATCACCTGAGGAAAATAAGGCTAAGGAGTATTTATGGCAGAAAAATTAAAAATCATTTCCCTGGGCGGGCTCAATGAGATTGGAAAGAACATGACCGTCTATGAGTACGGCGGGGACATTATTGTAGTGGACTGCGGCATGGGCTTCCCCGACGACGACATGTACGGCATCGACGTGGTCATTCCCGATGTGAGCTACCTCATTAAAAACCAGAGCAAGATCCGGGGCATCTTCATTACCCACGGCCTTGAGGACCACATCGGGGCCCTGCCCTACGTGCTGCGCTCCATCACCGCCCCCATCTATGCCACCCGCATGAGCGCAGGCCTCATCCAGCTCAAGCTGGAGGAGCACCGGCTGCTGGATAAGACCACCCTTGTGACCTGTGAGGCGGGCAACGTGGTGAAGGCGGGAAAATTCTCTGTGGAGTTCATCCATGTCAACCACTCCATTGCCGACGCGGTGGCTTTCGCCATTAAGTGCCCGGTGGGGACATGTATCCACACAGGGGACTTTAAAATCGACACCACCCCCATCCAGGGGGGGATGATCGACCTGGCCCGGCTGGGAGAACTGGGCAAGCAGGGGGTATTGGCCCTGCTGGCCGACTCCACCAATGTGGAGCGCCCGGGCTACACCCGCTCAGAGCGCAGCGTGGGCGCCTCCTTTGACGCCCTGTTCCGGGGCTGTGAAGAGCGGATTATCGTCACCACCTTTGCCTCCAATGTAGACCGCATCCAGCAGATCATTGATGTGGCCGCCCGGTATGGGCGGAAGGTGGCGGTGACCGGCCGGTCCATGGAGAATATTATGAAGGTATCCACTGAGTTGGGATATATGAGCGTGCCTGAGGGGGTGCTCATGGATCTGAATCAGATCAAATCCCTGCCCAAAAATAAGGTGTGCATTATCACCACCGGAAGCCAGGGAGAGACCATGTCCGCTCTGACCCGCATGGCCTTCAATACCCACCGCCAGGTGGACATCCAGGCGGGGGACCGGGTCATTATTTCCGCCAGCGCCATTCCGGGGAATGAAAATGCCATTGGCAATGTGGTCAACGAGCTCTACCGCAAGGGGGCCGAGGTGCTCAATGAGCGGGAGCTGGCCCTCCATGTCTCCGGCCACGCCTGCCAGGAGGAGCTGAAGATCATCCACGCCCTGGTAAAGCCCCGCTTTTTCATCCCCGTCCACGGGGAGCAGCGTATGCTTCAGCTCCACTCCAGGCTGGCCCAGCAGGTGGGGATGGAGCCCAACCGGGTGCTCATTGCCGACATCGGACAGGTGATGGAGCTGACGGCCAAGACGGCAAAAATCACCGGAAGCGTCACCGCCGGGCAGGTCTTTGTGGACGGCTACGGGGTGGGCGACGTGGGCAGCGTGGTGCTGCGGGATCGGCGCCACCTGGCCCAGGACGGTATGATTGTGGTGGTGCTGTCCATGTCCGGGGAGGACGGGGCCCTGGTGTCCGGGCCGGATATTATTACCCGGGGCTTTGTCTACGTCAAGGAGTCCGAGGGCCTGATGGAGGAGCTGCGCCGGGTGGCCCTGGAGGCCCTGGAGAGCGTGGATACCCGATATGCCAAGGACTGGTCCGCCATTAAGGGAGTCATTAAAGGGGACTTGTCCAACTACCTTTATAAAAAGACCAAGCGTTCCCCCATGATCCTCCCTGTGATCATGGAGGTGTGAGACCGTGCAGGCTGCGGCGGGCGGGGGACTCCCCCGCCCGTGTTTTTTCCTGCACGGGGAGGCGGCCGGTGGGCCGGAATGGCTTGCCAAACGATGCTATGAACCGGGTAAACCTAGCTCTCCCAAGGGGTTTGAGACGGGGAGGACGGGCATATTACAGCTTTGTTACATTTGCGCTCAGCACATTGACTTTTGAAAAACCCTCTGATAGAATGAGCAGGAAGTTAGGGATGGCGTCTGCCGTGCCGCACTTTGCCAGGAGGCGGGGGACACCCCCAACTCCACACTGGGCGAACGCCCAAAATAAGTAAGGAGGAATTCCGAATGAGAAACCTGAAGCGGGCTCTGAGTCTGGCGATGGCTTCTGTCATGCTGCTGGGCATGATGGTTGTCGGAACCAGCGCGAGCTATGCGGATGTCGATGGCCAGGACAACATTGAAGCCATCGAGATCATGCAGGCCGTCGGTGTTATGACCGGCGACACCCAGGGTAACTTCAACCCCGACCAGGCGGTTACCCGTAACGAGATGGCCGTTGTGATGGTCAACCTGCTGGGTCTGAACCAGGCTGACTTCACTGCCGTGGCTATCCCCTTCACTGACGTGCCCACCTGGGCCCGGAACTATGTTGCCGCTTGCTATGCCAACGGCATCGTGGCCGGCACCAGCGCCACCACTTATGGCGGCGACCTGACCGTCACCACTGCCCAGGCTGGCCTGATGATGATGAAGGCTCTGGGCTACTTCCAGTATCAGTCCGATTTCGGCGATGACTGGCAGGTGGCTACCGTCAAGCAGGGCGCCAAGATCGACCTGTTCAAGGGCATCACCACCGCTTCCACCGCCGCTCTGGACCGCAACAACGTGGCTCTGCTGGCTCTGAACGCCCTGAAGTCCAACATGGTTGAGCCCGACGGCACTCCCGGCACCGAGATCACCACCGGTGACACCTCCATCGTCGTGGGCAACACCGTGCAGTATGATCCCGTTGTCAGCGCCGGCTACAACTACAACTATGCTACTGCCGGCACCAACGACGCCATGTATAAGCAGCTGGCTGAGGAACTGTTCGGCAACGACCTACGCCTGAACAGCAACAGCGAGGATTCCTTCGGCCGTCCCGCCAACCGCTGGTCCTACAAGGCCAAGGAGATCGGCGCCTATGCTCAGGAGGCCACTGTTGTTTACACTGACTCCGTCAAGGCCAGCCAGATCTATGCCGACCTGGGCCTGAGCGCCAACAAGACCGCCTCCGTCGTTGTGGACGGCGCCAACCAGCCCACCTTCCTGGTTGCCAAGGGCAGCAGCACCAAGACCAACACCATCGCCGGTGTGGGCACCGGCACCAGCGTCGAAGTCTACTATGATGTGGACGCCGACACCGTAGAGATCATCGGCATCAACTACTACGTGGGCGAAGTGACCAACGTCTATCCCGACGCTGACACCCCCTACATCACCATCAGCCCGTTTGTGGGCGGCATGGGCAGCGGCGACTATGAGGCCACCGGCTACGCCGTGGACGACATCGTTGTCTTCACCTATGACGGCACTGAGATTCAGTCCGTGACTCCCACCCAGAAGGTGGCGGCTGTTGAGCTCACCTCCTACACCACCAGCAAGCTGACCGCTGGCGGCACCACTTACACCTACAACGTCAACAACCTGGACAAGGACGGCAAGACCCTGGATAGCTCCTATGACCTGTACCTGGATCTCAACGGCTACGTGGTCTACACCGAGCTGTACGAGGGCAGCAGCAACTACGCCTATGTCCTGGAGACCTCCGGCGAGGTGAACGGCATCGGCCAGGATACCTACAGCGCCAAGATGCTGCTGGCTGACGGCACCGTGGTTACCGTCCAGACCGACTGCGACCGCGTGGGCACTGTTGACGCGATGGGCGACTTCACCCCCGCCGCCGGCGACGAGGATCCCAACGGCAAGTGGGTCACCTACACCGTGGAGAACGGCGTGTACTCCCTGTATGAGAAGGCCACCAAGAGCGATACCACCGAGCGCGATGATGACGTACAGATCACCAACGGCAAGGCTCAGATGACCCTGGCCGGCGACACCTACTACGGCAACGACGCCACCGTCTTCATCATCAAGGAGACCAACACCAACACCTACAAGGCCTACACCGGCATCCAGAACGTGCCCACCGTGGACGATGGAGGAACCCCCGCTGATACCATTGATGCCGATGAGGTGGCCGTGACC
>CALWYD010000086.1 GCA_944385675.1 uncultured Oscillospiraceae bacterium
TTATTATCTCAGGCAGATTGGAAGAGCGGGGCAGCGTGAAAACAATTTCAAAATAAAGAAATGCAGAAGAGTCTCTCTTCTGCATTTTTCATAAAATAAGTAATTATTTTAGTTAATAATTTACGAAATATTTTCTATAAGCTAAAAATTATAGTAAATATATTGACGTTAGTTTTACTAAATGATATTCTTTTTATACAAAGCACAAAAATGAAATGGGGAGGCAAACATGGGCATTGCAGTTAGTACAAAAAACGACGTATTTTTGCTCAACACCAAGTCCACAAGTTATGGGTTCGGGATTGATGACCGGGGGCTGGTGCGGCACGTGTACTGGGGCAGGAAGCTCCAGTGTGTGGAGGAGCTGGAGCTGCCGGAATTTACCGAAGTGTCCACCAACGATCCGGTCTTTCAAATTACCCCGGAGGAATTTCCCGTACACGGGGGACTGCGGTATAAGGAGCACTGCCTAAAGGCCATTTTTGCCGACGGAACCCGTGAGATAGTGTATCAGTATTGCGGATACGATGTGGAGAAGGGGGAGGATTGGGAGGAATTGATTCTCCACCTGAGAGATGACCACTATGAATTTTTTGTGGATCTTCACTACAAGCTGTATCCTGAGTACGATCTGATGGAGCGCAGTGTGGAAGTGAGAAACCAGACCGAGGCCCCCATTCAGATTGAAAAGCTTCACAGCGCCCAGTTTCATATCCCCTATGAGAATCTGAATTTTTCCAATGTCCACGGGCACTGGGGGGCGGAGCATCAGCGATTTGTCCAGAAGGTGAGCTACGGGAAAATCGTCATTGAGAACCGGCGGGGCATTTCCAGCCACAACCATAACCCCTATTTCGTCCTGGATCGGGACGCCACTGAGACAGAAGGAGAGGTATACTTTGGGGCCCTGCGGATAACCGGAAATTTCAGCGGTGTGGTGGAACAGACCGCTTACGGTGAGACGCTGGTGCAGATGGGGCTAAACGACCACGACTGCCTGCTGGAGCTTCAGCCTGGGGAGAGCCTTACCGCCCCCGCCATTCTCTGTGGCTATTCAAGCAGCGGATTTGAGACCATGTCCCACAACCTGCACCGCTTTGCCTTGGATCATATCATGCGCAAAGGGCTGCGCCCGGTGCTTTATAACTCCTGGGAGGCCACAGAATTTCATGTCAACAGCCGGGATCAGATTAAGCTGGCCCAGAAGGCCAGTGAGCTGGGGGCGGAGCTGTTCGTGCTGGACGATGGCTGGTTTGGAGAGCGCCACAGTATTCAAAACGGGTTAGGAGACTGGTACGTCAACGAGGGGAAGTTTCCCAACGGTCTGGAGGAGCTGGTTGACGCGGTAAAAGGTCTTGGCATGATGTTCGGCATCTGGGTGGAGCCGGAGATGGTCAATCCCAAAGCCCAGCTGTACCAGCAGCATCCCGACTGGATTTATCACTATGAGACCAGGGTCAGCGATACCTCCCGGATCCAGTATGTGCTCAACGTCACCAAGCCGGAGGTGCGGGACTTTATTTACCAGATGCTGGACAACCTGCTCACCCGGTACGATATTGATTATATTAAGTGGGACGCCAACCGTCCCATTTCCCAGACTGGCCCCCAGAGGGACATCTGGTACAAGCACATTCAGACCGTCTACCAAATTGTGACCGACTTAAAGAAAAAGCATCCCAACGTTCTCTTTGAGGCCTGCGCCTCCGGCGGCGGGCGGATTGATTACGGTATTCTGGGCATTTTTGACGACTTCTGGACCAGTGACAACACAGACGCCTATGACCGCCTTTTCATTCAGGACGCCTACTCCCGCATCTACCCCATCAAAGGCATGCGGGCCTGGGTCACGGACTGCCCCAACTTCCTCTCCGGGCGGGTGATCCCCCTGACCTTCCGGTATCACAGCGCCATGATGGGCAGCCTGGGCGTGGGCTGCAACATCCTGAAGTTCACCCAGGAAGAGGTGGAACTCTCCCAGCGGATGATCCAGCAGTACAAGGAAATCCGCCCCATTATCCAGGAGGGGACGTTCTACCGCCTGGAAAATCCCTCGCCCAACGACTATTTCCTCTATGAGTACCTCAAGGAGGATCAGGGCGTGATCTTCGTCTTCCTGCCCCAGAGCAAGGTGGGGCACCGGGGTACCACCGTCCGTCTGCGGGGCCTGGAGGAGCAGGGCCGTTACACCTTGCACACCTCCAAGGGGGACGTTACCAAGAGCGGGAGCTACTTGATGTACCACGGCCTGGAGGTAAAGCTGAGCGGAGATTATGCCAGTGCTGTCGTCCGGTTTGAGAAAGAGCCATAACCCAGAAAAGGTTTAAAAAATTTGTTGAAGGGAGAATACCATGAAATTATCTGCCGGAAGAAAACTATGCTTTGGCGTGGGCGCATTGGGTAAAGACCTGTGCTATGCCATGATTTCCACGTTCCTGATGATTTACTTCACAGATACCGTGGGACTGGCCCCCTTCTTTGTGGGCAACCTGTTTTTGGTGGCTCGAGTGTGGGACGCCGTCAACGACCCTATAATGGGATTTATGGTGGACAACACCCGCACCCGCTGGGGTAAGTTCCGTCCGTGGATTCTTATCGGTACCCTGCTTAATGCGGTAATTATGATCTTCATCTTCCGCCGTCCTGACCTGGAAGGCTTTGGTTTGTACGCCTATTACTCTGTGATTTATATCCTCTGGGGCATGACCTACACCGTCATGGACATTCCCTACTGGTCCATGCTGCCCTCCCTGTCCTCCACCCAGAAGGAGCGGGAGTCCATGTCTGTCATTCCCCGTATCTTTGCCAGCAGCGCCTGGCTGCTTATGGGCGCCTTCGGCATTGAACTGAGAGACCGCCTGGGCGAGGGGGACGAAGCTGCCGGCTATGCCTCTTTGGCTGTGGTCATCTCCATTGTGTTTGTTGCCACCATTCTGGTCACTGTGGTTTTTGTCAAGGACCGCAGCAGTGTGGAGGTCGCCTCCGGCAAGAAGACGGAGCGTATCTCCCTGAGGGAGGCTATCCATGTTATCACGGCCAACGATCAGCTAAAGGTTTACATCGGCGTGGTGCTGGCCTACAATATGCTGGTGCAGCTGGCCGGCGGTATGGCGATGTACTACTTCAAGTATGTCACCGGAGATGAGAAGCTGTTCCCCTACTTCACCACCGCCGCCTCCGTGGCCGAAATTCTGGCCCTGTTTGCCTTCCCGGTCCTATCCCGCCTCATGAGCCGCAAGAAGGTCTTTGCTGTAGCCAGCTTCACCCCCGCTGTGGGTCTCATCGCCCTGCTGGTATTCGGCTTTGTGGCGCCCACCAACATTCCTCTGATCATTCTCTGCGGTCTCCTCTATAAGTTTGGCTCCGGCCTGACCCTGGGTGCCACCACTGTGATGCTGGCGGATGTCATTGACTACGGCGAGGTGACTCTGGGTACCCGGAATGAGAGCATCGTGGCCTCCTTCCAGACTCTGCTGGTGAAAACCGCCTCTGCTGTAGCCGGCTGGCTCATCGGCGTGGGCCTGACCATTGTGGGCTATGTAAAGAACGTGCCCCAGACGCCTGAGACCATCATGGGTATGCGTATCCTGATGGGAGTTATCCCCTCCGTAGTCACTGTGCTGGCCTTTGTCATCTACACCAAGGGGTACAAGCTAAATAGCAGCTATATGGAGGACATTACCAGACAACTGAAAGCGAATAAGGTGAAAAATTGATGTTTCTTGGCGTAGATTACTATCCTGAGCAGTGGGCTCCCTCTATGCTGGAGGAGGATCTGGACAATATCTGTGAACTGGGGTGCAGTGCCATCCGCATTGGGGAGTTTGCCTGGCATCGCATGGAGCGGGTGGAGGGAGAGTATGACTTTTCCTTTTTCGACCACGTGATTGAGCGGGCCAAGGCCCGGGGGTTGTCCATTGTCATGGGGACTCCCACTGCCGCCATCCCCGCCTGGCTGGCCAAAAAGCACCCGGACATCCTGTCGGAGTTTGAAGACGGGACCAAGCGCACCTTCGGCGGGCGGCATGTGTACTGTTTCAACAGCAAAGAGATGTACCGGTATACCCGGGGTATTGTCCGGGCCATGGCGGAGCATTATAAGGAGGAGAAGGCCATCGTCGCCTGGCAGATCGATAACGAATTCGGCCACGAAGACAGCGACATGTGCTGGTGCCCCCAGTGCAGGCAGGCGTTCCAGGACTACCTGAGGGAGAAATTTGGGGGGGACATCCAGGCCCTGAACGAAACCTACGGAACCGCCTTCTGGTCCCAAGAGTACAACGACTTTGATGAAATTCCTCTGCCTGGCCCCACTATCACCACCCACAATCCGGCACTGCGGCTGGATTGGGAGCGGTTTCGCAGCCAGAGTGTAGTCAAATTTGCCAACTTTCAGATTAGACTGCTGAGAGAGATGATTCCCCATGCGGTGGTGATACACGATTTTCCCGGCGGGGGCCTGGGCAAGCATGTGGACTACTCCGCGGTCTCCAAGCAATTGGATCTGGTGGCCTACAACAACTACCCCGTGTGGGGAGGACAGCGGGAACCCCTGCCCCCCAGTGAGATTGCCTTCGGTTTGGACTACATTCGGGGGCTCAAGGGACAAAATTTTTGGATTACTGAGGCCATTATGGGAGCCCAGGGCCACGATATCACGGGCTTTTTGCCCCGGCCCAACCAGGCCAAGATGTGGGCGTACCAGAGCATGGCCCGGGGCTGCCAATCCCTGTTTTTCTTCCGATACCGCGGAGGTACCAAGGGGGCCGAGCAGTTTTGCTACGGGGTGCTGGACGCGGACAACAGGAAGGGGCGGAAGTTTTATGAGGTCCAGAGCTTTTTCCGGGATATCAAACAATACGCCCCCCAGTTGGAGACCCCCCTCTCCAGTCAGGTGGCCATTGTCTATGACTACGACTGCCTGGCGGCCTTTCGCATCCAGCGGCAGAGCGTGCTGCTAAACTGCGAAGAGGAGATGAAAAAGTACCACAAGTTCTTCTATGATCGGAATGTGAACGTGGACGTGATTCCCGCAGACAGGGATTTTTCCGCCTATAAAGTACTTATTCTCCCTCAAATGATTTTGGCCAAGCCCGAAGTCCAAAAGAAGCTGGCAGAATTTGCACGGCAGGGCGGAAGCGTAGTGCTGACCTACCGGGACTTTGTTAAGGACAGCGACAACAACCTGGTGCTGGGCAAGCAGATCCCGGTGGATTTCAATGCCCTGGCAGGGGTGTATGTGGCGGAAACGGAAAGCCTGCAGGAGGGCCAGGAGGTTCCGGTGGCGGGAGAAGGGGAGTTTGCCCATATTCAGGGACGAGGGGGAATTTTCCGGGACATGCTGGTGGCTGATGACGCCCAGGTACTGTTGCGGTACAGCGACCCGTTCTATCAGGGGTTTGCCGCCGTCACCTGCAAGCCCCAAAAGGACGGCTATGTATATTACCTGGGCTGTGGCCTGGAGGAGTCGGTTTTGAATCAGGTTCTGGAGATTATCTCCCGGCGCCAGAAGATCCATCTGGAAGCCGCTTTCCCCGGGGTGGAGGTGGTGTACCGGGGCGCCGGGGAGAGCAGAATCTGTATGGTCATGAACCATAATTCTCAGGAAGTTGTGTATGCCGGCAGGACACTTGCTCCGTTTGAGTGCTGTATCTGCCCTGCAGCAGAAACGCCATAGGAGAAAAGAAGCGCAGAAGACGCAGGCGGTTGTGCGGCTGCCGGGCCCCATGGGAAAAATAGCGTGCGCCGGATGGGAAGAAATTCCTGCCCGGCGCGCGCTTTTTCACAGGAAGTGCGCCCACGATAATAGGGAAAAACGGGCCCAACCGGCCGCCCCTGTTCCCGGGGCGTCTCCCTGGGCGGGGAAGAGAGGGCCCCGCAGCCCACAGAATCGGCAAAGATTGGCTCGTCCTGATTGGAAATTGGGCTGCCGGCAGCAGCTTGCCTAAAAAAATTTTTATAAAACCAAATTGCCGGTTCCCGGCACTATTTCAATGAAAGCAGAGAATTATCAAATAGTCGGCGACAGCAAGGCGGCTTTGGAACCGGAGCTTGTCTTTCCTCCTTGCGGCGGGATTCTGCCGCCTTTCTGAATTGCGCAATGTGCATTGCGTTTCAGGCAGAACTTCTGTAAAATAGAAAGAAAAGAGGCTACCCCATGAGATACATTACCTTCTTTCAGTTTCTCCGCCGCTGCCTGCTGAAGGATGCGGAGGTGTCCGTACCGCCCGTGGAGATCTCAAAACAGATAGAGAGGTTGAGAAAAAAAGATGGAACAGGAAACTCTGACCAAACTGATTGAACGTGCCCGGCAGGGTGACCAGGATGCCCAAAACAGGCTGGTGCAGATGGCTCAGAATCGGATCTACTACCACTGCAAAAAGATGCTGAAAAAGGAGGAGGACGCCCAGGATGCTACCCAGGATGTGCTGATTTCCATGCTCACCGGGCTGGATAAGCTGAGGCATCCGGAGGCCTTCTGGGGCTGGGTAAACGGCATTACCGCCAACCGGTGCCGGCACCTGCTGAGTGCCCCCCACAGGGAGTGGCAGATTCCGGAGGACGAGGAGGGCGGCTCCATGCTGGATGACCTGGAGAGCCTGGATGAGACCCTGGTGCCGGAAAAGGCCCTGGACAATGAAGAGACCCGCCGGATGATCCTGGGCCTGGTGGACGACCTGCCGCCGGAGCAGCGGCTGAGCGTACTGTTTTACTACTACGACGAGATGAGCGTCCGGGACATTGCCCAGGCCATGGAGGTCAGTGAGGGAACGGTGAAGAGCCGGCTGAACTACGCCCGAAAAACCATCAAAAAGGGCGTGGAGGACTATGAGCGCAAGGGTATTAAACTGTATGGCGTCAGTCCCATTTTGCTGCTGGTCTATTTCCTGCGGCAGGAGGCGGCTTCCTGCACCCTGGAGGGGGCAGCCGCAGCTGCTGTGGCGGGTCAGGCCTTGGCACAGGCGGGGGCGGGCGCCGCGGCGGAGGGAACGGCTGCAACTGCTGCCGCTGCGGAGAGTACTGCGGCCGCTACTGCGGCGGAAGGTACTGTGGCCGCTGCCACAGCCGGCGGAGGAACTGCCGCAACTGCCGCCGCGGCCGGCCTCTCTGTCAAGGTAGTGGCGGGGGTAGTGGCCGGCGTCCTCTTGGTAGGCGGCGCGGTGGGCGCGGCCACTCTGGGGAACCGGGGCGGCGGGGAGCCCCCCGCGTCCTCCTGGGAAGAGAGCTATCAGCAGGAAGTTGTGCAGACGGATGACGACTCCTTCGGGGCGCTCCACGGCTTCACCCTGGTGGAGCCCAGAGCCTATGAGGATCTGCCCCTGACCATGAGCGCCCAGGATCCCAACCTGGTACTGCGCTCCTCCTCCAGCCACCTGGATCGGCCGGCCATCACAGTGAGCCAACCGGATGAGGAGGGCTATGTGACCTACACAGCCCACTACGCCGTCACCGCTCAGGCTCTGATAGAGGCTGCCGACGGGGCGTCCATGGCCTTTTCCATCTTTGCCCAGGACTATAACCTGTTTGACTGGTACACAGGCCGCCTCTACTTCCCCGATGAGCGGGCGGATGAGGGGGAAGAGGCCCGGGCAGTGGGCTCCGCCCAGGTGACGTATCACGGGGAGAGCGTCCCTGTTACTTATGAGAAGCGCTGGACCAGCGGCATCAGCTCCGGCGGCGGAACAGGCGGGCAGTCCGGGGGAGCCCGGGAGATCCCGGTGGAGGCGTTTCAGGAGGTAACCTTCTCCATCCGGGTGCCCCAGGGATATGACGGGGTACTCTTGGGGGTCAATGTGGTGGATCCCGCCGACCCGGAAAAGCAGCTGCAGGAGGAGTGGAATCTGGAGACGGATGACCCGGCCCACTATGAGTTCGTCCGCCTGAGTGATTGGGCGGAAGCGGCGCAGGCGGAGGGCGTGTCCCAGGAGGAGGCCTACGCCGCCTATCTGGCTGAGCTGGAGGAGCAGGAAGAGCTCATCGATGCCTATGTCAGCTGGTATGAGGGGGTAGCGGAGATCCGGCCCGTGGCGGTGGCCGACGTGTGGGGAGACAGTACGCCGGAGCTGTTCTATGTGGCGGCGGACGAGGCCCATCCCTACGCCGCCAGTTGGCTGAATATCCTGACTTGGCAGGATGGGCAATTGGTGCCCCTCCTGCGGGAGAGTTGGGATTTCTTCGCCGGAAGCAATCTCTCCTACACCGTATTCCAGGCGGAGGATGGAGCGCTCTGGGCCGACACCAGCTACTTTGCATCCTCCCGGGTCACCCAGCGGTACGCCATCCGGGAGGAGGGCGGAGCCCTGACCCTGCTTCCCGCGGAGGAACTGCCCGCCCCCGCCCGGGTGCTGCTCAGTAACCAGGAGAGTGCCCCGGAGGCCATGACCCGTACAGAGGCGGAGAGCCTGCTGAGGGAGCGCGAAGGGGCCTGAAACGGGCAGAAAAAATTTTTCAAAAATTGTTTCGCCAAATAAAACCAAAGGATAGGCTATCGGCACTATATCATAGAACAGGCGGGACCGGGGGCCGGCCGCGCCGAAATAATAGGAGAAGGAGATTGGCATATGTACTGTGGAAAATGTGGAAAAGAGATGCCCGATACCGCAAAGTTCTGCCCCAACTGCGGGGCGGAAAACCTGGAGGTCAAGCCCAGTATACCCGTGGGACGCCCTTCCGTTCCCTCCGTGCCGGCTTTCGGCCTGGACGGCGGCAAGCTTCGCGTGGCGCTGATGGTGCTGGGCGCCCTTCACCTGCTGCTGTTTTTCTTCCTGTCTTATGGAGAGGTCCACCTGATGAGCGCCATGAACACCCTGTTTGGCAGTGATTTTCCAAGTCGTCTAACCGCCCTCAATACCATTTCACTGCTGAAGGGCTGTGTGGATCTGGGCATTGAGGGAGCGAGCACAGCTCTGGTAGAGGTCTCTGTCCTGGCGCTTTTGCCGGTAGCTTTGGGAATCGCAGTTTTGGTACTCAACCTGAAGAAGAGCGGGAACGTGGGGCTGAAGTGTGTGGTGCTGTCGGTGCTGACCTTGTTGGCCTACGGGATATTTCAGGCAGACCTGCGCGCCAATGAGGATCTGGGCCTGTCCCTGGAGGGCGGCATGCTGGCCTATGTGGTGGCAGTGGCTCAGATTGCGGTCTCCGTGCTGGTTATGAAAGCCCAACCGAAGGGAAAGCAGTAACCGCCTGCCCATGGGGAAGGGAGGCCCACAAAAAAGGAATGGATTTGCCGGGTGACAAAGGTGCCCGGCGCACCGGCTCCTGCTGCCGGGGCAAACAGGAAAGGAGAAGTTTTCATGAGACGATGGATACAGGGAATATCCACTCTTCTGTTGACTGCCGTGCTGCTGGGCACGGCCGCCCTCTCTGCCGGGGCGGTCTATGTGGAGGCCACCGCTCCCGGCGACCCCAACCCCACCCACAGCAACTTGAGCAGTGACGTGATAAGAAAGCGCTATGTGGACTCTGTCCATGTGGTGGGGGCAAAGAACTTTGACTGGCCCAAGGGCGGCTCGGTCTACGTCCAGGTCGCCGGGAAATACACCCTGTCTGACTTGAACGGCACCACCATTCCCGCCGGGCTGCTGGTGGACGTGTACCAGGCCAGCGGCAGCCAGTACCTCTTCAAGGTGCGCTATGACACCCGGGATGGGGAGGCTATCACAGTGACTGATGCGGTGGGGGACGCAAAAAAGGGCAGCAGCGGGACAGGTTCCTCCACGGCATCCGGGTTTCAGGATGTGAAGGCCGGGGCTTATTACGCCGATGCCGTGGCCTGGGCGGTGGAGGAGGGGGTCACCGCGGGCACGTCGGCCACCACCTTCTCCCCTGCCGCCACCGTTACCCGGGGCCAGGCGGTCACCTTCCTGTGGGCGGCCGCCGGCCGTCCGGAGCCGGAGTCTGCCTCCTGCCCCTTTACTGATGTGGCTCCCAGGGATTACTACTATGAGCCGGTACTCTGGGCAGTGGAAAACGGCATCACCGCCGGGGTGGGGGGCAACCGGTTCGGCCCCCACGAGACCCTGGCCTACGACCAGATTTTTACCTTCATCAGCAAGGCCGTGGGAGAGAGCGGCAGCGGCAGCGACTGGTCCCAGGCAGCGGTAAACTGGGCCCGGGAGAGCGGCCTGGCCGACGGGTTGACCTACACGGCAAAGGGGGCCTGCCCCCGTTCCGATGTGGTCTACTGCCTGTGGAAGCGGCTGGGAGACAGCCAGAGCGCCCAGAACCAGCCCGCCCAGTCGGGACAGACCGTGCCTGTGGGCAGCGGAGACCTGGCGGGAGCCAGAGCAGCCCTGGAGAAGGGCCTGCTGGCCATGGAGACCGCCGTTGATGTCAGCGCCTACCGGGTGGAGTCCTCCACCCTGTTGGAGCTGGCTGAGGATGTGGTGAACCCCGACGCCTACCAGGACACCCCCTTCGGCTATTACGGAGTACGCGGCTTTTGGTGTACGGAGGAGGCGGGACAGGCCGCCAAAACCCTCTGGGTACGCTACTCCGGTGTGGATGCCGACCGGCTCCAGCGCAACCGGGATCAAGCGGACAAGATCCGGGAGGTGGTGGATCTGGTGGTGAAGCCGGGCGTAAGCGACTATGAAATTGCCAAGGGCTGCCACGACTATATTGTCCTCAACTCTGCCTACGGCTACCTGCCTGACCGGCCCACCGTGGTGGACGGAGGCTATTGCATCCTGGTGCGGGGTATGGGAATCTGTGTAGACTACGCCTCCGCTTATCAGGAGCTGATGGATGCTGTGGGCATCCCCTGTGAGACGGTGAGCGGGCAGGCGGGCGGCGGCGGCCACTCCTGGAACATCATCCAGCTGGACGGGGAGTGGTACCATGTGGACACCACCTGGGATGACCCTGTCCCCAACCGGGAGGGCTATGTCCGCTATGACTATTTCCTGAAAAGCGATGCCTATATGAGCCGGGATCACTATAACTGGGAGGCGTCCCACACCTGCACCAGCACCAAATATGACGGCAGCAACCTGCCCGACAGCTTCCAGCAGGAGCAGCAGCAACAGCAGGAGCAGCAGCAACAGCAGCAGGAGCAGCAGGAGCAGCAGAACCAGGCGGCCGTGGAGGAGATGCTCCGGCTGTGCTGCCAGCAGATTGACAACCTCCCCTTCCAGACCCAGGCAGAGCTGCAGGGGGCCACGGATCAGCAGCTGTTTGACGCCCGGAAGGTGGAGATCTCCCTGCCCGGAGGTATCCTGACCCGGGATATTGTGGACGAGTTCCGCCAGCGGCTTAACCAGGAGCTTCCGGAGCGGTACTCCTTCATAGAGACAGTCACCATGGGCAGCATGGACATGGACGCCCCCACCATTCAGTTTTACCGGCAGGATATTGCGGCGGAGCAGGAGCGCCGCCAGGGGGAGGCACAGGCGCTGAAGGAGGCCCATGTGGCTCAAATCAAGGAACTTCTCCGGCAGGCGGTGGAGCAGTGTACCGGGGAGAAGTATAACTTCTACCTGGAGGACTATACCGACTCCGAAATTAAGCAGGCCTGCAGAGAGATGAAGGATGAGAAATACAGCTTCGGCGTCTACACCTACGGAGAAAACTACTCCCTGAGCGCCCAGTACAACGGTTGGGTCATTGTTACCAATAAACAGTGGCGAATTGACAGGGTGCAGCAGCTGGTGAGCCAGATAGAGGATGCCATCCGCGCCGGGCAGACCAGGGTGGAGTTTGACGTCACCACGGCCCCGAACGAAAGAGACAGCTCCTTTGCCCGGGCCGCCGCCCAGCAGGTGGGCGCCCAGGGGTATACTGTGGACGGACTGACCTGCGGAGAGGACTACACCATTCAAACCCAGCTCCTTGTGAATAGGGGCCTCACCAGCTTTATCGTGAAAATTGAGTATCAGGATCAGCAGTAAAAATCCAAGGATATGGGAAGGGACGATCCTCTGATATGGAAAAATGGACGAATAGTGGGCGCTGAAAAAGCATACCCTCTTTTTGGGTGATGCTGTCATGAACAAATCCGTATGGAAACCCTACGTTTTCTGGATCCTTGGCGTGGAGGCAGTGGGGGCACTCTCCGGGTTTCTCACCCGGAGAGGCTCAGAGCTCTACAGTCAAACCATTACAAAGCCGCCCCTGTCTCCGCCCAGTTTGGTTTTCCCCGTGGTCTGGGGCATTTTGTTTCTGCTGTTGGGCGTGGGCGCTGCGCGCATCTATCTTTCTCCGGCCTCCCCGGAGCGCTCCAGAAGCCTTTTGGCCTTTTTCATTCAGCTGGCATTTAATTTCCTGTGGAGCATCATTTTTTTCAATCTGCAGAAGTTTGGAGCTGCCTTTCTCTGGCTGGTGGCACTCTGGGGACTGATCCTGTGGATGATCCTGTCCTTCCGGAAGGTGGATCCCCCGGCCGCGTGTCTGCAGATACCGTATCTTCTGTGGGTGACCTTTGCGGCCTACCTGAATCTGGGCGTGTGGGTCCTCAACCCGTAATGGAACAGCATGGAAAAAGCCCGCGCTGCCGGTATCAACCGGCAGCGCGGGCTTTTAACTGGTCAGATTACTTGTGGGACATATTATTAATGGCGTCCACCAGACGGTCGGTGGATTTCTCCGTATGGACGCGGACATTGGTGTCGTCGTAACGCTTGGCGATCATAGCCTGGATGGTGCTGCAGATCTGTTCCGCTTTGGCCTTTTCCAAGAAGATGATGGGGATGAGATAGTCATTGCCGGCAACTGTGATATATACAGCAGTCTGCAGGGAGCCCAGAACCATCAGGACGCCCACTGCGGCCAGAATCAGCCCCAGGAAGAAGCTGGAAGTCAGCGTGCCCAGCCCAAGCAAAGCAATCAGCGCCCCCCACAGCAGGGAACCCAAAGTTACTTTAAAGTTGGAGTTGACCGAAGAGACCTGGGCAATGGGAAATGTTTTCTTAAGAGACCCCAGAGGAATCAGCTTCAAAATGGTGTTGGGACAGGAAATTTCCACAAAGTTGTTATCGCATTTTACAAAACCCTTCAAATAGAAGGTCAGGTAAGAGGTAATAAATGAGATTTGCATGACAGGGCACCCTTTCCTTTTTTGTCTAAACACAATAAGCAGTCCGATCTTTCACGGACTTTCTCTTCCTATGAAACAAGTGTGAAATAACTTATATGCAGCCCCCCCGCAGTGACCCATGAGAGGACAGCACGGGGCTGCCCCCAAGGGCAATTCCGGTTGGAGCGAACAAAAAACAAGTGGGCTAAAGCATCTCCCAACAGCCCCTATACGATTCACGCAAGTTCCACCCCGGCATTCTCCATACGGTAAGGAGGGGCCAATACGGGGAATAAAAATAACCCTCCCGCCGGCAGGTACCTGTAGCTCCTGCATGAGATATGGGGGACTGTTGTCCCCCGTATCCGGTTCTTTATTCGCTTCGGCACTATTGTACTGCATATTTAGCAGGATTGCAAGCGGTTTTGTGCAGCTGTGCCGGTGTTTTTTGTCACTGGGGTAAAGCCTAAAGGTACGCCCCTGTGTGTATGACCTGTTCCGCCGCAAATCTGGCGTTACAGCCCGGCCCATAATCACATACTCCAGCACAGTGTAGGCAAAGGCGGCGGTGAGCTGCTGGGGGAGAAAACCCAGCTCCCGCGCCACCGCCCTGCGAGGGTAGGTGCCAATGGGCTTGCCCCGCAGCAGCACATCGCCCTGGGTGAGGGAGGAGAAGCCCATCAGACAGTGCAGAAGGGTGGATTTCCCCGCCCCGTTGGGCCCCAGGACGGTGAGGATCTGCCCCTCCTCCAGGGAGATATTTGCATTTTGAAAAATGGTTCGGCCGTTTTCGTACTGAAAAGAGGCGTCCCGGGTCTGCAGAATGTTCATGTTCTTCACCTGTCAAAGCTTCGCCTTGGTTCTTGCCAGCAGCCACACGAAAAGAGGCGTGCCGATAAACCCGGATAAAATGGATAAGGGAATTTCAATGGACATCAAGGTGCGTGCGATTGTGTCAATAACCAGCATAAAGCTGGCACCCACCAGGAAGGAGGCGGGCATCACCCTGGAGTTGTCAGAGCCCAGAAGCAGCCGGGTGAGATGGGGTACCACCAGCCCCACCCAACTGACAATTCCGCTGACACATACAGCGCACCCCGTCAGCAGTGTGGCCGCCGTCACAATAACAGTGCGGGTGCGGCTCAGGCGGATGCCCAGGGACATGGCCTGCGTATCCCCCAGAGAGAGGATGTTTACCTGCCAGCTCATGTGCAGCAGAACCGCCGTGGACAGGACCATAGCCGGAGCCACAGAGAGAATGCTCTCCGGCATGGTCTCGGAGAGACTGCCCATCTGCCAGTACGTGATGGCGGGGAGCTGAGTCTCCGAGTCGGCCATATACTTCAAGACCCCAATTACTGCATTCATAAAACCAGAAATAATCACACCTGACAGTACCAGCATCAGGGTGGAATCATTTTTCAGCAGCCAGGGGATCAGCATGGCACAGGCAACCGCCAGCAGACCGCCCGAAAGGGCAAAAATCTGAACCCAACCAGAGGAGAGATTCATCAA
This sequence comes from uncultured Oscillospiraceae bacterium, assembly GCA_944385675.1. Classification (GTDB taxonomy): domain Bacteria; phylum Bacillota; class Clostridia; order Oscillospirales; family Oscillospiraceae; genus Lawsonibacter. The sequence continues at coordinate 14,528 of CALWYD010000086.1, forward strand.
AATTGCAGCCGAAGCTCCCGTAACACAGCAGGCAGCGCCGGGGACGCCCTGCCTCCCTCCCGAACTGGGGCAAAGCCGGGAGGGAAGGCAGAGGCGCCCCCGCTGTTTTGCGCTGTTGCGGCAGCTCCTGTGCCAGTGGAACGCTGAGATGGGTTTGAACGCTTCATGAATAGACCTCTTTTTTGGAGAATGCGATATGTTTTTAAAAACATATCGATAGTGTAAATCAAACGGAGTAAGAAGTCAATAGGCATTTTGAAAAAATGTCAAACTAGTGACATGTGCAGTCAGCTTTTTTGGTAGGGAATGCCTATCTTTAAAAATGAGGGTTGACATGGGGGTGGGTGTTTGCGTATAATGCCCCCATAAACCGATGACGCAGGAAAAAGTCAGGTTGGTTCCGGCACAGCGAGGGAAGGGCGGTGGAAGCTTCCCACGGGGCTCTGAGTAATATGGCCTGCGGAGGGCGGCCCTAAATGGGCCGACGGGTGGACGCCGTTAGCGGTCGGGGATATGTTGGTATCCCGCTGAAAGGGGCTCTTTTCAGGGCCTGAATCAAGGTGGCACCGCGAAATTGTTGATTTCGCCCTTGACCAAGTGTATTCGCTTGGCCAAGGGCGTTTTTATTTTTTCTCAGGGGAGGCAAGGAAAATGGAGCAGCGCAAGGTTGTAATTTTGGGAGCGGGACATGTGGGAAGCCACTGTGCCTATGCCCTGGCGGCCGCGGGTGTATGTGAGGACATCGTGCTGGTGGATCTCATCCCCGGAAAGGCCCGGGCCCAGGCGCTGGATGTGGCAGACAGTGTCAGTTTTATGGCAAACCCCGTCACTGTCCGCGCCGGGGAGGTTGAGGAGTGCGGGGACGCCGGCCTGGTGGTGGTGGCCATTGGGGAGCCCAGAAAGCCTGGCCAGACCCGGCTGGATCTGTTGGGACGGTCGGTGGAGCAGCTGAAGGAGCTGGCCGGGACGCTGAAGCCCCTGAACCTGTCCTGTCCGGTTATCACCATTACAAATCCGGCGGACATTGTGGCCGACTATCTGCGCAAGGCCCTGGAGCTGGAACGATGGCGCTGCTTCGGTACCGGCACGCTTCTGGATACCGCCCGCCTGGTGCGGTGTATCAGCCAGGCGGCAGGGGTAGACAGGCGCAGCGTGTGTGCCTTCTCCATGGGCGAGCACGGCGACTCCTCTATGGTACCCTTCTCCGCCGTTACCGTGGGGGGCGTCCCCTTTGAACGGCTGGGCCTGTCCAAGGAGGAACTGCTGACCCAGACCCGGCGGGCGGGCATGGAGATTATTGAGGGCAAAGGTTCCACTGAATTTGGCATCGGCCGCTGCCTGGCGGAGCTGGCCGGCTGTATTTTAAGGGATGAAAAGCGGGTGCTTCCCGTCTCCGTCCTGCTGGAGGGGGAGTACGGGCAGCGGGGCGTCCACTGCGGCGTCCCCTGCCGGATTGGAAAGGGAGGCGTTGAGGAGATTGTGATCCTGGACTTGACGCAGGAGGAGCAGCGGATGCTGGACGACTCCTGCCGGATTATTCAAACCCACATTAAACTGGCGGCCACCCTGTGACTGCCCCAACATAATTGGAGGAATTTATGATGAAAAAAATAATTTGCACACTGTTGTCTGCCCTGCTTGCCGTTTCCTTGACCGGCTGCGGCGCCGGGAGTTCGGCAGAGTCCGGATCCGATGCCTCCGCCCAGAACGGCGGCGGCAGCTATACCATCGCCATTGTCCAACCCATGAGCCACACCTCCCTGGATCAGATCCGGGATACCATCGTGGAGCGGCTGAACGCCTCGGGCAAAAATATCCAGCTGGAGCTGGAAAACGCCAACAACGACACCACCGCCCTGTCTGCCATCCTGGAAAACTGCAAGGCTGAGGGGGTGGATCTGGTCATTCCCATCGCCACTTCCACGGCCCAGTCGGCCAAGACTGTCTTTGGAGGGGAGGACACTCCCATTGTCTTTGCCGCCGTCTCCGACCCTGCCGCGGCCGGTCTCACCGGCAGCGACTGTGAGAACATCACCGGCGTGTCCAACAATATCCCCGCCGCTGAGATCGTCAAGCTGATCTTCAACTTCCAGCCTGATTGCCGGAGGGTGGGATTCCTGTATACCTCCAGCGAACCCAATTCCGTCTCCACCATCACCGCAGCCAAGGCCTACTGCGACCAGGAGGGCATTGCCTATGAGGAGGCCTCCATCGCCAACCTCTCCGAGCTGCAGACGGCTGTGGAGACGCTGATTTCCAAGGGAGTGGACGCCCTTTATACCGGCAACGACAACGCCGTTGCCTCTGCCATGGCCACCTACACCGATGTGGCCTATGCCGCCGGCATCCCTGTCTACTGCGGAGCGGACTCCATGGTGGCGGACGGCGGCTTTGCCACCATCGGCGTGAACTACGTCCAGCTGGGGGAGCAGGTGGCCCAGCTGGTGCTGGAAATTTTGGACGGAACCGCCCCTGACCAGCTGCCCTACCAGACCCTGAGCAACTATGCCAGGTATGTGAACCTCCAGGCGGCGGATCGTTTTGGGGCAGACTTCCCTGAAACGGCCTATGAGGGCTATGAGGTGCTGGTGGAGGCCGACGGAACCAGCCATTTCGGCCAGTAAAGCCGGCGGGACACGTTGCTTGCGGGGAGAGGTTTTATGGTTTATTACAGTATGCTTGTCTCGGCGCTGAGCCAGGGGCTGCTTTACGCCCCCATGGCCCTGGGGGTGTTTGTCACCTTCCGCATTCTCAAGACCCCGGATCTGACGGTGGACGGCAGCTTTGTCTTCGGGATGACTGCCTGCGCGGCCGTCACCATCGCCGGGCACCCGGTGCTGGCCCTTTTTGCGGGAGCGGCAGCCGGGGCTCTGGCGGGGCTGTGTACCGCCCTGCTCCAAACCAAGCTGCGCATTGAACCCATTTTGGCCGGGATTCTGGTGGCGGCGGGGCTGTATACCGTCAACTACACGGTGCTGGGGGGACAGTCCAATGTATATCTCCAGTACCAGACGGTCAATTCCGCCGGGGCCACGGTCAATGAGGCCAGCCCTACCATCTACAAAGATTTTTCCGCCCTCTTTTCCGGAGGAAACAGCATATTTCTGGACACAAACGCCCAGGTGCTGCTGCTGACTTTGGCCATCACAGCGGTTCTGACGGCAGCCCTGGCCGTGTTTTTCTTCACCCGGCCGGGCATGGCCATTCGGGCCACGGGGGACAACGAGGAGATGGTCCGCTCCTCCTCCATCAACGCCGACCTTACCCGTACGGGAGGAGTGATGCTGGCAAACGCCCTGGTGGCCCTGTCCGGGGCCCTGTTGTGCCAACAGCAGCGGTATGCGGACTTAAACTGCGGCAACAGCATGCTGGTCATGGGGCTGGCCTCGGTGGTTATCGGCCGGGTGCTGTTTGGAGATCGGGGGATTGTGGGCGGCCTTGCCTCTGCGGTGGGCGGCTCCCTGCTCTACCGGGTGGTCATCCAGGCGGCCTACAAGGTTGATATGCCCAGCTATGGGGTGAAGCTCCTCTCCACCCTGATTGTGGTGTGTGCCCTGGCTGTCCCCCTGCTGAGGCGGAGGCGGGCGGCCGGGCAGAGAGGGGGCAGCAGAGTATGAGCAGCAGTCCTCTCTCCATCCGGGGCCTGACCAAGGGGTTTGAGTTGGGCACCGTCAACGAGAAGCTGGCCCTGGATCACCTGGATCTGGAGGTGCCCGGGGGACAGTTTGTCACCGTCCTGGGAGCCAACGGGTCGGGGAAATCCACCCTGTTTAACCTGGTCCTGGGCAAGCTTTTTCCCGACGCAGGCAAGATTTTTCTAAACGGGGAGGACATCACCCGGCAGAAGGACTATAGGCGGGCGCTGAATATGAGCTGCCTCTATCAAAATCCCCTCCGGGGCACGGCCCCCAACATGACTCTGGAGGAAAATTTGGCCCTGGCCTATACCAGGAAAGCCTCCCGCTCCTTCTTCGCCGTCAACCGCAGGGACAGCGCCTATTTCCGGGAGCTGCTGGCCCGGCTGGACATGGGGCTGGAGGATCGGATGAAGACCAAGATGGGCCTGCTCTCGGGCGGGCAGCGTCAGGCGGCCTCCCTGCTTATGGCCACGGTGGCTCAGCCCAGCCTGCTGCTGCTGGATGAGCATACCGCCGCCCTGGATCCGGGGTCGGCGGAAAAGGTGATGGAGGTGACCCGGACGGTGGTGGCCCGGGACAGGATCACTACTTTAATGATCACCCACGACATGGACTACGCCCTGTCCGTGGGGGAGCGGACCATCCTGCTGGATGAGGGGCGGCTGGTCCTGGATCTCTCCGGGGAGGCCCGGGCGGCCATGACCCCGGGAGCGCTGGCGGAACAGTTTTATGTAAGGGCCCGGCGGCGTCACGCCGGAGGTAACAGCCGGGAATCGGGGGCGGCACTGTAATATGTGATCACAAAGGCCGGCGTGTAACCAATGGTTGCACGCCGGCCTTTTGTGAACACGGGGCCCAATTTCCGGGAATCCCGTCTGGAGGCGGGAGCCTGTGTCAGGACAGACGGGGAGAAAACAGCCCTTGGACTGGCAGGCCCAGTGTCCGGGCCAGACCGTCCCGGTTTTCCTTTGTGACCTCCGCCACATGGACCTGGGGGTGAGCGGCCACCTGGGCCAAAAAGGGGGAGGGGGCCCGCTGCAGAACCCCCAGAATGGGGGTCTGCCCATCCAGGGCTTGGAGCACGGCCCGGCAGAAGGCCCGGGCCTCTCCCTCGTGGGGGCCAAGCTCGTCCATCACCAGCAGCCCCGCGCCGGAGCTGCCCGCCAGGGCGGCGCAGCCCAGGCGGTTAAAGCGGGCGGCTGCCTCCGATCCGTCCGACCCACCGCAGCAGAACAGGAGATTTTCCAATGTGGGGGAGTCGGTTTGCAGGGCGGCATTTAACAGGTGAACCGTGACCTGCCCCGGCACCACACAGGCGCTCTTTACCGTATAAAATCCCCCCAGGGTCCCGGGGTACCGCTGCAGCAGTCCCCTGAGCAGGGTGCTCTTGCCCACTCCCTTTTCCCCGGTCAAGAAGAGATGCCGGGCCATCTTAAAAATCCTCCAGGCCCCGCAGGAGGGTCACCTCCAGCGCTTCTCCTACCTGGCAATTTGGGCGGTCGGGCCGGGTAATATATATGGCCCCGGCGCCCAGGGCATCGGGCATGCTGCCCCCCCGCCAGGGCTTTTGCTTCACCAGATAGCCCTCTGGGGTGGGCTGGACGTCCATCATACAGAGAATCTCCATATCCTTTGGGGCGAGAATGGGCTGGGTGAGGGTGCCCCGGATGGTCTGCCGCCGGGGCATAGGCTTGTGGAGCAGCCGGTGGACGATGGCCCGCACGCACCAGTCCATGCCGTAGAGTACGGCCAGGGGTGGGCCGGGCAAGTTGATGACCGGTTTGTTGTCAATCAGGGCCACGCACATGGGCTTGCCCGGGGCGGCAGCTACCCAGTGAAAAAGGGTGCAGCCCCGCTCCTCCAGCAGCCGGGCGTTGAAGTCCTCCTCCCCTTTGGAGGAGCCCCCGTTGATGAGCACCACGTCGGCCTGCTCCAGGGCCCGATCCAGGGCGGCGGCCACGCAGTCAGGCCGGTCGGGCACGATGGGGCAGCAGAGGGGCTGAGCACCCATCTCGGTCAGCAGTCCCCGGGCCAGGATGCTGTTGCTGTCGATGTTCCGGCCCCGCTCCACCGGGGCGCCCAGGGGTACCAGCTCGCTTCCGGTGGGAAGGAAGGCCACCCGGGGCGGAGCATAGACCTCCACCTGGGTGACGCCGCCCATGGCCAGGCACGCCAGGTCGAAGGGGCGCAGCTGCCGGTCTTTTTTGGCCAGCAGGTCCCCTGCCCGGACAGTGCTGCCCCCGGGGCGGATGTTGTCTCCGGGATGTACCTGGTCTTGGCCCAGGAGGGTCAGCCCCCCTTCAGGGGAAATCTCCACCTGCTCAATGGGAATGACTGCGTCAAAGCGGTCGTCAAAGTCGTCCCCGGTGTCCGCCCGGCAGAAGTCCACCCCAAGCCTCCAGCGGGAGGTATCCGGGGGGCCGGCCTGAAACCGGGCAGAGGAGACAGCAATCCCGTCCATGGCGGAGGCCCGCACCACAGGGATGGATACCTGGGAAAACTGGTCTTCCACCAGAACATGGCCCAGAGCCTCAGAAACAGGGACGCGTATGGTCTTGTCTGCGGGAGTCCACTGCCGGAACAGGGTTTCCAGCACCTGGGCCCGGGTAGGCAGCGATGACATGGGTTCTTCTTCCCTTCTCTTTAAAATTCCCCCTGGTCCGAGCGCACCCGGACGTCCCAGAGGATGCGCCCGTAGCAGGCGCGGCTGGTCTCTGTGACCATGCCCTCCCCGTCTGTGTGGGCCCGCATCCACTCCAGGATACGGGCCTGATTCTCCCCGGTGCGCTGCTCCGGGGGGAGGATCTGCTCCATCATAATGGATGCGTAGTCGGCGGAAGGGGGAAACCGCCTGTGCTGCAGCTGGTGGTCGTAGGAGGTCTCGGGCAGGTAGCCAAGCAGCAGAAGCACGTTGAACAGGGAGTAAAACCAGCGCCCGCCCCAGGGGGACGCGGGGGCCAGGCCGAACAGCTGGCTTTGCAGCTGCTGGCGCAGGGAGTTGTGGTGGTAAATATGGGTGATGTTGCAGCAGTAGGCCCGGCTCATGTCCATCACCTTCTGCAGCCCCGCCTGTCCGTGAATGGCAGGCGTGAGGGAGCTGAACACCAGGTCGAAGGCGCCGGTCAGTCCCTCCTGCCTCACGTCCAGGGCCTGAAAGTCGCAGGTGCGCAGGGTCACGTTGGCGACTCCCTCCTGCCTGGCGTGAGCCATGCCGTACTCAACCATTTTGGGGGACAGGTCAAAGCCGGTGACCCACTGCACCCTGGAGGCAAAGGCGACTGCAAAGCGGCCGGGGCCGCAGCCTATGTCGGCCACCTGGTATTCCGGACAAAGCAGCCCCCGATTCTCCAGGTAGGCCACGGTGCTGCGCACCCGTTCGTCCCCCTTGTGGTGGAGTATCCGCTCCTGCTCCCAGGCGTCTGCCCGCCGGTCCCATTTCTGGGGGGAGTGGTCGGGCCTGTGCTCGGGCTGGGACTCCTGCATGGCCACAAAATATTCCAGATCCCCTGCCGGGCCCCACAGAGGGGGGAGGGGGTTACTGCGCTTTTCCATATTCCAGGCCTCCTTGCCAGGGTGACACCGCCGGGCGTTTCACCGGCAGGCACAGGGTTCTTTTGACGCCGTAGCGGTCCCGGACCGTCACCACGTCGATTTCAATGCCGTAGACGGCGTGGAGACCCTCCGGGGTAATGACCTCCTCCGGGGTCCCGAAAGCGGCAGCCTTCCCGTCCCGCATCAGCAGCACCTTGCTGCCGATGGAGGCGGGGTGCTCCGGGCTGTGGGTGGACATCACCACGCAGTACCCCTTCCGGGCCAGATCGGCCACTACCTCCATAAGCAGCTGGTGGTTGGCGTAGTCCAGATTGGCCGCAGGCTCATCCAGCACAAAAATTTTGGCGGACTGGCAGATGGCCCGGGCGATGAGAATCAGCTGCCGCTGCCCGCCGCTGAGAGACGTGTACTTCCGGTTGGCCAGGTGTGCGGCGTTCAGCTTTTCCAGAGCCCCGAAGGCCGCATCCCGGTCGGCGGCCTTGGGGGTTTCAAAGGCAGAGAAGCGGGAGGCCCGCCCCATGACCACCACATCCAAAACGGAGTAGGAGAAGATGGGGGTGTGGGACTGGGGAATGTAGGCGATACGGCTGGCCAGCTGCCGGGGGGAGAGAGTACGGACGTCTTGCCCCTCCAGGCGGATGGTACCGCCGGTCATAGGCAAAATGCCCAGCAGCAGGCGGAAAAGGGTTGTTTTTCCACAGCCGTTGGGACCCAACAGGCAGAGGACATCCCCCGCATCGGCGTGGCAGCTTACCCCCTGAACCACGTCGCCGCTGCCGTAGCCGCCCCGGACCTGCTCTACGTCCAGAAGCATGTCAATCGCGCTCCTTTCGCTTAATGATGAGGGAGACAAAGAAGGGGGCGCCCATAATGCTGGTCACCACCCCCAGGGGCAGTTCCAGGGAGAGAAGGGAGCGGGCAATGTCGTCCATCAACACCAGATAAGTGGCGCCCAGCATTGCGCTGGCCGGGATCAGACGGTTGTAGTCCACCCCCACCAGGGCCCGGGCCATGTGGGGGATCATCAGGCCAACCCAGCCGATTAGTCCCCCCAGGCACACCGCCGCGGCGCTGAGGAGAGTAGAGGCAAAAATAAAAATCAGCCGATATCGGCGCACATTGATACCAAGGGTGCGGGCCTCCTCCTCGTCCAGGGTGAGCAGATTCAGGCGCCATCGCAGCAGCAGCACAATGGCAAGCCCCAGGGCCATGGGGACAGCGCTCCAGCGGAAGGAGGCCATGTCCGTCTTGGTTAAGCTGCCCATCAGCCAGAAGGTGATCTGCTGAAGCACGTCGTTGGGGTCGGAGACGTACTTAATCATGGTCACCCCGGCGTTACACAGGGCCATGACCATGGAGCCGGTAAGCACCAGGCTGAGGATCTGGGAGTGGGCGGACTTTCGGCTGATCAGATAGGAGAAGGCCACCGCCGCCACCCCCCCCACAAAGGCCGACAGCTGGATGAGCCAGTTGGCCGCGCCGTTGAGAATGGCAAAGGCGGCGCCCAGACTGGCCCCGGAAGACACGCCCAAAATGTCCGGGGAAACCAGGGGATTGCGGAACATCCCCTGATAGGTGGCCCCGGCCACCGAGAGAGAGGCCCCGATAAACACCGCCGACAAAATCCGGGGCAGGCGGATGCTCCAGAAGATGGTCACCGCCTGGGGGATAATCTCCACCGACGGCAGCAGCGGCCCCTGCCAGCCCAGGCGGAGCAGAAGGTTGTTGATTCCCTCGCCGGCGCGGCTCCAGAAGGCCCGTACCACCTCGTCGGGCCGCAGAGGGTAGTACCCCACCCAGAAGGACAGCAGCGCAGCAGCCGCCATCACCAGGGCCAGGCCCGCCAGGATAAGCCGGCCGCGGCGCTGCCTTCGGGCTGCCGCCTCCCGATAGAGCAATTCCATGTCAGTTCCTCCAAAGTCTCTTCTTGACATCCCCCAAGAGATGTGATATTTTATAGCTGCCGTCGATAAGTTTTTAAAAACGAATCGCTTTTTAAACTGCATCGTAAGTATGGCACATTCCGGGCGAAATGTCAATTTCCTGTTTGGCCCCGCCGGGCGGGGAGGGAATGACAGAAAAACAAGAAAAAGAGGTGTGGACGGTAAATGAAGAGAAACGCACGAGGGCTGGCGCTGCTGCTGGCGCTACTGCTGCTGACCGGCGTGTTTGCCGGCTGTGGCCAGAACGCCGACCCGGGCCAGTCCGGGGGGGAGTCTGTGTCCACGGGACAGAGCGCCGGATCCCAAGGGGAGTCCCCTGTCTCGGGAGAGCGGGAGATCACGGACATGGCGGGCCGAACCATGACCGTACCGGAAGAGATTGATACAGTCTTTTCCACCGGCCCGGTAGCGGCCATCTACCTTTATACACTGGTGCCCGACAAGCTGTTGGGGTGGAATTACGAGCTCAACGACATTGAGAAGAGCATCATTCTGGAGCAGTACCACGATCTACCCAACTTCGGCCAGGGGGACGCCGTCAACTACGAGGCGGTTATTGCCGCCGGCCCCACCATTGCCCTCAACGTCACCAGCATCAATGAGGGGAGCATGGACGAGTCCGACGCCCTGGCCCAGCAGTTGGGGGTTCCCGTGGTGATGGTGAGCTCCGACCTGCTGGATGCGCCGGAGGTCTACCGCTTTATGGGAGAGCTGTTCGGGGTGGAGGAGCAGGCTGAGGCTCTGGCTGCCTATGCTCAGGAGACCTTTGACGCCATTTCCGGGCTGGATATTCCCCAGGAGGAGAAGGTGCGCATCTACTATGGCAACGGGGAGGACTCCCTGGAGACTGCCCCTGCCGGTTCCTCCCACGGGCAGATTATCGACCTGGTCAACGCTGTGAACGTGGCCGATCTGGAGCTGGGGGATGGCTCCCGGGTTCAGATTTCGGCGGAACAGCTGCTGGCCTGGGATCCCGATGTCATTATTGTCAACGGCGAGCCCAAGTCCAACATGACCGGGGGCGCAGCGGCCCAGGCCATTCTGGAGGACCCCATGTTTGCCACTTTGAAGGCGGTGAAGAACGGAGCGGTATACGGTACGCCCAACGCGCCCTTCAGCTGGGTGGACCGACCCCCGGGACCCAACCGCATCATTGGCATGCGCTGGCTGTCGGGGCTTATCTATCCCGATTATCTGAATTTTGACGTGGATGAAGAGGTACGGGAGTTCTTCCAGCTGTTCTACCACGTGGAGCTGACCGACCAGCAGCTGGAGCAGCTGTACGGCGGCACACTTTAACCGGAGTGCTTCCTGTTGTTCAAAGATGCCCGAAAGTGACCCTTTCGGGCATCTTTTTGTTGTGTTTTACCCCGTTTGTGGTATACTTTTTTTAATCACTGGCAGAACCCAAGTAAAACTGAGGTGGTACTATGACGATGACAGCTGCCCTGATTATTGCCGGGGGGAAGGCGGGGAAAGGGCACCAGTTCCAGCCGGCAAAGGAAGTGGGCGACCTGAGCGCCGTCAAGCGCTGTGTTTTGACACTGCAGCGGGCGGGGGTAGAGCGTGTGGTGGTCTGCGGAGACAGCCGGGAGCGAGTGGAGAAGCTGGCGCCCCATATGAATGTAACCTTTCTCAGCTGTCCCAGTGGGAGCGAGATGCTGGACAACGTGAAGGTGGGCCTGAAGTTTTTACAGGACAAGTGCACCTGGGTTCTCATTGCCCACACCGATGTGCCTCTCTTTGCCGCCGAGACGGTGCGGGGACTGCTGAAGACGGAGGGGGATGTGTGTGTCCCTGTCTGCCGGGGGCGGGCAGGGCATCCCATTCGCCTGTCTGCCCGGTTGATTCCCCGGATTCTTGACTACCAGGGAGAGGGCGGACTGGCGGGGGCCATCCAGGCATCCGGTGTGGAGCGGACGATGCTGGAGGTGGAGGACACAGGGATTTTGGCCAACACCCGGGAGGACGCCCTCTGTGAGGAGCTGATCTCCCGCCAAAATCGGGAGGGGCTGCGGCCCGCTTTTCGCTTTCAGCTGATGAGGGATCAACCTTTTTATGGGCCTGGGGCCCACCAGCTGCTGCAGCTGACCCAGGAGACGGGTTCCCTGCTGGAGGCCTGCCGGTGCATGGGGATCTCCTACAGTAAGGGGCGTAAGATTATCTCCAATCTGGAGCGGCATATGGGCTGCCCTGTCCTGGAGAGTACCCGGGGCGGGAAGGAGGGGGGCGCCTCTACGGTTACGGAGGCCGGAGCACAGCTGCTGCGCAGCTACTCTGCCTTTTGCAAGGAGGCAACGGAGTATTTGACCCAGCTGTTTCCCAAGTATTTTTCCTTTTAAACAGCACCAAGCCATAAGGGCGAAGGGGCAGGCCATTGACAAGCTTTTGTGGGAAAGATAAAATCAAGCATGCACACAAGTGCCCGGACAGTGCGGCCGTATGGGCAAGGTCGGGCAGCTGCTGAAGGAAAAGCAGAGGCGGAGGACATACATGAGAGAAGAACTGAGGATTCAACTGGAACAATTCAAAGAACGTTACAGTGTGGAGCAGGCCGTTCAGGGCCGGATTGCAAGGCCTATGGTGGAGTTTATCGGGGAAGAGATCCTGGAGCTGGCGGTTGCGGCACTGCTGCAGGGGGAGAACCTTCTCCTGTGCGGGGGAAAGGCCACGGGAAAAAACACATTGGCAGACAACCTGGCCTGGCTGTTTGCAAGGCCGGCCTACAATGTGTCCTTCCACGTGAACACGGACAGCACAACTCTTATTGGAACCGATACCTTTGTGGGGGGTGAGGTGCGCCTGCGCAACGGGCCGGTGGCCCAGGCGGCGCAGTACGGCGGCTTCTGCATTCTGGATGAGATCAATATGGCCAAGAATGACGCCGTTGCGGTGATGCATTCGGTGCTGGACTACCGCAGGCTCATCGATATACCGGGGTATGAATGTATCCACGTGCACCCGGCCACCCGCTTTATTGCTACCATGAATTACGGCTATGCGGGCACCCGGGAGCTGAATGAGGCCCTGGTCTCCCGCTTTACGGTGATCCGCATGCCCACGCTGCAGGAGGGGCAGATGCACCGGCTGCTGCAGGCCGCTGTCCCCGAGGCGGCTCAAGAGAACATTGACCGCTGCATCGGCCTATTCATGGATCTGGATGAGAAGGCGGTCAACGGAGAGATTTCCACCCATCCGGTGGATCTGCGGGGCATGATCTCCGCTTTGCGGCTGATGACCGATGGAATGCGGCCCAAGGACGCGGTGGCAATCAGCATCACCAACAAGTGCTTTGATGAGTACGAGTATCAGTTGGTTCAGGATGTTGTGATGACAAGGTTTGTCTGAACGGGAGAAGACAGTGAGTATTGGTAGAGAGGAAAGCCTGTTTCTGACGGTTTCTCAGGATCATCAAAAGCGGGAGTCCCCCCAGTACATCCGCCTGATGAGCGCCCCCTATGGAAAGGCGGGGGGAATGGTGGCGGCCTACGAGGGGGTCATTCTGGGGGGCGCAGACAAGCTGTTTGGGCTGGAGGAACTAAATGTGTGGCTCAGGCGGCACCGGTATGCGGCCTACGACATGCATGTGCTGCTCCCCATTGCCCATATGTGCCTGGAGTACTCTGTGCGCCTGAGACTGACCTGTGAGCGCCCAGGCATCCCGGTTATGGCGCAGGAGGCAGCCCGGGAGCTGCTGGACGCAGATCCCCTGCGCCTGCGGTACTCCTCCCGAGGCTGGATGAAGATCTACTGGCTGACAGAGCAGTTTCCCGGGGCGGCAACTCCGGAGAGCCGCAGGATTCTGAAAAACTTCTCCGGGTTTGAGAATATCCTGGAGCTATTTACCCGGCTGATGCAGGATGGCGCCCCCCGTATGGACGCAAGGGGGCTGGTGGATCAGGCGGTTTTGCTGTATAAGAAGATTTTTACCCGGTACTTTGCCCCCGACCACAGCCTGGATATTTTGCCCATGAGCGAGCTCTCCGACGACGATCTGTGGGAGGGGAAGAGCCTGGCTCCGGATCAGGAGGAGCCCCAGGAGCCGGATGATTCGGAGATGGAGCTGAAGTACGACAAGGCCAGCATGATGCTGTCTGACGGCATTGAACTGTCAGAGGAGGCGCTGGCGGCTATCCCGGAGTACCTGGCCAAAAACTTTGGCCCCAGCTATCAAACCCAACAGGCCATGCAGGAGATTGAGGGCGCGGTCTACGTGAGCATACACGACGGGCGCAGGCTGCTGTTTACCAACGGCCTGCCGGAGAGCTCCTATGAAGAGGCTTCCGACAGGGCCATTTCCCTGCGGGCGTGCCGGGACGCCAACCTGCGCATGCTGGAGGAGCATGAGGACGCCGCCCGCCAAGGCATCCGGAGCATTGAGCAGGCCTTCCGCAATGCGCTGAATTTAAAAAATGAGCCGGAGATCTACCGCTCGGACCGGGGTGTGCTGGTGAACAGCACCCTGTGGAAGGTGGGACGCTGTGCCGAACCCCAGCTCTTTCACAAGATATTTCGCCAGGACCAGTCTGCCATTGTGGTGGAGCTGCTCATTGATGCCAGTGGTTCCCAGGCGGTTCGCCAGTCCATGGTGGCGCTGCAGAGCTACCTGTTCAGCGCGGCCCTGAGCCGCATCCAGATTCCCCACCGGGTGATGAGCTACTGTACCTACGGAAATCACACCGTGCTGCGGCGTTTTCGGGATTATGATGACAAGCCGTCGGCTGACCGAAAGATTTTGGAGTATCGGGCCACTTCCAATAACCGGGACGGGCTGGCCCTGGCTGCCGCGGGAGTTGACCTTTTAAAGCGGCGGGAGGAGCATAAAATTCTTATTGTGTTCAGCGACGGCCTGCCCAATGACATGGTAAGTGGCAAGCTGAGGTCGGATGCGCCTAAAAAATATGTGGGGGAGGCAGCCATCCAGGATACCTGTTTCCAGGTCAGAAGGCTGCGCCGCCAAGGGGTGTATGTCATGGGTATCTTTCTGGGAGATGAAAGTGAGCTGGAGAATGAGCGCATGATTTACGGCTCTTCCTTTGTACGTATTCACCGGGCAGAGGATTTTGGAGGCTCTGCGGGGAAACGGCTGAGCCAGGCACTGCTTTTATTGTAGGAAACAGTTTTTGTGTAGTAAAAAGGAGCGCTTTGTCAGGGAAGCGACGGAAAAATTAGGGCAGACAAAACATGGATGCCGCCTCTCGGGCCGCATCCATGTTTTGTCTGCCCTGTCTGCCGCATACGGCAGGTGGAGCGGGGTACAGACTGAGCCCCTGCAATTTTCCCGGCTCAGATACACAAGCTGTTGACAGCGGAGATGATCCTCTGGGTGTACGGGAAATTGGGGCCTGCCCACAGAAGGGGAAACGCTGTAAACTGCCCCAGCTACCTCTGCAGGCCATGCCCCCAAAAAATTCCTGACATGCCCGGGATAAGAAAGGGATTAGCCAAAAGAAAACAGAGAAAAAATGGGGAAAATGCTAAGAAAATGAAGAAAAAAGAAACAAAAAAGAAGTTAATTCCATGAAAGAAAACCTTTCCCTTATTTTCCAGGAAATAAAATTGGAAATGGGTTGCAGAGGAATTTCTTTTACGCTATATTCTTCTTACTGCCAAGGGAGAAGCGACCCATTGGCCGATTTCATTTGACCCCGGAACCAAACAGAAGTTATATGTGGCTGGCGGGCAGGGGAAGTGTTGAAAGCAAGAAATACCAAAGGAAGAGAGGAAACGTTACTATGATAAAGACAAGGCAAAAGCGGATATGGAGCATTCTCCTGTCCCTTGCCCTGCTTTTGAACCTGCTGCCGGTGGGCGCGCTGGCGGAGAGCACGCAGGGAGGCAGCATCACCATCCAAGGCAAGGAGGGCAGCTATACCGATCTTGCCCAGGCCGTTGAAGCGGCTGATAAGGGAGACACCGTGGTACTAAACGGTCCTGTATTCCTCACCAGCCAGGTGACCATTCGTGAGTCCATCACCCTGGAGGGAGGTGGCAACACCATTACCGCTGCCAACGACAGCTGGTCCGGTACCGGTCCGGAAAAATATATGTTGGTAGTCGCTGCGGATGGAGTAACCATTCAAAACCTGACTGTGGATGCAGCGGGGAAAGCCTACGGCGGCATCCAGTTCTACGCCTGTAAAGCCGGATATTTGGAGAATGTCACCGCCCGCAACGCCAAAGAGTTGGGTTTGAGCATCAACGCCGCCCAGGTGACCGCCAGGGGCAGACGTCACGCCGGGCACCGTGGCGGTTCTGGTGAAGGCGGACGGGACAGAGGAGATCATTAAGACGACTCTGGCCACAGAGAAGGGAATTGCTGTCACCCTGTCCGACGGGGACACGGTAAAGGTGGTGGACAACAGCAAGAACTTTGCGGACGTGCCCCAGGAACACTGGGGCGGCGCATTTATTGATTTTGCCACCAGCCGGGGGTTATTTGTCGGCACCGGTCAGG
>CALWYD010000087.1 GCA_944385675.1 uncultured Oscillospiraceae bacterium
GCGCATATGGAGCGGGTGATGGGAATCGAACCCACGCGACCAGCTTGGAAGGCTGGGATTCTACCATTGAACTACACCCGCACAGACGCCGCCATGTCTCTCATGTCAGCTTTCAAATGATACCACAACGCCCCTTAAATTGTCAATCCTTTTTTTGCATTTCTTCTTTTTCCAGCTCCTCTTTTGGAGTTCCAGGTACGTCCCCTGTCAGAAGAGGGATTCTTATCCCAGGGCAGCATCACAGAATCCGCAGCAGTCCACGCCCCCTATTTTCTTCACCAATGGCGGCAAATAGGTCTGGGTCTGGGTAATACAGCGGGGGTTGGTACATACGGGCCGGGTACCAATTTCCACCGCGGGCACTGTTTCCCATCTGGGCTGAAGGGCCAGGTGCTCCAACAGGGCCATACGGGCAAACATCCCGTACCGGGCCTGGCGGAAATAGACCGCCCGGGGATCGTCATCCACATCCACCGTGATCTCATCCACCCGGGGCAGGGGATGCATCACCAGCATCGTTTCCTTGGCCCTCTCCAGCTTCCGCCGGGTGAGCACATAGATCCCTTTGTTGCGCTCATATTCCAGGGGATCCACAAACCGCTCCTTCTGGATTCGAGTCATATACAGCACATCCAGCTGGGGAATGACTGCCTCCAGACCGGTAACTTCTGTAAACTGCATCCCATTTTCCCGCATAAAAACCCGCATGTACTCAGGGATAGCCAGTTCCCGGGGAGAGATAAGGAAAAAGCGGATATTATTGAACTTCTCCATGGCTTTGATAAGGGAGTGTACCGTCCGGCCATTTTTCAGATCTCCGCAAAGGCCGATGGATAATCCGTCTACCCCGCCCAACAGCCTGGTTATTGTAGTCAGATCAGCCATAGTCTGGGTGGGGTGCATGTGTCCTCCGTCCCCTGCGTTGATTACCGGCACATGGGAATAGAGGGAGGCGGCCTTGGCGGCCCCTTCCCAAGGGGTACGCATAACAATGACATCCGCATAGCCGGAAACCATCTTGATGGTGTCTTTCAGCGTCTCTCCCTTGGCCACCGAGGAGGAGTTGGGATCCGCAAAGCCGAACACTGTCCCTCCCAGGCGCAGCATGGCCGTCTGAAAAGAAAAGTTCGTACGGGTGGAGGGCTCGTAAAACAAATTGGCCGACACCTTTCCCCGGCAGACCTCAACAAAGTCCTCCGGCCGATCCATAATTTGGCTTGCCCGGGCAAAGAGTGCGTCCCACTCCTTCCGGGGCAGATCGCCGAAATCAATCAGGTGCCGCATACGTGCTCTCCTTTCTCAGCTTATACATACTGTCGAAAAATCATATCACAAACTGTCCCGCTGCGCAAGGTGAAGGCAAAACTTTTCCTGTGTGTGCAAAAACTTCCCGGGAACAGGGAAATTTTCCACACATGAACTTTCCCCGTTTCCGCTATCCTAACAGCACATCTGGAGGAGGTTTTTGTCTGATGGCGGTATGGTTTTGGTGTTTTTGTGTCTACAGCTTTTTGGGCTTTTTATTAGAAGTGGGCTATGCCCGGGCCACTGGGGGAAGATTGGACCGAAAGTGCCTGTTGGTTCTTCCCCTGTGCCCCGTATACGGACTGGGGGCCTGCGCCGTGCTGGTATTGGCCGGCTGGGTAAAGGAATTTTCCCCCCTGCTGTTTTTCCTCTCGGCAGTGGCGGCCACGGCGGTAGAATACGGTGCTTCCCTGTTTTACCAGCGGGTACTGGGGGTATCCTTCTGGGACTACCGGGGGCTGCCCTGGAATCTGGATGGACGGGTATGCCTACCTTTTTCCCTGGCCTGGGGGTGCCTAGCCCTTCCTTTGGTGTATTGGCTGCACCCGCTGCTGGCCCCTCTTCTTTCAGATATCCCTGCCCTGGTGACCTGGGCTGCAGCAGTCACCTTGGGAGTGGACATGGTGCTCTCCTGCATTCTGCTTCGGCGCACCAGAGACCGCTCCTGTTTGAAATGGTATGCTTAGACAAAAAAGCAGCCGCCTGTGGGCGGCTGCTTTTCACCAATTACTCCTCATAATCATCATACTCGGAGGTGCAGGCAGCACACTTCAGTTTTCCCTTGGCACAACCAAACAGCTGGGCCAGTTTATCCCAGTAAGCTACCACAGCACATACCACAGCGGCCGCCGCCAGGGACAGAGCCACAATTTTTAGAACGAAGCGGGCAATCTTCATGTTCCTAGTCCTCCTTCCATTCCTTCGGATGGTTGACCTTAGTTTACATGATCCCGGAGCAAATTACAATCGTTTTTAAAAATTTTATCTTTTCCTTTAACGCTCCACAGGGGGAAAAGCTGTGTAGAGTATCCCTTGCTCCGGCTCCACGCCCCGCAAATCCATGAGCTGCTCCACAGTCGCAAACAAATAGCCTCGTTCCAACAGGGCATCTACAATGCGCAAGGCGGCGTCTACCGAGCTTTGATAAATATCATGCATGAGAATAATGTCCCCGTCTTTTACGTGTTCCAGCACAGCAGCTACAATCCGATCGGTATCGCTGTCCTTCCAATCCTCCGGATCCACTGACCATAAAATCAGCGGGCCGTCCGCCCAGCGCTCCACCGACTGATCCACAATGCCGTAAGGTGGGCGCAGCCAGTACTCCCCTTCTCCCAGCAAATCTATTAACAGCGCCCGGGTTTTTCCAACCTGCAGGTCAAAGTCCCTGCGGGACAGATCAGTGACCATCACATGGTCGTAGGTGTGTACTCCCACCTGGTTGCCTGCCGCCGCCATATCCTGAATAAGCGCCTCACAACCCTGAATACGGGAACCCACCAAAAAGAAGGTGGCGTTTACCTCCCGCAGCTCCAGCCCCTCCAGGAGCCGGCGGGTGGTCACCTCTCTGGGGCCATCATCGAAGGTGAGCGCCACCAGGGGAGGCGGCCCGCTCTCCACCTCCACCAGGGCGCTCCCTGCCGCTTCCCGGACCTCGGGCTCCTCTCCGGGTCCCAAAGCCAAGATGAGGCACAGGCCTAACATCCCCAGTCCCACTCCCTGCAGTCCGTATCGTCTCACGCTGTCCTGCCCCTTTCCACATGCTAGTTCAGCATCAGTATGTGACGGCGGACACGTTTTCCCCCTTGAAATTTTTGTCAGTTTTTTGGCTGCAAATTGGCAGGTTGTCCCAATCCGCCATAAAAATTTCCCGGCCCAAAACGGGCCGGGAAATCTCTCATATTCTCAGGGGACGGGGACTACTTCCACCGCATAACCCAGGTCTTTGAGGCCTTGGACAATACCGCCCGAACCAATCATATGGCCCGCCCCCACCACCAACAGGCCGGTATGAGCACCAGCCTGCTTTAAATAATTGTCAGCATAGGCAATCATACCGGGATCCCGGTCAGTAAAGAGTTTGCTGCTCAGTTCGTCATCGCTGTTGATAACTTCGTCTTTGGGGTAGGCTGCCCCAAAGCCCTCCGTATCCCGCGCCTTCCACTGCTCCATCCAGATGCCTATCTGAGCCATCTCCTCTTCCAGGGCCGCCTGGGTATCGGAGGTCAGAGCATCCTCTCCCAGGACGTCGGTGAGCGCCTTTCGGGTAGCTTGGTCCATAGTATCCACGTCCAGCACCATCAGAAGCGCCGTAGCCAGATAAACCTGCTGATATTCAGGAGACAACCCGTCAAAGATTCTCCCCTGAAAAGCATAGGTTTCCACAGCGTCGATAGGAATTCCCGCATTGACTGCCTTAGCGTTGACATACAGATCGATGGCCATGGCATTGTCGCTGGTGGTCTCGTCTGCAGTTGCCAGAGATTGTAAACTTGTGGCCAGGGCCCAGGCTTTATACTGGGATACCAGTTCCTCTCCCATTCCCATCTTCCCCAAAGTATCTACCGTTGCCTGGTACAGCTCAGGGGAGATGTGGTCGGCCAGGGTGGTTCCGTCGGAGTAGACCTGCATGGCAGCAAATTCTGCCAGCTGCTGCGTGTCATTAAAATCCAGTTCAAAAGTCACCTGCTCTGCACCAAGAATAATGTCCCGCAGCTGCTTATGGAAAGGATAGACGTTATTTCGGTCGGTATGGATAGAACCCAGCAAGTACAGGGTATTTCCGTTCCCCTGGGCCCGCCACAAAAGGCCCAGTGAGCCGGCATTCTGGCTGTCATACAACCCCAGAATCAGACTGTTGGCCATCGTGGCCGCTTCCACCAAGGTACAGGGCCGCTCCAGGTGCAGCCCTGTACCGTCGCCGCATAGAGCACCTGCAGAGACTAGGAAAGCTTCCGGTCCCTCCCCAATCCCCGGAAAGGCATAGTCGGCTGCCGCCTGGTAAAGGGCGTTGACCACCCCGCCCCGGGTAGTGTCCACCACCAAAGCACCGTCCTCCTGCTCCCGCTTTTCCACGCCCAAAAGCGCCAGTTTGTCAGACACTACCCGGGTCAAGACCTCCAACTGGGCCGGCGTCACTGTCTGGCTGTGCTGGGTGTAGATCTCCTCTCCAAACAGCCCCATGGCATAGCCATCAGCCACCATGCTGTAGGCCCAGGTTGGAATGGGTGTGGGAGCCGGATTGATCAACTCCCCCTCGGCCGCCAGGGCAGGCAGACAACTCCCCACCAGCAGACTTAATGCCAGCAGTACTCCAAAAAACTTCCTTCTCATCATAACACTCCTATCTTCTGTCCGGATCTCTCTGTTTGTTTTATCATAACATAGGGCTGATGGGAGTCAAATTAAATTTTCCTTAAAGTCAGGGAAGAAAAAAGTCCCCCACCGGCAATCCGGTGGGGGGCAATATTACGCCTTGGGAATGGTTTTGGTAATGGTGGCCTTGGGGTCTTCCGTGTCAAAAATGGTTTTGGCACCGGCAGCCAGACCAGCCAAACCTTGGATCTCGCTGGGAATAATAATCTTGGTGGCCTTTCCATTTGCGGCAGCCTGAAAGGCCTCCAGAGCCTTGATTTTAATGACCCCATCTCCGGGCTGGGCCTCGTTGATGAGCTTAATGGCGTCGGCAGTGGCCTGCTGCACCTTCAGGATGGCCTCCGCCTCCGCCTCGGCCTCCAGAATCTTCGCCTGCTTGGCACCTTCTGCCTGAAGAATCGCCGCCTGCTTGGCAGCATCTGCCCGCAGGATGGCCGACTGCTTTTCACCCTCAGCCACCAGAATCTGGGACTGTTTCTGACCTTCGGCCTGCAGAATGGCCTCCCGGCGTTCCCGCTCCGCCCGCATCTGCTTCTCCATGGACTCCTGAATGTCCCGGGGCGGCATAATATTCTTCAGCTCTACCCGATTCACCTTAATGCCCCAATTGTCAGTGGCCTCGTCCAGAATGGCCCGCATCTGGCTGTTGATGTGGTCCCGACTGGTCAGGGACTGGTCCAGTTCCAGATCGCCAATGATGTTGCGCAGAGTGGTGGCGGTAAGGTTCTCGATGGCGGACATAGGATTTTCTACTCCATAAGTATACAGCTTGGGGTCTGTAATCTGGAAATAAATAACCGTGTCAATCTGCATGGTCACGTTATCTTTGGTAATAACAGGCTGGGGTGGAAAATCCACCACTTGCTCCTTTAGGGATACGTTTTTTGCTACCCGCTCAAACATGGGTACCTTTACATGTAGGCCCACTCCCCACACCGTACGGAACGCCCCCAGGCGCTCAATGACAAAGGCACGGGACTGGGGCACCACCTTGATACAGGAGCCTAGCAAAATCAGCACGACCAGAATCAGCACGACCCAGGGCAAAATCCTCAGAAAAATTTCCATACGTCCTCCTTAATACTCTTCCTACAGCACCTGAATGTGATTTGATTATGTAAGTTCCACAAAGGCTTTCACACCTTCAATGCGTTGCACCCTCACCTGGGTTCCTACAGGAATGACAACGCCGCCAGCACTGCGGGCAGACCACACTTGACCGGAGACATTAATCTGTCCCTGGCCAGCCACATTATCGATTTGCTGGATTACCACTGCCGTCCGGCCTAGGATACGGTCGGCGTTGGTTGGGGTTCGGCTAGTACGCAAAAACTTGGCAGCCAATGGCCTCACCAGGGCCAATGAGAGCGCGGACAGCACCAAAAAGACTACAATTTGCAGCCAGATCTCGCCCCCCAGCACCGCCGTTACCAGCCCGCCTAAAGACCCCACCGCAAACCAGATAAAGGTCAGCCCCACTGTAAGCGCTTCGCCCACTACCAGAACGATAAGGGCAATGAGCCAAATCGTGCTTGGAAGCATAGCTCCTCCTTTCCCCCCAAACTACTCCGGGGCTTACTGCTGCTCCCATCATACCATATCTTCTGCGGGAATACCACCATAATCTTTTCTCGTCTCATTCCAATCTCATCCAGCAACCGGCCCACGAGTCCCCAGAAGAAAAGAAGCCCGGAACTTACGTTCCGGGCTTCTGGGAAAACGGTTTCTTAGTACATGCCGCCCTCCGGAACTTTGAACTTTTTTGAACAATTATGCAGAGGTATAAAGAGAAATGACGTGTATCTCAAATATTATCCGCACATTTCTCTATGGTAATCTACATATTTCTGCGGCTAAAAATGGTAAGTTTTATGGTAAGGTCAGCCCCGCCATTGCCACGGATTATAGATTGCTGACTGCCCGGCCAAACGCCTCTTCCACCGCATCAAAATTCACATGTGTGTAAATATCCAGTGTTACGCTGACATTAGAATGGCCCATGAGATATTGCAAGCTCTTCACATCGATTCCGGCCCGTTGCATGTCTGTGCAGAAAGTGTGCCGCAGAACATGGGGCGTGACCCTGGGAAATGAGCGCCCATAAATTCTGGTGATCTTTTTCTGCATCCCCCGCATGTAGTTCTGTAAGTGCATGGCGACCTTTGGTTTTCCGTCCTTGTCCAGAAACAGGAATCCGCTGTACCCGTCCACCAAAAACTCAACGGTTGGCGTTGGACGGTTCGCTACCACCCGTTTCAGTGCCATGTAGACCATATCGCTCATGGGGATGCATCGGA
>CALWYD010000088.1 GCA_944385675.1 uncultured Oscillospiraceae bacterium
ACAGCCATGCGGCCTTTGGTGAAATAGCGGCTGACAAATTCGGCGGTGGAGCGCCAAGCCACCACGTCAATCCAGTCGGTGGAGCGCTCACCTGTGGACTTGTCCTTAAAGTCCCGGTCAACGGCCAAACGGAAGGAGACCACAGGGGTCCCGGTCTGTGTGCGCCGCAGCTCCGGGTCGCGGGCCAGCCTGCCCATGAGGAAAATCTTGTTGAGCATCCCGGCTCCTCCCTTACTGGTCCTTGCAGACGATCAGGGAACGCATCACGCCGTCGGTGATCCGGAAAATACGATCCAGCTCGGCCGGGATGGCTGCTGCGGCGGTAAAGGTCATGAGCACGTAGTAGCCCTCCATCAGGTCGTTGATGGGATAGGCCAGACGCCGCTTGCCCCACTCGTCGATTTCAGAGACCGTACCGTTGGCCTCCACGACGGCCTTGAATTTGGCCACCAGGGCGGCAATCTGTTCCTCGCTCAGGGCAGGGTTGAGGATATAGACCGCCTCGTAGTTCGCAGTAGTTTTTGCCATAGTTTGCACCTCCTTATGGACATATGGCCCCCAAAAAACGGGGGCAAGGATGTGCCTGTTTATAATGACAGGCTTAATTATTATACCGGAATGGGGAGAAATGTCAAGAAAAACTTACTCATTCCTGAAAAAACAGGCCCCGCTGGATGTGGGGTCGGGAAGAAAATTACTGGGGAAGAACCAAATCTCCTTCTTTAATCCAGCCGATTTTCCGGAAAAACAGGCCCAAAAGCCAGCACAGCAGAGCGGGGAGGATAAAACAGATCAAGGCCAGCCCCGCCCAATCAAAGGCGGTAATGGCATCCTTCACGCCGTTGGCCACATCGTTGACCCAGCCGGCGTACACCCCAATCTGTCCCACAAAGCCGCAGGTGCCCATACCGGAAGCCAAGCCGCCGGAGGGGTCGTTCATTTCCAGACGGAACACGCAGGTGGCCAGGGGGCCGGTGACGGCGGAAGTGAGGATGGCAGGCAGCCAAATACGGGGATTTTTTACAATGTTGGGCATCTGAAGCATGGAGGTGCCGATGCCCTGGCTCACCAGGCCGCCCCACCGGTTTTCCCGGAAGGACATCACTGCAAAGCCCACCATGTTGGCACAGCAGCCTGCCACGGCCGCCCCGCCGGCCAGTCCCGTAAGGGTGAGGGCGGAACAGATGGCGGCGGAGGAGATGGGCAGGGTGAGGGCGATGCCGATGACCACCGACACAATAATGCCCATCCAGAAGGGCTGAAGTTCCGTGGCCCATTTGATGAGTGCGCCTACCTGGGAGGCCGCCGCCCCGATGGCCGGAGCCCACCAGGCTGACAGGGAAACGCCAATAAAGATGGTGACCAGGGGGGTGACCAGAATATCTACCTTCGTCTCCTTGCTCACCGCTTTGCCGCACTCAGAGGCAATGATGGCCACAAACAGCACCGCCAGAGGGCCTCCTGCCCCTCCCAGAGTGTTGCAGGCAAAGCCCACCGTCACCAGGGAGAAGAGAACCATGGGAGGCGCCTGCAGGGCATAGCCGATGGCCACTGCCATAGCCGGACCACTCATGGCCGAGGCCAGGCCCCCCACTGTATAGGAGATGGTGTTTTCCCCACTGACCAGCTGGACCACCACCTGGGTGAGGAAGGGGATGTGAAACTGGGTTCCGATGGTGTTGATAATGGTGCCGATGAGCAAGGAGCAGAACAGCCCCTGGGCCATGGCCCCCAGGGCATCGATGCCGTAGCGCTTAGCCGAAAAGACAATATTTTTTCGCCGGAGAAATTCTTTCACGAAATCCACCTTCTTGACAGACAAAATAAAAATGTGGCATACAGGTGTCTTGACACATGTAAACCACATTGTACTAAAAAAGAAAAATTTGTCAAGTCCCGGAGAGAGCCGGAGCAGTCCCCGGCCTCATCCTTCCAAAAGGAAGCCCAGATCCCTGAGCGTTTGGCACACCCGCTGGTAGGCCTCTTGGTCGGGGCAGGAGAGGGTGTGGAGGTGAATGCCGTCGGTGAGCTGAGAGAGAGGGGCGGCGTCCTCCTGTCGGCAGCGGGCAATAAACTGGCTCACGTCGTAGCGGGAGGCAAGCTGCAGCGGTCCGGTGAGTTGGCCGTAGATGGGATGTTCCACAATCACATCCAGTACAATGCAGCCCTGATCCACCACAGCGTTGAGCTCCGCCTCCATATCTGCTCTATCGTGGCGCACCGCCACCCGGCGCACCAGCCCGGAAGGGGCACGCTGAATCATATATCCTCTGGGGGTTGCGGAGATGTCTAATCCGCTTGCCCGCAGCAGAGCCACGTCCCCCACAATAATCTGCCGGCTGACCGAATAACGCCTGGCCAGGGCGGCGGCGCTGATGGGTTTGTCTTGGCCGCTGAGCAGTTGAGCGATGGCATGGCGGCGCTGTATTCCGTCCATAAAATCCCTCCCAGACACCCCAGACAGGGGAAAAGTTATGCCAGGGCCAGTGTAACACAAACATTTCCTGTGAGCAAGCTTGACTTTAACGGGACAATACCATAAAATAGGAGGAGAAATCCGTCCCTGTAAATTGGGGCGGAGGAGAGAGAGATGAGAGAGAATGATGAGAAACGGGCGTAGGCTGGCGCTGGTTGTCCTGGCCCTTTGTGTAGCGGTTTTGGCTGCTGCCTGCGGCGTAAGCCGGAAAGATGCCAGTGTCTTTGTGAAAGGTGAGTTAGACGCCGTTTACCAGGGAGTCTATAACGAAGACTACCTGGAGCTGGTGGAAGGGATGACCCGGGAAGATGCCGAGGAGAAATACAAGGCCAATGTGTCCGCTGAGGCAGAGTATTTGCTCTATTATTTCCTGGATGTGGAGTATCCTGATGAAGCTGTTACCGCCAAAGCGGAGAGCCTGGTCAAAGAGATCTACTCCCATGCCCAGTACACCGTGGGGGAGGCAGACAAGCTGAAAAGCGGAGATTTCGTGGTGGAAGTTACCCTGTCCCCCATTGAGATTATGCCGCTGCTGTCGGAAGAGAGCTTTGCGGAGAATTGGCAGGCGGCCTGTGCTGAAAAAGGAGTCACCACCCAGGAGCAGCTCAACAGCATCAGCGAGGAGGAATACGCCGCCATTGATGCTGTCTACGCCATGGCAATGCTGGCCGAGGTAGAGGCGCTGCTGCCCCAGTTAAGCTACGGCGAGGATCAGGACATTATGATTCAGCTGGAGTTGGGCAGTGACAACTACTACAGCTTGGTGGAGGAGGACTGGCAGTACCTGGACGGAGTTATGATTGACTACTTTGGGGACTATACCGAATAAATAGGAGAAGGTAGCGGGCCCGCTGTCCGGATTGGGGCGGCGGGCCCGTTTTGCTCTGATTTTTTATGGAAAACTTGACTTTTTCTTCGGGGCTTTTTACAATAAAGAATACGAGTTTTTCAATCCAACTTAAAGATAAAGGACTGAGGCGATATGGCACAGAATCCTGGCAAGAAGCAGGTGGAACAGATTACCGACATGGAGGTAGACTTTGGCCAGTGGTACACCGATGTGTGCAAAAAGGCGGAGCTCATCGACTACTCCTCCATTAAGGGAATGTTCATTTACCGCCCCTATGGCTACGCCATCTGGGAGAATATCCAGGCCGAGCTGGACAAGAAGTTTAAGGAGAGCGGCCATGAGAACGTGTACCTGCCCATGCTTATCCCCGAGTCCCTGCTCCAAAAGGAGAAGGACCACGTGGAGGGCTTTGCCCCCGAGTGCGCCTGGGTGACCATGGGAGGTGCAGAGAAGCTGGAGGAGCGCTATTGTATCCGGCCCACCAGCGAGACACTCTTCTGTGAGCATTATAAAAATATTATCCACTCCCACCGGGATTTGCCCAAGCTCTATAACCAGTGGTGCTCCGTGCTGCGGTGGGAGAAGACCTCCCGCCCCTTCCTGCGCCACCGGGAGTTTTTGTGGCAGGAGGGACACACCATGCACGCCACCGAGGCCGAGGCCCGGGAGGAGACCCAGCGCATGCTGAACATCTACGCTGACTTTATGGAGAATGTGCTGGCCATGCCGGTGGTGAAGGGCCGCAAGACGGACAAGGAGAAGTTCAACGGCGCTGAGGAGACCTATACCGTGGAGTGCATGATGCACGACCGCAAGGCCCTCCAGGCGGGCACCAGCCACTACTTCGGCGACGGCTTTGCCCGGGCCTTTGACATCACCTTCACCGGCAGCGACAACCAGCTGCACTACCCCCACCAGACCTCCTGGGGGGTGTCCACCCGGATGATCGGCGGCATCATCATGACCCACGGGGACAACAGCGGCCTGGTGCTGCCCCCCCGCGTCGCCCCCATCCAGGCCATGGTCATCCCCGTGGCCCAGCACAAGGAGGGGGTGCTGGAGGCTGCCCGCGCCCTGCTGGAACGGCTCCAGGCGGCAGGAATTCGGGCCCGGATGGACGATTCCGACCAGTCTATGGGCTGGAAGGCTGCTCAGTATGAGATGAAGGGTGTCCCTCTCCGGGTGGAGATTGGTCCCAAGGATATGGAAAAGGAGCAGTGCTGTATCTGCCGCCGGGACTCCGGGGAGAAGATTTTTGTCCCCTTGGCCCAGCTGGAGGCAGTGGTGCCCCAGCTGCTGGACGCCGTCCATCAGGGCCTTTACCAGCGGGCCAAAAAGAACCTGGAGGAACATACCAAAACCTGCCTTACAGTGGAAGAGGTCAAGGACTTTATGGAGAACGAGGGGGGCTTTGCCCGGACCATGTGGTGTGGGGACGAGGCCTGCGAAGTGAAAATGAAGGAACTGGCCGGGGTGTCCTCCCGGTGCATGCCCTTTGCCCAGGAACAGGTGTCCCACACCTGCGTGTGCTGCGGCAAACCTGCCAAGCATATGATTTTGTGGGGTGTAGCCTACTAAACCACAGTTTACCGCAAGGGAAAAGCCCGGCTTGGGCGCCAAAAGGCGCCCGGGCCGGGCTTTTACTTCTCATCAAGGCTGCGCAGGTAGGCCGCAGCTCCGTAGCGCAGACAGCGCTGCAGCCGCTGTTCCCCCCGCTTGATGGTGCGGGATACAGTAGACTTGTCCACCCCCAGCCGTTCCCCAATCTCCCGCATGTTCAGTCCCTGGGCATAGTACATCAAAAGGGCCTGGCGCTGGCGGGGGGTTACGTCCTCCTGCAGGCAGCGGATAAGATTACGCTTAAGACGGCTGATTTCCCGGCTGTTGTCACCGGCCATCTGGAGGGTATAAACAGCCATGTCAGCGGCATAGGCTCTGCCCCTCCTATATCGTGTACTTTGCATTTCGGCGATACCCCCTGTCATAGTAGCGCTCGGTGAGTACAGCCAGCTCCCGGGCCTCCCGCAGCATGGTGGACAGCATCCGGATTCGGTCGGCCAGCTGGCAGCGCAGGTCAGTGTCCTGGGTGTCCTCCAGGCGACAGCGCAGCTGGCAGATGCGTACCTGCAGGGCGCTGGCATGGGAGCGGTACTCCGCGGACAGCTCCAATAGGGTCATGTGGATTCCTCCCTCTCCTCGTTTTGCAGCCGGGTTCGGCACAGGGCGCAGATGCGCAGCCCGTGCCAGAACCGGCCCTTATCCATGAAATATTGCTCCCCGCCGCACAGGGGACAAAGCCAGGCGGGTTCCTCCTGCTGCGGATCCCGAAGCGGGGATCTGAGCCGACAGTGGGACAGATACGTATGAGTTCGCTCCCTTCCGCCCGGCCCGGCCGGGAAAGTAGGCCCGCCCGCCGGGGAGACGGACGAGAAAGTTTCAAAAAAATCTTGACAAGCCATCAAGCGTCTGCTATACTATCCCTTGCTGTTGGGCAGAACGTGCCAAATGCGGCTGATAGGCTGGTGTAGCTCAGTCGGTAGAGCAGCTGATTTGTAATCAGCAGGTCGGGGGTTCGAGTCCGTCCACCAGCTCCAAAATTTCACATGGAGGAGTTCCCGAGTGGCCAAAGGGGGCAGACTGTAAATCTGTTGCGTTTCGCTTCGGTGGTTCGAATCCACCCTCCTCCACCAGTAAAACGGTGACCCTGTAAGGGGTTGCCGTTTTTTGATTTGTACCGGGGAAGATAGGCACACGGTGTCTGGCCTGGTACAAAAGACGGACCGGTCCAGGACAAGGGACCCACCCCAGCTGTGGGCCTGGTCACCGCCCCGGGGAACAGGGTACAGGGTGTGGCTGCCTGGCGAGGAAGGCTGGCGCCGCCTTTGGTAGCAGAGCGGCGGGTGACAGCACAAAAGAGGACATTTGGAAAGTAATAGAACATATGTTCTATTACTGCGTTTAGAATACTACTTTTTAAACAAGCTGTCAACCTAATGCTGGAAGATTTTTCATGATGTGAGCCCTGAAAAAAGGACTTTTATTAAAAAAAGGGATCAAAAAACCCCCGCGGGCTTACCCGCGGGGGTTGAAATAAAGGCTTAAAAATATTTCCTAATGCTCTCCGAAGCTAAGGTAACGTCATCACTGATGGTAATGGTGAACTTGATATTGTGCTGCTCGCCAAACTTGTTGAGCCAGTCCAAAAACTTTTCCGTCTCCAGATTGCACTCACCGCCCACAATTTTGGTCAGGCTGTCGATAAAGATGTGGGTGATGTCGTAGTTGCCCGCGTACAGTCCGCTGATGAAACCTTTCAGGGCGGTATAGTCGGCGATATCATACTGGCTGGATTCCACCAGACGAATCTGATAGTGGATATCAAAAGTGAGCTTGTTGCCCCGCTCAATGCAGACGACATTGCCGTGTTCTGTCTGAACAGCATTGTTGATCAGTTCGATCATCTGCTTTGTCTTGCCGGAGCCCTTTTTGCCCATGATAACACGAATCATGTGAATCACTCCTTAACTTGAGGTAGGGAAGGGTATCCCTTGCTTGTACTTCACTTTACCATAGAAGCGGGGGATTTTCAACCGCAAGATTGTGAATTTTTTGTGCGTTACAGGCGGGCCTCCAGTTCTGCCTGCTTATCTTCATAGCCGGGCTTGCCCAGCAAAGCAAACATGTTGGACTTGTAAGCCTCCACACCGGGCTGGTTAAAGGGGTTGACTTCCAGCAGATAGCCGGACAGGCCGCAGACATACTCGAAGAAATAGATGAGGTAGCCGGCACTTTTCTCACTGATAGAAGGCATCTGGATGAGCACATTGGGCACACCGCCGTCCACATGGGCCAAAATCACGCCCCGCATGGCCTTCTCTGCCACAAAAGACAGGGGCTTGCCCGCCAGGAAATTCAGACCGTCCACATTATCCGGGTCATGAGGAATGAGCACCTCTCCCCTGGGGGCAAAGCTGACCACCGTCTCGCACAGGATACGCTCTCCCTCCTGAATATACTGGCCCATGGAGTGCAGGTCAGCGGTGTATTCCAGGCTGGCAGGGAACAGGCCCTTGCCCTCTTTTCCCTCGCTCTCGCCGTAGAGCTGTTTCCACCACTCGGCGAAGAAACGGAAGGCGGGCTCATAGGCGGCCAGCATCTCCACCTTCTTACCGGAGCAGTACAGGGCGTGACGCAGGGCGGCATACTGCCAGGCGGGGTTGTCCGCTCCGCCGGCAGCCAGCTCCTCCATAGCCTGCCGGGCGCCGTCCATCAGGGCCACGATGTCGATGCCGGCGGCGGCGATGGGCAGCAGTCCCACGGCGGTGAGCACGGAGTAGCGCCCACCCACCTCGTCGGGCACAACAAACTCCTCGTATCCCTCAGCGTCAGCCAGACCCTTCAGAGCGCCCCGGGTCTTGTCTGTGGTGGCGTAGATGCGATCCCTGGCCCCCTGTTTGCCGTACTTTTCTTCCAGCAGGTTCTTGAAGATGCGGAAGGCCACGGCGGGCTCAGTGGTGGTGCCAGATTTAGAAATGACGTTTACAGAAAAATCCCGGTCGCCAATGAGGGAGATAAGCTCCAACAGGGCGTCGGTGGACAGGCCGTTTCCGGCAAAAAAGATGTCGGGGGTATCTTTCTTTTTCAGGTTGTAGTTGGGGGAGCGAAGCAGGTCAATGACCGCCCGGGCGCCCAGGTAGGAGCCTCCGATGCCGATGACCACCAGCACCTGGGACTGGCGGCGGATTTTCTCTGCAGCAGCTTGAATCCGGACAAATTCCTGCTTGTCATAGTCCCGTGGCAGAAAGACCCAGCCGGTAAAATCCCCGCCGGGGCCGTTGTGGTTGGCCAGCATGGAAGCGGCCTTCTCCAGAGCGGGAAGGCGGCTGTCCAGATAGTCCGGGGGCAGGAAAGAGGACGCCTTTGAAAGGTCCAGAGATAACATAATACATTCCTCCTGTGTTTGAATGGAAATGTTCTTTACAACATTCATTATACCACATATGGCCTATCATTTCACTTGAGATTTGCACAAATTCCGGAAAAAAGGGCGGGATAATTTCCCGCAGTGACCAAGGAAAGAGGTGTTGACAAATGAGGAAAGTGCTAGTATAATAATCTTCGCTGTCCGGACGATTAGCTCAGCTGGTAGAGCATCCGCTTGACGTGCGGGAGGTCACAGGTTCAAGTCCTGTATCGTCCACCATAAAAGCCGCTGTTTTCAAAAGAAAACAGCGGCTTTTTAGTTTCCCGGCACGTTC
>CALWYD010000089.1 GCA_944385675.1 uncultured Oscillospiraceae bacterium
GGAAATTGTCTTCTCCGACCTTAAAAACATGGTGGACTTCGCTGTCCGGTGCGGGGTCCAGGGCATTGTATTAAACGAATTTTTCAGTGAGTTTTACATGTTTACCGATGCAGAGCGCAAGCAGGTCGTGGAAACCGTGTGCAAATGCGCCCAAGGCAAGGTTCCCGTCATTGTGGGCGCCTGCGCCACCACCCCCATGCGGGCCACCTATTGGGCAGAACACGCCCAGGACAACGGTGCCGCCGCCGTCCTAATCAGCGGTCCATACCTGTTTCCCTACTCCTGGGGTGATTTGGTGGACCGGGGGTTCCGGGTTCTGGATCAGAAGATTCACATTCCCGTTATTGTGCAAAATGCTCCGGCAGACAAGCTGGCCTCCAACCTGAACGCAGGAATCAGCCGGGACCAGGCCATCTCCCTGATGAGAGAATTTGAACACATCCGGTACTTTAAGGAGGACACCAACGGGGTACAGGTGGAAATTACCCGGTTCTGGAAGGCTGCAGAGTCCCTTCCCAAGGGCCGGTGCAAAGGCCTCTTTACCGGATCGGTCAATGGAAGCGACATCCACGATGACTACCTACGGGGCGCCACGGGCTTTATGCCTCCCCTGCATATGGCCGACGCCAGAGAGCGCCAGTGGCAGGCCCTGAGTCAGGGACGGCTGGAGGACTCCCTGCAGCTTCAGTTTGCCCTGGCCCCGCTGCTGTGCTTTGAGCGTCTGTTCCAGCTGGATGTGTGCAAGGATGTCCTCAAACGGAGGGGCGTCATTGAAAACACCTGTTCCCGCCGGAGAAACATGCCTGTCTACAATGCCGTGACCAGGGAGGAATTTCAGCGGGTGTATGATTCCCTGATTGCCTCCGGTCTGGTTTGATTTCTGACATTTTTAAGTAGGTGGAGTAAAAAATGTTCAATAATTTTAAATTCAGAGGAATCTTCTGCCCTCTCACCACTCCCTACAAGGATAATCTGGACATTGACTATGAGGATCTGCGCAACGAAGTGGAATTTTGTGTCCAGTCCGGCATGCACGGCATTGTGACCAATGTCAATGCAGGGGAATTCTACACCCTTTCCGACGAGGAGCACGAGAAAATTACCCAGGAGACCGCTAAACAGGTCAATGACCGCCTTCCCCTGGTGGCCGGAGTGGTGGGCTGGAGCACGCAGCATACCATCCAGCGGGCCCAACAGGCGGAGTTCTATGGATATGACGCGGTGATGAGCATGCCGCCTGTCATTACAAAACCCATGGATTTTGACGATATCCGCCGCTTCTATGACCAGCTGGACAAGGCCATTAATATCCCCATCTGCATCCAGAACGCCCCACCCACCGGCCCTTCCCTCACTCCGGAGCAGGTCCTGCAAATCGCCCGGGAGTGTGAACATGTCCAGTTTATTAAAGAGGAGTCCGACTATGAGATGGACTACGTCTCCCGTTTGGCCGCCCTGGGCAAGCTGGAGCGTCCCGGCGTATTCGGGGGCGTCATGTCCGGCAACAGCGGTCTGACTTTGATCGAGTGCTACAAGCGCGGAGCCTGCGGGTGCATGCCCAGCGCACATATCGGCGACCTTTTTGCCATGCTGTGGAATTTGATGGAGGAAGGCAAAATGGAGGAGGCCTGTGCTCTGCACAATGACATGGCCCCCTTCCTGCTGTATGAGTCTTTCTACTGGGTGGCGCACTTCAACTTCGGTCTTTGGAAGCGGGGCATCATCAAGCGCATGGAGTGCCGGGCCAAGACCATCCGCTACGACCAGCTGAACATTGAGGAGTGTGCCCGCCTGCTGGCCCCCCTGGAAAAATATTTCAAGATCCATTCGCTGGCCGACCTCTATTCATAACCGCGGCAGCTCCACCGTCAAGGAAAAGGAAGTTACGCACATGAGTAAAAAAATTTTTATTGAATTGACCCACAATTATAACCGCATCAATCCAAACTACGTAGAGCAGTTTAGAGCAGCAGGATATGAGGTGGCCTTCCTGCCCTCCTCCGGCCAGACCCTGGCCCAGATCCCTAAGGAACAGATTATGGAGATGTTCCGGGGCTGTGAAATTGCCAGCGTGTGCATCCTCCCCGTCACCCAGGAGATGCTGGATTTGGCTCCGGATCTGAAGCTGATTGCCGTCTTTGGCTCGGGCGTGGACAACGTGGACGTGGCTGCGGCCACAAAGCGGAAAATCCCCGTGGTCAACGGCCGGGGCGGCGGCGCCATCTCCGTCTCGGAGCATGTGATCAGCCTGATGCTGGCCCTGGCCCGGAACCTGCCCCAGTACCATGAGGACATGCGGGCCGGCACCTGGAACGCCCTTATGGGCCGGGAGCTGTTCTCCAAGACCATGGGCATCGTGGGTGTGGGCGCCATCGGCGGCGCCCTGGCTCGGACGTTGAAGCAGGGCTTTGACATGGAGATCTTGGCCTACGACGTGGTGCCAAATCCGGAGCTGACCAAGCAGTACGGCGTACAGTATGTGGGTCTGGACGAGCTGTTCTCCAAATCCGACTTTATCAGCATCCACACCCCCCTGCTCCCCTCCACCCGGGGCCTGGTGGGAGAGCGGCTGCTGGGGATGATGAAGCCCAGCGCCTACCTCATCAACGCCGCCCGGGGCGGTGTGGTGGATGAGCAGGCCCTCTATGCCGC
>CALWYD010000090.1 GCA_944385675.1 uncultured Oscillospiraceae bacterium
CCGGCGGGACGGAACCGGTAGCCGTAGATGCGGCCGTGCTCCTCCAGCTCCTGGGCAAACTCCTTTGCCATCTGCTCATGATGGTCAGGATGGATGTAGCGCAGAGCGTTCTTGATAGCCAGGGCCTTGTCGGACTCAGTCAGGTGAGATTCACGGCGGGGCGCACGGCGGTACTGGGGATCAAATGCGGGATACTCGGGCAGCTCGTAGTCCAGCTTGACGATCATAGCATCGTTTACGTTGCCAATCATGGTACTTCCCCCTATAAAAATATTTTTTGTGAAAAACGTGCTTTGCGGGGCAAAACCGTTCTCCTTATGATTGTATTTTAACTGAAATATGCTATAATGAAAAGTACTCATATTATATATTAGATATATTAAAAAGGTATTGCGAACCATGAACTTTAAACAGCTTGAGTATTTTTCGGCGGTAGCCGAAGCCAGGAGTATTTCCCAGGCTGCCCGCACCCTTC
The DNA here is from genome assembly GCA_944385675.1 of uncultured Oscillospiraceae bacterium. GTDB lineage: Bacteria > Bacillota > Clostridia > Oscillospirales > Oscillospiraceae > Lawsonibacter. Next base: position 476 of record CALWYD010000090.1, read on the forward strand.
ATGTGGCCCAGCCCCCTATCAGCCGGCAGCTTGCTCTGCTGGAAGATGAGTTGGGGGTGTGCCTGTTTCTGCGCAACAACAAGGGGGTAGAGCTGACAGAGGCCGGGCGCAGCCTGTACCAGCAGACCCAGCATATGTTTCAGAATTTCCGCATGATGGTGGACAGTGTTCGGGACGTGAACGAGGGGGTTCGGGGCCTGCTGAAGGTGGGGATAATTTACTCCAACATTCCCATTGTGATGGACTATTTGCGGGAATACCACGAGAAATATCCCCAGGTGGAGCTGTACGTGCGCCTGGGATCGCCCAAGGATCTGTTGGACGATTTAAACAAAGGAAATCTCCATGTCCTCTTTTTACGCAACCCCACTGAAGAGGCATCGCAGCTTCACGAGAAAATTCTGGGGGAGGACCCCCTGGAGCTTGTGATGTCCCCGGAGCTGGATCCCGCTCCCCAGCTGGATACCATCCCCATTGAGGCACTGGAGGGTGTACCCATGTGCCTGCTGCGCAGTGATGACATGTGGGGATACAGCAGCCATCTGATTAATGAGTGCCAGCGCCGGGGATTTTCTCCCAACACCATCTGTCAGTGCTACGACACTCCTATGGCCATGCAGATGGTGCAGGCTGGCTTTGGCATCAGCTATCTGCCCCGCTCCATTGTGGAGACTCATCCCCACTCTACCCTTTACACAAAACCGCTGAAAGGTGTAAATGCCCGTTCCTATCCCATGCTGATCTGGAGCGAAAATATCTACTATGCCAACTGTGTCAATCACTTTATTTCCATGTTCCAAGATAAAAAATAGTTCTAAAAATAGAGTTTTTGAAAAAAGAGGTTGCTTTTTCAAAGGGAAGCGGGCTATCCGCTTAACGAAACAAAGCGGGGAATAAAAAATTGACAACAGAAACCATTTACGAAGAAAGGGGCTTAGGCTACAATAAACTTATCAACACCTTGGAATCGTCTCCCATTGAGCAATTCGGGCAAGACCCGGAAAAATAATTTTGTATGGAGGAATCAGACATGGCTAAGCTTGTAGAGTGCATCCCCAACTTCAGCTGTAGCAAGGAGAAGGACGAGGCTACTTATAACGCCCTGGTAGAGGCTGCAAACAGCGTGCCCGGCTGCACCCTGTTCGATGCCCAGACCGACGGCAACCACAACCGCTGCGTATTTACCCTCATCGGCAACATCGACGCCATTGAGGAAGTGGCCTTCCAGCTGACCAAGGTAGCCACCGAGCGCATCGACATGAACAACCACAAGGGCGAGCATAAACGTATGGGCGCCACCGATGTCATTCCCTTTGTTCCCCAGTCCAAGGATGTCACCGTGGAGGAGTGTGTGGAGCTGTCCAAGCGGGTAGCCCAGCGCATCTGGGATGAGCTGAAGGTTCCCTCCTTCCTGTATGAGGACTCCGCTACCCGTCCTGAGCGCCGCAATCTGGCTACCATTCGCAAGGGTGAGTTTGAGGGTATGCCTGAGAAGTTGCTGCAGCCTGACTGGGCGCCCGACTACGGCGAGCGTAAGATCCATCCCACCGCCGGCATCACCGCTATCGGTGCCCGTATGCCCCTGGTAGCCTTCAACATTAACCTGGCCACTTCTGATGTGGAGGTTGCCAAGAAGATCGCCAAGGTCATCCGCGGTTCCTCCGGCGGCTTCCGCAGCTGCAAGGCCATGGGCTTTATGATGGAGGACCGGGGCATTGCCCAGGTGTCCATGAACATGGTCAACTATGAGGACACCCCCCTGTACGTGGTCTATGAGATGGTCCGCTCCCTGGCTGAGCGCTACGGCACCTACATCATCGACAGCGAGATCGTGGGTCTGACCCCCGCCAAGGCCATGATTGACTGCGCCGAGTTCTATCTGAAAGCCAAGGACTTTGATTGCCACAACCAGATCATGGAGTATCACCTCCTGGACATGAAGTAAGCGAAAGCGGGAAAAGGAGAAGAGACGACATGAAGAAATTAGCCCAACTGCAGACTGCTGAGTTTGTTGACCTGCTGGCCTCCGATGCTCCCGCACCCGGCGGCGGCTCCGCCGCGGCCCTGGAGGGTGCCCTGGGCGCAGCCCTCACAGCCATGGTGTGCGGCCTGACCACCGTGGGTAAGAGCAAGGAGAAGTATGCCGAGTACCAGGAGTTTGTCATTGAGAGCCAGAAGAAGGCCACCGATCTGAAGGTCCGCTTTGTGGATGTGATGGATCGGGACACCGAGGCGTTTAATGTAGTTTCTGCCGCCTTTGGTATGCCCAAGGCCACCGATGAGGAGAAGGCCGCCCGCTCCGCTGCCATCCAGAAAGGTTTGGAGGGCTGCACCGCCACCCCCTTTGAGATGATGGAGCTGGCTACGGAGACCCTGGAGCTGACCGCCTCTCTGCTGGGGAAGACCAACGACAGCGCCGCTAGCGACCTGGGTGTATCCGCCCTGTCCCTGCGCGCCGGCATCCAGGGCGCCTGGCTCAATGTGCTTATCAACATCGGCTCCTTGAAGAACAAGGAACTGGCTGAGGACTACCGAAAGAAGGGTGAGGCCATGCTGGCCAAGGCCCTGCCCCTGGCCGACCAGATTTACGAGACAGTGCTCAAGGCCATGTAAGGTCTGGACTTGCGGAGAAAATAAAATAGGGATTGACAGAGAGGGCCGCTGCGGGTTACGATTCACCTGTCCGGCGGACACGGACATGCTGTTTGTGCTGCCGCCAGCCTGTTCTCTGCCGTGGGGAGTGCGCTCCTTTCAGGGCAACAAGCCATGGAGGGAGCGCACTTTTTATGTTGCCGGGCCCCGGCCCGGATATGGCGAAAAGAGAAAGGGGAGCGCTGTTATGGAATGGATCCTGCTTGCCAAAGAGGACTATATCACTACCAACTGGTCGGGGGGGACCACCACCCAGCTGGCCATTGCTCCGGAAGGAGCAGTATATGCCGACCGGGATTTCCTGTGGCGTCTGAGTTCAGCGGGTGTGGAGCTGGAGCACTCTGACTTTACCCCACTGCCCGACTATAACCGTCTGATTGCTACTCTCAAGGGAGGACTAGAGATGAAGGTAGGGGAGGGGGAGCGCTTTTCACTGGCCCCCTATCAGGTGTACTCCTTTGACGGTGGTGTGCCGGTGGAGTCCTGGGGACAGTGTACGGACTTTAATTTAATGCTGCGCAAGGGGCAGTGCCAGGGAGTCCTTCAGGCCCTGGAACTGCACGCCGGCGTGGCCTTGGATTGGTCGGCCCCTGTTCCGGCACCTCAGGAGTTTCCCTGTCGAACCCTGGCCCTCTACTGCGGGGAAGGAGAGGTTGTGCTGCCCCAAGAGGGACACAGACTGCAGGCCGGGCAGCTTCTCTTGTGCCGCCGGGGCGAAGATCGCCCCATTCGGGTTGAGAGCGTCAAGGGAGCCAAACTAATGACTGCAGTGGTTTATACCCGGTGAAAGCCGGGGGGAGGAAAAGGAGGAACTGGTCATGGCCAAGCTGTTGTCCGGGATAGAGGTGAGCCAGGCCCTGCGGGAGCGGGCCGCCCGGGGCGTTGCTCAGCTGCGGGAGCGGGATGTAACCCCTACCATGGGGATTGTTCGGGTGGGGGAGCGTCCGGCGGATGTGAGCTATGAGCGGGGGGCTACCCGCTTTGCCCAGTCCTTAGGCGTGGCCATATCCAGAACCCTTTTGCCGGAGCAGGTAAGTCGGCGGGAGTTGAGCCAGGTTTTGCAGGAAGTCAATGAAAACGAGCGTATCCACGGCTGTCTGCTCTTCCGGCCTCTTCCAGCCCACCTGAATGTTCCCGAGGTGTTAAGCGTGCTGGCACCGGAGAAAGACATTGACGCCATGACCGATGCATCTATGGGCGGCCTGGTCTTTCAAGGGACAGCCGGTTTCCCGCCCTGTACTGCTGCAGCCTGCCTGGAGCTGTTGGAACACTATAAGGTGGAACTAAAGGGGAAAAATATTGTCATTGTTGGCACGGGGGTTACAGTGGGTATGCCGACGGCTATTTTACTGATGAACCGAGGCGCCACCGTATCGGCCTGCAATATTTTCACCCACCCTGCCCGTTTGAAGGAGCTTTGTCAAGGGGCGGACATTATCATCTCTGCTGCCGGAAAGGCGGGCCTCATTGGAAGAGAACATGTGAGACCAGGCCAGGTGGTAGTGGACGTGGGGGTCAGCCCAGGGCCGGATGGAAAGCTCCATGGAGATGTAGACTTTGATGCGGTGGAACCTGTGGTGGAAGCAATTACGCCTATGCCAGGGGGAGTGGGGGCAGTTACCTCTGCGGTACTGTCTGCCCATACCGTCAAGGCGGCGCTGCGTGCCCAAGGAATGGAATATGACCCCATGTAACGGTCAATGGAGGAAGCGAGGTCAGGTTGATGACAGGACAGGAAGCGGTAGCGCTCATTCATGAGCGGGCATGGACGGGGAGAAAGCCAGGTCTGAGCCGTACTTTTGAACTGCTGAGCCGTCTGGGCAATCCTCAGGATAAATTGAAGTTTGTCCATATCACGGGAACCAACGGAAAGGGTTCCACGGCGGCAATGGTTTCCTCTATTCTCACCTGTGCAGGGCTGCGAACCGGCCTATATACTTCACCCCACCTGTGGCGCTTTCATGAGCGGTTTCAGGTCAATGGGGAGCCGATTTCGGATCAGGAACTGGGCCGGCTGGGGGAACTGGTGCTGAAAGCGGGAGAGGATATGACCGACCCGCCCACAGAGTTTGAACTGATGACTGCCCTTGCCATGGAATATTTTCTGGAAGAGGGTTGCGACATTGTGGTGCTGGAAGTGGGATTGGGAGGCAGACTGGATTCCACAAACGTGATTCCGGCCCCTGAGGCAGCAGTTATCACCAACATCGGTCTGGAGCACACCCAGGAGCTGGGGAATACCCGCCCTCTCATTGCCAGGGAAAAGGCAGGCATTATCAAAACAGGCTGCGCTGCCGTACTCTACCATCAGAGCCGAGAGGTGGAACAGGTGGTGGAAGAAGCCTGCGGAAAGGCAGGTGTTCCTTTGACAATAACCGCCCCTGATACCCTGGTGGTTCAGGAAACGGGGCGGGAGGGCCAGACTTTCTTATATCGGGGAAATGGCCCCTACCATATCTCCCTGCTGGGCAGGCACCAGCTATATAATGCGTCTGTGGCCTTAGATATAGTGGCAGTGTTGGCACAGCGGGGTTGGAAAATTGAACAGCAGGCGATCGTTCAGGGGTTGAAGCAGGCTGTTTGGCCGGCGCGGATGGAGCTTGCAAAACGAAATCCGGATATACTGTTGGATGGTGGCCACAATCCCCAGTGCATGGCCGCCCTGCGTACTGCCCTGGAGGAACTCTATCCGGATAAAAAGATTATTTTTCTTACTGGAGTGTTGGGGGACAAGGATTATCCGGATATGGTGGGAGAGATGCTGCCTTTGGCAAAATGTTTTGTCACCATTACTCCTGACAGCCCAAGGGCCCTCAGCGCCGGGGAACTGGCAGACTATCTCCGCAGCAGAGGCGCCCAGGCAGTTCCCTGTGATACCACGGTTCAGGGCCTGGAGAAGGCGCTGAAGTTGGCAGGCCCGGAGGATGTGGTGTGCGCTTGCGGCTCCCTTTATATGATTGGAGAAGTGCGCCACCTTATGGGGCTGTGCTAAGAAGAAAAGTAAAACAATTAACAAGCGCCTCCGGCTCAGCCGGAGGCGCTTGCTCTTTTTCTGATTGAGAAGGATAACCTTATTCAGCCTTGGGGCCGGCGGCAACCAGGGCCTTACCCGCCTCATTAGTCGTGTACTTGGCAAAATTCTTGACAAAGCGGGAGGCCAGATCCTTGGCCTTCTCCTCCCACTGGCTGGCATCAGCATAAGTATCCCGGGGATCCAGAATACCGGAGTCCACGCCGGGCAGGGCGGTGGGCACTTCGAAATTGAAGTAAGGGATGGTCTTAGTGGGAGCATTTAGAATGTCGCCGTTGAGAATGGCGTCAATAATGCCCCGGGTATCCTTAATGGTGATACGCTTTCCGGTACCGTTCCAGCCGGTGTTGACCAGATAGGCCTTGGCGCCGGAGGCCTCCATGCGCTTGACCAATTCTGCAGCATACTTGGTGGGGTGCAGTTCCAGGAAGGCCTGGCCGAAACAAGCAGAGAAGGTGGGAGTGGGCTCGGTAATACCACGCTCCGTACCGGCCAGCTTGGCAGTGAAGCCGGACAGGAAATAGTACTGAGCCTGCTCCGGGGTCAAGATGGACACGGGAGGCAGCACACCAAAGGCGTCGGCAGACAAGAAGATGACGTTCTTGGCGGCGGGAGCGGCAGAGATGGGCCGCACGATGTTCTGAATATGGGTAATGGGGTAGGAGACACGGGTGTTCTCGGTGACGCTCTTGTCGGCAAAATCAATCTTGCCCTGGGCGTCCAGAGTCACGTTCTCCAGCAGGGCATTGCGTTTGATGGCGTTGTAGATATCAGGCTCAGATTCCTTGTCCAGATTGATGACCTTGGCGTAACAGCCGCCCTCAAAATTGAACACACCCTCGTCATCCCAACCATGCTCGTCATCGCCGATGAGCAGGCGCTTGGGGTCAGTGGACAGGGTGGTCTTGCCGGTGCCGGACAGGCCGAAGAACAGTGCGGTGTTTTCACCATTCATGTCGGTGTTGGCCGAGCAGTGCATGGAGGCGATGCCCTTCCGAGGCAGATAGTAGTTCATCATGGAGAACAGGCCTTTTTTCATCTCGCCGCCGTACCAGGTGTTCAGGATGACCTGCTCCCGGGAAGTGAGGTTAAAGACCACGGCAGTCTCAGAATTGAGGCCCAACTCCTTGTAGTTTTCCACTTTGGCCTTGGAAGCATTGTATACCACAAAATCAGGCTCGAAGTTTTTCAGCTCCTCCTCCGTGGGGACAATGAACATGTTCTTGACAAAGTGGGCCTGCCAAGCCACTTCCATAATGAAGCGAATGGCCATGCGGGTGTCCTTATTAGCGCCGCAGAAGCCGTCCACCACAAACAGCCGTTTATTGGACAGCTCCTTCTGAGCCAGTTTCTTCACCGCGTTCCAGGTTTCAATGGAAGCGGGGTGGTTGTCATTTTTGAAGGCCTCGGAGGTCCACCACACCGTATCTTTGGAGGTATCATCCATGACAATAAACTTATCCTTGGGGGAGCGACCGGTGTAGATACCCGTCATAACGTTGACTGCACCCAACTCGCTGACCTGTCCCTTGTCATAGCCCTCCAGACCGGGCTTTGTCTCCTCCTCAAATAGCATTTCATAGGAGGGGTTATAGATGACCTCAGTAGCGCCGGTGATGCCGTACCTGCTCAGATCAATGGTTGCCATTTTGCATGACCTCTTTTCTCGATGATCTTTGGGCCGGCAGGCCGTAGCCTGCACAGCGGATGGATTTTCCATAACATATTTATAATACACGGTATGAGGAATAAAGTCAATTACATTGGCCTGGGAAAATTAATTATAGAAGGTATAGTTCTTTTGCTATCATAGCTTCAGAGAAGGCCGGCCTCATAGCGGCGCAGGGCTTTGGATAGGGCGGCGAAGTCCTCTATGGAGAGTCTCTCCCCCCGAATATTCTCTGGGAAATGACAGCAGACAACAGCACGGGCAATCTCCTCTTTTTTAAGGGGGCTGTTCAAGGCGGCATCCAGGCTGTTGACCAAAGTTTTGCGTCGCTGGGCAAAAGCAGCGCGCACCACTTGGAAAAAGTGTTCTCGGTCATCCACTTGGGTTGGAGCTGGGTGGGAAGTGAGCCGTACTACGGAAGAGGTAACCTTAGGGGGCGGCAGGAAACACTGGGGTGTTACGTCGAACAGCAGCTCCGGGCGGGCGTAATATTGGCACAAAACAGAAAAAGCGCCATAGTCCGGTGTGCCGGGGACGGCGCAGATGCGCAAGGCGACTTCCCGCTGAATCATTACCGTGATGGCGGAGAAGCATCCAGACTCTAATAGAGCAGTGAGGACAGGGGTGGTAATGTTATAGGGCAGATTGGCGCATACCATAGCCCTGAGGCCGGAAAACTTCTCCTGCACCAGGGTCGGCAAGTCCAGTTTCATAATGTCTCCCGGAACAATCTCCACATTTTTTCGGTCGGCCAATGTTTCAGACAGAATAGGCAGAAGGGCTCGATCCAATTCCACAGCCACCACGCGGTCGGCAAGAAGAGAGAGTTCCCGGGTCAGCGGACCGATGCCCGGCCCAATCTCCAGAACACCCGCGCCCGGGCCGGCTCCGGAGGCCTTGGCAATCTCCCGGGGCACCCAGGATTGGATTAGAAAATTCTGACCCATGGACTTGGAAAAATGAAAGCCATGACGGGCCAGCAGCGCTTTAATTTCATTCACGTTACACAGATCCACGGTCGGACCCCCATTTATCAATGGTATCGTCTATACACTATAAGGGAAGAGAGGGCAATGCGTCAATAGAGAGGATAAAAATTGGGCCTGCAGGAAATCTTTTTCCTTATTTTACGTCTAGAAAAATGACGGGAAGGATGGGGGTATGTTATAATAAAACTGATAGGTGCTCTGCACCGGGATACCCGCCGGCCTTCCAAAGTACAACCAGGCTGTAAGGGGGAATGAGAATGAAAAAGAGGCGCCAAATGTTACTTTGTCTAGTCTGCCTGATGCTTCCCCTATTCTGCCTTCCGGTCCATGGGGATGCGGGCCCAAAACCCTCAGTAGTGATTACAATGGAAGGACTGGATGGCCGGAAATGCTGGGGGACGCTGCTCACGCCTCAGAAGTCCACCGGACCATACAGCGCAGCGGACGAACTGGAACTTTCAGAAAAATTGGAACCGGGAGAGCGGGAGGCTTGGGAGCAGTTTTTCTCTTTTAGCCTGGGGCAAGGGGACAGCCTGAATTTTCTGGGTTATGTGGATGACTGCTCTGATGGGGTGTTCCGCTGGACCTACTACCCGCCCACGGAATTCCAGATGGCCCTGTGGTTTCCTGACACCGGAACCCTGTTGGTCAGTGAGCAGGAGGAGCGCTATGCCTTTAATAGTTATTTTACCCTTAATCTGCAGGGGCAGAGCTGGCAGGGGGGAGAGCAGGCTCGGATAACTTTGGCACGCAGCTATGATTACGGAGGGGAGTTTTTAGCTCTGCTGGGCCGAGTGGTACTCACCGTGGGGGTAGAGGTGCTGCTTGCCCTGGCTTTCCGATTCCGAAATCGCCGGCAGATGAAGGTTATCCTGGTGGCCAATCTGGTTACTCAGGGGCTTTTGAATCTGGCCCTCAACCTGTTTACCTACTTCTGCGGAGAACTGGCAGGGATGACGGCCCTATTTATGGGACCGGTCTATCTGCTGGCGGAACTAGCGGTGGTGTGGGTGGAATATAAAATCTACCGCAAGTTGCTGGTGGGGCAGGAAGGGGTCGGGCACAGCCGGGTGCTCTGGTATGTCTGGACGGCCAACGTTCTGTCCATGTTGGTAGGAGCTGTACTCTCCTTCCAACTGCTGCAGATATTTTAAAAAACTTTGAATTCAAAGGAATCTGAGAGGATGAACAGCGGTTCGCCTTGTGGGCGAACCGCTTTGTTTTGTATGGAGTGAGGCGCTCAGCCAGCTTGGGGCAAAGTGACGGTGGCTTTGAATAGGTCTCCATCCACAGACAAAGAGAAGATACCTCCCTGCAGTTCAGTGAGACTGCGGGCAATAGACAACCCAAGTCCGGAGCCTTCTGTGGTGCGGGATTCGTCCCCACGTACAAAACGTTCCATCAGCCGTTCTGACGGGATGTTTAACGCCTCTCGAGAGATGTTTTTTATGGACAGAGACACCTGTCCTTTTCCACGGGTCAGGTCTACGTAAATTCGAGTCCCTTCCATGGCGTATTTGGCACAGTTGGACAACAGGTTGTCCACTACTCGCCATAGATGTCTTCCGTCGGCGTATACCCAAGTTTCTCCCTCAGGAAGAGAGGTGACTACCGTCAGATGGCGTTCCTCCAGCTTTTCCGACCACTCTCCCAGCGCCTGATCCATTAACTGAACCATACCAATCTTTTCCCGATTGACGCTTAGCGCGCCGGTGGAAGCCTTGCTGGCCTCTACCAGATCCTCGGTAAGCTTTTTCAGCCGCTGAGATTTGCGGTCCAATACCTCGATATATTCTACCGCCTTGGGGTCTTCCTGACGGGTAGATTTCAATAAGTTTACATAATTTATTATGGAGGTAAGGGGAGTTTTCAGGTCATGGGAGACGTTTGTAATCAGTTCAGCCTTGAATCGCTCGCTTTTCATCTGTTCTCCCACGGCGTTGGATATTCCGGCAGAAATGCTGTTCAAGTCCTCAGCATACTGCTGCAGATCATGAGGCATATGCTGAGTGTCAATCTGATGGTTGAGATTGCCCGCAGCAATGGCTTGACTGCCCCGGCGCAGGCGGCGGAAATGGGCGGTCCACCGGCACAGGGACAGCAGTACCAATAGATTTAATCCCAGCCAGAACAGGGTAAACAGCTGATTATATTGGCTCCGGGCAAACAGGGCCAGATCAAGATAGAAATAAATAAGGAAAGCAGCAATGACCCGCCAGGTGAGGGGTAGATTAAGAATGAAATCCCGGATGGCCAGGGCCATCCACTGGACCACCCTACAAAGCAGGGTGGTCTTAACCAGTGCTCTCCCCTTGCACCGAACTGTGATAGTTCGCAGTAAAAGAGCGGCGATCCCGGTCAGCAGGGAAATGAGTAGAGCGATAGCAAATATGGCCAGCTCCGGGTTTTGAGCAAAAAGGCCAGAATTTCCGGTATACTGATAGAGGGGAAGAAGGGAATACAGTATCTCTCCCACATAGAGAAGGCTCCAGGCGATAAAACTGATTAACAAAAAGGCGGCCAATAAATAAACTTCCAGAACAATCTTGTCCTGCCAGGTAAGGACAATCTCCTCCTGGCCTAATTTGTGTCCGCAGGTCCACAGGATG
>CALWYD010000091.1 GCA_944385675.1 uncultured Oscillospiraceae bacterium
CCAGTGCTTCGCAGATGCGGAAAAAAACTTCCAGCGAGGGGCTTTTCCGCCCGTTTTCAATCTCGTTCATAAACGACTGGGTGATTCCTACCACTTTTGCCAGCTTATACTGGCTCCACCCCACGGATTCCCGCTTGCGCTTGATTATAATTTTATAATCTTTCATCGTCATCACCAGCTCTATTATAGCTCTGAGCTATCCCCTTGGAAATGTATAGCTTTCAGCGATTGACAGGGCAGTTTTTTTGATGTATAATCGCTGTAAGCGATATATCGAAAGGAAGTGATCGGATGATCGACTATGCTAGCTGGTGCAAAGAACTGTCCGACGCCACGGAGAGCCTGGAGGAGGAGGGGCTGCTGCTGGCCCTGCTGTGCGTGGAGTGCTGCGCCCCCTCTCCCCGGGGCTCCGTGGAGGTGCGGCTGCGGTGCCTGGAGCGGCTGGAGGACTACCGGGAGCAGCATCTGGAGGAGCTGCGGTGCCTGGTACGCTTTGCCCCCTGGACAGAATAAGCGGCGGGGACAGCTCCCCGCCGCTTTTCACCGCTTATGTTACTCCTCCCAGGGCTCCCTGTGGGGCTTCCACCCCTCCACCAGGGGGCCCAGCTGGCCGATGAGCCTGGGGGCGCACACGGCCACCACGTCAATGGTCTGGCCGTACTCCACCTGCTCCACCTTGGCCTCCCGGTACAGCTGCTCCAGCATACCGCCCCGGTCATAGGGCAGGTGGATGGTCACCCGCCGGGTACCGGTGTCCAGCACTTTTCCGATGGCGGCCAGCAGCTGGGGCAGGCCCTCCCCGGTCCGGGCGGAGATGGACACAATGTTCTCCCCGTGGGGCCGGATTTCCCCCGTCCACAAGTCACACTTGTTAAAGACCTCAATGCGGGGGGTCTGGTCGGCGCCCAGCTCATGGATGAGCTGATCCACCACCTCCGCCTGCTCCCGCCAGTCCTGGTTGGAGGCGTCGATGACATGGAGGAGGACGTCGGCGTAGGACAGCTCCTCCAGGGTGGCCTTAAATGCCTCCACCAGGTGGTGGGGCAGCTTGCGGATAAAGCCCACGGTGTCCGAAAGGAGGACGGTGCAGGTGTCTGAAATTTCCAGGGTTCGGGTGGTGGTGTCCAGGGTGTCAAACAGCCGGTTGTTGGCCGGGATGGCCGCCCCGGTGAGCTTGTTGAGCAGGGTGGACTTCCCCGCGTTGGTATAGCCCACAATGGCCACCACCGGCACCTCGTTTTTCATCCGCCGCTCCCGCTGGGTGGCCCGGACTCGCCGCACCTGCCGCAGCTCCTCCTCCAGCTTGGCGATCTTCCGGCCGATATGCCGCCGGTCGCTCTCCAGCTGGGTCTCGCCGGGACCGCGGGTGCCGATGGCTCCCTCCTGCCGCTCCAGGTGCTTCCACATGCCGATGAGGCGGGGCAGCAGGTACTTGTACTGGGCCAGCTCCACCTGCAGCCGCCCCTCCCGGGTGCGGGCTCGCTGGGCAAAGATGTCCAGAATCAGGGCGGAGCGGTCCAGCACGGACACGCCGGTCTCCTCGCTGAGCACCCGCTGCTGAGAGGGGGACAGGGCATTGTCAAAAATCACCATGTCCGCATCCATGGCCCGAACCAGTTCTTTCACTTCGGCCACCTTGCCCTGGCCGATAAAGGTGCGGGAGTCGGGACTGTCCTTGGACTGGGTCACCATCCCCACGCACTCACCCCCCGCCGTTTCCAGCAGATCGGCCAGCTCCTCCATGGACTCCTGGGTGGCATTCTCCTCCCGGGACAGGCTGAAGGCGTCCAGCCCCACCAGCACCGCCCGGTTTTTCTTCTCTTGCGTTTGATTCTCGCTCATACTTCCTCCCCGCCGGCGTCGGGGCCCGGCGGTTATCTTCTTTCCTGTCAGGCCTTGCTGTAGGCCTCCACAATCTCCCCGATATACATGGTGTGATAGTCCTTTCCGGGATACCACTTCTCCTTGATCTCCTCCGGCATCCGTTGGGGATCCATGGGCTGGACAAACCGCTTGCGGCACACCAGCACCAGCCGGGCCTGCTCAAAATAGGGGGCGCCGCAGGCCGCAGTGCGCACGGTAAAGCCGCACTCCTTTATTTTATCCACTTCCCGGCCGCTCTTGCTGCCGCACAGGGACAGGGCTTTCCGCCACTGCTCGTCAAAAAAGCAGAGGGTAAAGTACTCCTCCCGGTCCAAAAATTCCTTGGTGTACCGCTGGGGCCGAATGTAGCAAGTGGCAGCCGGAGCCCCCCACAGCACCCCCAGCCCGCCCCAGGAGGCGGTCATGGTGTTGCACCCTTTCTCCGTCCCCGCGGTGATCAGCATCCACTGGTCGCCTATGAGAGAAAATACGTTTTCTGCAATATTCTTCGGATCAATACTCTGAAACATGGTCGCTGCCTCCCGTTTTTCTTATACTATGCCCAGACCGGCCCCCGCTGTTCCCTGGTAAGCTGCAAAAAGCCGCACCGAATACTCGGCGCGGCTTTTGAAGGCGAAACTTACTTGTCAAAACCAAACTTCTTGTTGAAGCGGCTGACACGGCCGCCGGTGTCCACCATCTTCTGCTTGCCAGTGTAGAAGGGGTGACACTTGGAGCATACTTCCACGCGGATATCCTTCTTGGTGGAGCCAGTCTCGATGACGTTGCCACAGGCGCACCGGATGGTGGTCTGCTCATAGTTGGGGTGGATGCCTTCCTTCATTATATTCACCTCTTTCTCCTTGGAGGGTCATTTCATAAACGCATCAGATATAATATCATAGTTTTTGGGGAAAAGCAACTGTTTTTTTCAAAAAACTTCTTTCCCCCGTCTCCCCTTCCGGCAGAGGGACCCGGTCTGAACGGGGGCAGTATTTTTTCCGGTTTCTGAGGAAAAAACTATTGCATTCAGAGGGGAATTATGATAGAATACCGAAGCATTATGCGTGGGAGTGCGGATTTTTCGCCCGGTGCCCGGCCCGGCCGGGTTGGCGGAGGACATGATGCCCCCAGAAGAATTAACTGAAATTTAGGAGGAAAACTACTATGGCAGTCGTATCCATGAAGCAGCTGCTGGAGGCCGGTGTGCACTTCGGCCACCAAACCCGTCGGTGGAACCCCAAGATGGCCACCTACATTTACACCGAGCGCAACGGCATCTATATCATTGACCTGCAGAAGACGGTGAAGAAGCTGGAGGAGGCCTATAACTTCGTCCGTGAGCTGGGCGAGAAGGGTGAGACCATTCTCTTTGTGGGCACCAAGAAGCAGGCTCAGGAGGCCATCAAGGAAGAGGCCAGCCGTGTGGGCATGTACTGGGTCAACGCCCGCTGGCTGGGCGGCATGCTCACCAACTTCAAAACCATGCGCGGCCGTGTGGATCGTCTCAACCAGCTCAAGAAGATGCAGGAAGACGGCACCTTCGACATGCTTCCCAAGAAGGAAGTTATGAAGCACCTGGGCGAAATTGCCAAGCTGGAGAAGTACCTGGGCGGCGTGACCGAGATGAAGAAGCTGCCCGGCGCCCTGTTCGTGGTGGATCCCCGCAAGGAGCGCAACGCCATCAACGAGGCCCGCAAGCTGAACATCCCCATCGTGGCCATTGTGGACACCAACTGTGACCCCGATGAGGTTGACTATGTCATCCCCGGCAACGACGACGCCATCCGCGCCATTAAGCTCATCTCCTCCGTCATGGCCAACGCCATCCAGGAGGGCAAGCAGGGCCAGGATGAGGCCCCTGCCGCCGAGACAGAGGCTGAGGCTCCCGCCGCTGAGTAATTCCGCTTTTGCTTTTCCACAGCGCCCGCCCGCGCGGGCGGGCGCTGTTCTTTTCTTTTTACAGGCTTGGCCGGCCCTGCCGGCTGAATACAGATATGGAGGAATGTAATTATGGCGATTACCGCTAAGGACGTACAGAAGCTGCGCGAGATGACCGGCGTGGGCATGATGGACTGCAAGAAGGCCCTGAGCGAGGCCGACGGCGACTTTGACAAGGCCATCGAGTGGCTGCGCGAGAAGGGCCTGGCCGCCCAGACCAAGAAGGCCGGTAAGATTGCCGCTGAGGGTGTCTCCTACGCCGTGGTAGCTGATAACGGCGTGGGCGTGGTGATTGAGGTCAACTCTCAGACCGACTTTGTGGCCAAGAATGAGGTGTTCCAGGACTTCGTCAAGAACCTGGCTGCCCTGGTTGCCAAGGAAAACCCCGCCGACGTGGAGGCCTTGAAGGCCTGCATCTATCCCGGCACCGACCGCACCGTGGCCGACGTCACTGCCGACAAGGTGCTGGCTATCGGCGAGAACATCCAGATTCGCCGCTTTGTCCGCTACGCCCAGGGCGTAAATGTCCCCTATATCCACATGGGCGGCAAGATCGGCGTGCTGGTTAACCTGGCCGTGGAGGGAATTGAGGCCTCCAAGGTAGAGGAACTGGGCAAGGATGTGGCCATGCAGATCGCCGCCATGAATCCCGCCTTCCTGGACAAGTCCGACGTGGATCAGTCCACCCTGGACA
>CALWYD010000092.1 GCA_944385675.1 uncultured Oscillospiraceae bacterium
GGCGCTCTGCCGGCGGAGGGGTACCGGGGGGTGCTGCGGGAGAGGCTGCTGCTGCGGGGGAAGATGGAGGAGATCCTCTCCGCCAAGGATGTCATCCAGGATTATGCCAGCGAGTACTTCAACCACAACAGCGTGTTCTTTATCGGCCGGAACGTGGACTACGCCCTGGGGCTGGAGGGCTCATTGAAGCTCAAGGAGATCTCCTATATCCACTCCGAGGCCTACGCCTCCGGGGAGCTCAAGCACGGCACCATCAGCCTCATCGAGGAGGGCACCCTGGTGGTGGCCCTGGGCGCCTACGCCAAGCTCTTCGACAAGCCCATGAGCAACATCGTGGAGGTGAAGGCCCGGGGCGGCGACGTGCTGGCCCTGACCACCCGGGAGCACGGGGAGGAGATGCGCAGGACCGCCAACGGCGTCATCACCATCCCGGAGGCCCATCCGCTGCTGCTGCCCTCCCTGGAGGTGGTGCCCCTGCAGCTGTTTGCCTACTACGTGGCCTTAATGAGAGGCTGCGATATCGACAAGCCGCGAAACCTGGCGAAATCGGTCACAGTGGAATAGAGTAAGGAGCCATGGGGCCGGGCGTGCGCCGCACGCCCGGCCTTAAACTACCTTAAACTATTTTTAAGAAGAAATAAAACAAATGGTATGGGGAAAAGATGCAAAAATGATGCACAACAGATTACAATTATAGCACATGCGGAGGAACTTTGTGCCAGCGTCCTGCGTCTTTTCCCATAGAGGGAATCGTCTGGCGCCGCCGTCTCCGCCACAGGCGCGGAAACGGTCCGCGGCCGGGGACCCGCATCTACCGGCAAACCGGTCCATGAAAGCAAGGAGGACAGATGAGATGAAAGTATTCGGAAAAAAGCTGACGGCGCTGCTGCTGGCTGTGTGCCTGGTGCTGGGGCTTGCGGCCTGCGGCGGTGACAACGGCGATACCAGCCAGCTCAGCGGTACCATCTATGTACCGAAGTTCGTCGATTTAGACCTGAACGTGGAGTACATAAACGGCGGCTACTGCGACGGACAGAACGTCTATGTCCTGGGGCAGAGCAGTACGCCCCGGCTGATGGACGGCGACGGTCAGTTCGTCCGGAATCTGACCCAGGAGGAGGTAGACAGCTTCTGGGAAAATCCGGAGTCCGGCGCGGACGGCTCCTATATCGACTATGTCACCACCAATAAGATCTACCGCGTCTCCCTGGAGGGCGGTCAGGCCTCGGAGCTGGAGAATTTTGAAATGAGCCAGGTCCCCGAGGGCGTGGATGGCAGCGTATATGTCAGCAATATCCGCGGCGGCCGGGTCGGCACCCTCTGGGTGACGGAGGAGATCAACACGACCACCTTCCAGCTGCCCGAGGACTTTGATCCGGAGAACGAGAGCAAATGGGACTATCCCTCTGAGAGCACCACCACCCAGCTGTTCCGTCAGCTGGACTCCACCGGCAGCGAGCTCTCCCGTATTGAGTTCGGCAACTTGGCGGAAAAGGTGGGAGCTACCTATCTTCAGAGCGTCGTGTTGGACGGAGAAGGGAATCTTTACACGCTTTCCGAGGATTATGACAGCGATTCCGGTACCAGCACCACGAAAATTACCTTCCTGGATCAGAACCAGAACATCGGCTTTTCCATCGAGGAGGAGAACATCTGGGGACAGCTCACGCTGCTAGGAGACGGGACCGTGGGCATGAGCTCCTGGGTGGAAGAAAAGGGCCAGGTGCTGCGCATCATTGACAAGAACACCAAGGATTGGGGCGCTGAATATCCCCTCCCGCCCAATGGGGGCAACACCTATACCGGCAGCGCCAAGTATATCTTTTACTATGACAACGGGGATTCCCTCTATGGCTACAACAAGGAGGCCGGCGAAGGGGAGAAGATCCTCAGCTGGAGCGCCTCTGATATCAACCGGGATGCGCTGATGTTTTTTACCTTCCTGGAGGACGGCCGGGGGGTGGCCATGACCCGGCGGTGGGACAGCGGCAGCGGCAGGGAGGACATCGAGCTGGTGGTTCTGACGGAGACGGACGCCTCCGTCCTCAAGGACAAGACGGTCCTCACCTACGCCACCCAGTATCTCAGCTATAGTGACCGCAGCCGGATCATTGCGTTCAACAAAAAAAGCGACAAATACCGCATTGAGATCCGGGACTACTCCGAGTACAATACCGCCGACGATTTTCAGGCGGGCCTCACCAAGCTCAACACGGAGATCGCCGCGGGCAACGTCCCCGACATCATCTATGTCAGCGGCCTGCCCCTCCAGCAGTATGGCAGCAAGGGCCTTTTGGAGGACCTGTGGCCCTATATCGAGCAGGACCCCGACCTGGGCCGAGACGCGGTGATGGAGAATGTATTCAAGGCCGCGGAGCAGGATGGAAAGCTCTATCAGGTTTTCAGCACCTTCTCCATCCAGACCGTGGTGGGCGCCACCAAGGTGGTGGGGGACCGGATGAGCTGGACCCTGGACGATCTGAAGGCGGCGCTGGCCACCATGCCGGAGGGCTGCACTATTTTCGGCGACGGCGATACCAAGGACGGCATGCTCAGCAGAGTGCTGGCCCAGAATCTGGACAGCTTTGTGGACTGGAGCACCGGGTCCTGTTCCTTTGATTCCGATACGTTCATCTCCCTGCTGGAATTCTGCAACAGCTT
>CALWYD010000093.1 GCA_944385675.1 uncultured Oscillospiraceae bacterium
GTCCTTGCGGAAATCGGTGTGCAGTTCGGGCACATCCGCCAGATAAGAGGGCTCGTAGCGGAAGGACACCAGATGACCAGAACGCGTCCGCACCGGCATGAAGTCCCGTAACCAGATGTCCCGTGCGCCTTTCAGATACCGGTACGACACCCCGTGGGTTTCCAGAGCGGCGGTGAGGGTGGCGGCATCGGCGGGGTATTGAGCCGGCAAAAAAGAGGATAGGAAAATCACAGGAACAGTTCTCTCCAATATTCCCCAACCAGTTTGCGGCTGATTTGTGCTTTCTGCGCATCTGTGCTTCTTTCTTCTTCTGGATATGTTGCAGAGATATACGCTCTCAGCAGTTCCATTTTTTGCGGCAAAGACTCTTTTTGGCCATCTGAAGTAACAAATCGCTGATTAAAATCTCTTACAATTGCCAATTTTTCATCCTTGTATTCACCGGAACAAATGCCGATTCGCTTTGCGCACCACATGATTTCTGTGGGGTTCGGAGAATAAGAAAGGACTCCGTCTGAATTCCTTAGTTCGGTTGGAATACAGCCGCTTAACTGGCTCTGTGTTGTAAAAACACCATTTACAAGAGTGTATTTGAGTAAAAAGGAGAGGCAACATTTCTGGTCGGGTGACAAGCAAAGGTCAACACCGCTGCGTAGATCGTCTGTCTTATGGTGGAAATACAGTACATCATACCTCTGCTGCCGTTCGTCTTTGTGGACAGAATCGTCCCGAAAGCCAAGATCTGGATCAAAGTAATAGGCCTCAATCCAAAGCGGCTGAATCACAATTCCCGGGAGCTTAATCACATAATGGTTCAGAAGTTCCTTTCCAATACTCTGTAAGCACATAATTTGGCGTTCTCTGCTGAACGTGTTTGTAAGGTCCATCAATAACTTTTTTAGCTTTTCCATACTTCATCCTCTTTTTTGTATTCTGTTTCGTACAATCGCTTTTTAGCCTCCTGAAACCACTTGTTCTCCGGCTCGATCTGCAGCACATACTGCACCCGCCCCAGCAGGTGGGCCCGGTACCGCTCCGGGTCCGGCTGTCCGTCCCGCAAAAACGCCGTCTGTTTTCCCCCCAAAATAGCCTCACAGAGGCCGTAGCGCAGTGCGTAGTATAGTTCCTGCCGCAGAGCGCGCTTGTAGTCGTTAGGCACTGACACCTTTTCATTGACGGTCAGGCCGGTAACCTGCTGCCGGGTGGCTCGGGTGAGAAAGCGGGTCTTTTTCTCATTCAGGGAAAACCCCATGTCCCGCAGCAGATTCCCGGCCTTCTCATAGGCTCCCTCCAGCGGACAGTCGGCTGAGAAGGTCAAATCGTCGCAGTACCGGGTATAGGTGATACCCTGAATCTGGCACCAGCAGCCCAGCGTACGGTCCATACGATCCAGCACCAGATTGGATAGGGGTGGAGATGTGGGAGCCCCCTGAGGAAGAACGCCGTCCAGACAGCACAGCTCCGAGAGCAACCAGGCTGTCTGCCGGGACAAGCCCGGGGTCTCGGACAGCACCCTCAGAACCTGGTCATGGTGAATGCTGCCGAAAAAGTCCGCCACGTCTAGCTTCAGCACATACCGGCGGCCCACATGGGGCGCGGCGTTGTCCCGGAGAGAGCCGCCCGTTCGGTAGGCGGTGGCATAGTGAGAAATCGGCAGATGGATCAGAATATGCCGGTAGATCCTGTCCTGGATGCGCCTGAGCCGAGGCTCCGGTACAAAAAGCTGCCGGACGCCGCCGCCCTTTTTGGGGATCTGCACCGGGTGGTATGCTTCCTTGGTCTGGCGGGCCAGCTGGTACAGCGTCTTCCTTCCAATGGCCAAGAAGGCCGACAACTGGTGGTCGTCCATGAGGAACGGCAGTTCCGGGTGGGCGTCGCGGTGAGCCAGGGCCTGACGGGCGGCTTCCAACAATCCAAATTTTCGGACAAAGGCTATATCACAGGTCTCAAAAGATACCGTTTCGCCCGTTATTTTCATTTTATATACCTTTCATGATGGTGAAAACCGGCCAGCACGGCACAAAAGAATCGGAGGCGCGACGGCCACTGGCCGACGCGAACACCGGTGCGGAGCCGCCCTCGGCTCCGTTCCTGCTATGATGACCGAAGCAGCGACTCGCTGCCCCGCCCGGAATGCAAACTGCTCCAGGGTGTACGCTGCCGGACCGGCCCGGTTTTTCTGGGTTTATGTTACATTGTCTTTCGCGGAACTGTCAATCCCATACACACAACAGCACCGCAGGGCCGGTATCAGAGTCTCGCTCCCTACCATCCACGATGATACGATAGGGGGTGTAGGGCTCCACCGGGATCACCTCCACCCCCTCCCGCCTGAGCAGCTCACGGATAAGTTCTTCCGTGGAAATTTGGGACCAATCCATTAATTTTCATCTCCTTTTCCTTACGGGCCTAGCCGCTCTTCCCGCCACCTGAACCGGATGAGCGCGTATTGGCGGTACCACCTGGCAGCTTCCTCGTAATCCCCGGACCACTTGCAGAACTGGGCCCAGTGGAGAACGCCCGCCTCGCAGCCCTGCTGGGCAGATTTCCGGTACCAGTACCCTGCCTGCTCCCGGTCCTTCTCCAGGCCTTCCCTTCCGTAATAATACAGATGTCCCAGATAATTCTGAGCGTCGGCATCGCCCCGTTCGGCGGCCTCCCGGATGGCGTCCGGTGTGTGTTCCGCGGAAGCCTGTCGGGCATCCAGTATGGCGTCCATACTGGCAGCAAACCGGGGACTCTCCAGATACAGGCGGAGGGTTTCATTTTCCGCCTCGTCCACTGGGCCTGGGTGGTCCATCACATCACACGTGACGCTGTTATCTACCTTCTGATACCACTCCACCGCACGTCGGAAGTTTTTCCTGATGCCGATTCCCTTCTCATGGCATACGCCCATCATAAACTGGGCCTGGGCATAGCCGTGGGCTGCGGCGGCACGGAAGCAGGAAAACGCCTGCTTCTTGCCCCCCGAAGTCTGTAAGCGCAGATAGATCTGTCCCAGTTGGAACAGCGCCGGAGCCTCCCTCTGTTGCAGGGCTTTTTTTCGCAGTTTCAGATACTCTGTCAGCCTCGGATCAATCCAGATTTCCATGTTTGATACCTCCCAATCTGTCTTTTGAGGACAGTATAGCACCTTTTTATTTAAGACCTTAATATTTAAAATAAATCTGAAAACTCTCCCGGAAACGAACATCATTCGAAAAAGAGGCAGCAGAAAGCTCCCTGAAATCATAGCCGATTTCAGGGAGCTTTCTGCACCACCCGGTCCAGGGAGACCAAAGCGCCGTGGGGTGCCTCGACGGTGAAATATTGATTGGCCTTGATGGAGAGGTGGGAATGCACGCAGTTACGCTTGTCCGGAAACTGGGCTTTAAAGACGCCCTCGCCGTGCAGCTCCGGCGCCGTGTCGCAATAGAAGCGGCGGTCCCGGGCCAGGGAGCGGTAGAGCATCTCCTGCCCCTCCTGGTCCACGAAGCTACGGTAGTGGTCGGAGGTTGTATCATTGGCCAGAGAGTTGCCCAGCAGGAAGTTGACCGCGCCCGGCATCTGTCCCAGTCCGCAATAGGTGGTCAGGCGGCAGTGCAGGTTGTTGCGGAGCAGCTCGCACACCGCCAGGTCATCCGGGAGCCCGATGGTCAAACGGAGAACGCTGCGAATATAGTCATTGATTGTCTTGGTTTTGATAGCTTTCGCGCCCTGACCGCACACATACGTTGTATCCGCCACTCCGGCAGGCTCATGGGCCAGGAGCCCATCCCGCCACTTTTCCATCTGCAGTGCGCCCCAGGGGCTCAGAGGCACCTGGTAGTTCTGCGTGGCAGAAGCGGTATATTCCCGGCTCCGCTGCACGTACACGCGACGGGGATCGGAGCAGAAGGTCAGGTCCTTCATCTGCAGCTGCGACAGCTCCGTGGCCGTGAAACCCGCCTCCTTGGCCAGAATCAGTGCAGGAAGCATGGGCTCATCCAGGTGGGTCTCCACATAGGCATTGACCAGCCGTTCCTCGTCCACAGTCAGATTGGTTTTCTTCGCGGCGCTGCGAAGGGCTTTGGCCGGAGATGTATTGCGCTTCTGATACTTCTTCAGCCATTCCGCAATGAGATTGTCACACACAAAGTACTTCTTTTTCAGACAGTAATCCCAAAAGCGGCTGGCATATGTAAGATCCTGGACAGTTCCAGGCGTATCGCCACGCTGCACGACATATTGGCGCACCATGGCGGCGGTGACCTTTTCCACGGTCAGGCGGGACAGCCCG
>CALWYD010000094.1 GCA_944385675.1 uncultured Oscillospiraceae bacterium
CGGGGGAGACCGAGCGCATCCTCTTCGGCGCCCACGATGTGGAGGGCCTGCGGGTGCTCACCGCCACCATCCCCGAAGCCGACGCCAACAAGCTGCGCCAGATGGGGGACACCCTTCGGGACAAGGACCCCAAGGTGGTGGCGGTGCTGGCCGCGGTGAAGGACGGGAAAATCACCTTCCTGGCCGTGTGCGGCAAGGAGGCGGTGGCCAGAGGGATCAAGGCCGGGGACATCATCAAGCAGGTGTCCGCCATCGCCGGCGGCTCCGGCGGCGGCAAGCCGGACTCCGCCATGGGCGGCGGCAAGGACCCGCTCATGCTGGACAACGCGCTGGCCATGGTGGACAACTTCGTGTCCATGAAGCTGAAGGATTAAGCTGCATACGCCCCGTCAACGCAGCGCCTGCCTGTGAAAAAGCGCCGTTTGGAAATGTCCAAACGGCGCTTTTCTATACGCCTGGCCGCCGCCCCAGAATCCGCTTGAGAATGACCCGCAGTTTTTTGTACAGATAGCGCAGCCGTGCCAGCACCTGAGCCCTGGCACAGTCCCTTTCGATGCTTGCTTCAAACGCTGTAATATCCCGCTCATAGCGCAGGCATCGCCTGCGGAAGCAGGGAAACTGCCACAGGTAAATAAGCGCATACCAAAGGCGGCTTTGCGTCCGGGTATCCTGCTTCCAATAGGCCCGGAACTGTTCCTCCATTGGGGCGTAGAGTATCGCATCCATCTCTGCCGGGGTCAGATGACCCTGCTGAATTGCCATGGGCACGATGTCGGTGCCGGGGAGAAAATTCAGCCCATGCAGCTGAAGCTCATAGCGGCCCTCCAGACATTTGGTCAGCTCATAGGACTCCCGCATGGTGTCCGCCGTCTCAAACGGATGCTGGAGCATGAAATCATAGCTGGCCCAAAAAACGCCGGACCGATGGATTTGCCGCGCAGCCTCCACGATATCGTCGTTGGTCTCATAGCGGTGGAAAATATCCCGGCGTATGTACGGTGAGCCGGACTGGATGCCCATAATAACCTCCACCAGCCCCGCCCGCACCAGCTTGCGGAGGACTTCGCCGTCCACCATCTTGGGATGCGACCAGATGCTGAAGGGCAGGCCGATCCGGGCGGGATACTTGGCCACAAACTCATCCACCCAGCCGGGGAGGTTGGGAAAGATCTCATCGTAGAAGTGGATAAATGCAATGGAGCGGCAAGCGCGCTTTGCCTGCTCCAGCTCCTGAATGACGCTCTCCACACAGCGGGTGCGCACCGGATGGATTCCGGGGGGAAGCAGCCGCCGCAGATTGACGCAGCTGCAGTAGGAGCAGGTAAACGGGCACCCTCGGGAGGCGATGACCTCATAGCTCAAGGCGCTGAGCTGGGGGTCCCCTGGGGTGAGCCTGTTGTCGTCAATGAGACAGGCGTTGGGGCTGTGGACTGTGGGCAGCCCATACTGGTCCAGGTCGTTGGCCAGCCCGCCTACCGGGTTGCTGCACATGGACGGGCCATCCCGGTAGCACAGGGAGGGAATGCCTTCCACGCAGCCGCCCTTCCGCAGGGCCTCGGCCAATGCCACTATCGCCGCCTCGCCATCCAGCCGAATCACATAGGGGACGCCCCGGCGCAGAAAATACTCCGGCTGCAGCGAGGCAAAGGCCCCGCCGCAGACCACCGGGCCTAAGCCCGCCTGCTTCAGGGCATCCAGTACCTTCCACACGCTATCCAGGTACATGGAGCTCATTACGGACAGGCCGATAAGGGTCGGCCGCTCCTCACGCACTCTGGCACAGAGCAGTGCCAGTTCCTCCGCTGTGGCCGGGGCGGGGGCCCGGCTGTTGAAGCGCTTAAAAAAGATGGTTGCCACCCGCCAGCCCGAGCGGGAGAGCGCAGACTCCAGATATCGCACCCCCAGCGCCTTCACGTTATAAAAGGCGAGCAGCACCACGGTGCCCTTCTCTTTCTCTGACATTTCCAACCCCCCAATTTATAGTATATAAAAAATATGAAATAATATTTATAGTATATATTCCAGACAAGATAATATCAATAGTCTATTTAAAAGAATTTTTAGTATTTTTAGACTGTGTTATGAGGTGAGCTTATGAGCCAAATTACACAGACAATAGGGGGCAGACTGCGGTACTATCGCACGCAGCAGGGCTATAGCCAGGAACGGCTGGCTGAACTGGCGGGACTTCACCCTACCTATATCGGCCAGATTGAGCGGGGCGAGAAGAACCTGACCATTGAGAGCCTGTCTAAAATTACCCTGGCCCTGGGAATTCCCCTGTCTCAGCTGCTGGAAAAGGTTGATGGCCCAGAGCGGGCCGGGAGCTACGCCCTTCAGGCGTATGAGCTGTTTTTTGCCCTGTCCCCCAAACGGCAGAAGGAGCTGTACCAAATTTTGGACGCCATCAGCCGGTATGGGAAAAAGGGGGAATGACAAGCGGCGTTTTTTGTGTTATACTCAAGCCAATATTAAAATGCGGAAAGGAGAGGACTTTGCGTGCCTGACTGTCTGTTCTGTAAAATCGCCGCCGGGGAGATCCCGTCCAACAAGGTGTACGAGGATGAGACCGTCTACGCCTTTTACGACATCGACCCCCAGGCGCCCACCCATTTTCTGGTGATCCCCAAGGCCCATATCCCCTCTGTGGCCGGGATCAGGCCGGAGAACGCCGCCCTGGCCGGTCACATGCTGGAGGTCATCGCCAAGGTGGCCGGGGAGCTGGGCCTGGAGAGCTACCGGGTGGTGTCCAACGTCGGCCAGCAGGCGGGCCAGACCGTGCCCCACCTGCACTTCCACGTGCTGGCCGGGCGGGACATGACCTGGCCGCCGGGCTGATGGGGCTGACACCGTAAAATCGGGCGAAAGGACACCTGCGATAGAGAAAAGCACCCGCAATGATTTTTCATTGCGGGTGCTTTTTGTCTGCCTTCAGGGAAAGTGTCCATATGCCGGAAAGGGACGCGGCGGGGAAGCCGGGCGGCAGCTGCCTTTGTTGCCTAAAGATTATATTAAACTTTCTATTGACTTTAATTTTATTTATGATATATTGAATACAATTAAAACTAGAGAGAAAGGAGAATTGAGTTGGAGATAGATAAAATTCCGCAATGGATACTTGCGCTGGAGCCGGAGGACGCGGCCTTTCTCAAGAACTTTGTTTTGAAATCAGGCTCATTGAAGGAGATCGCGCGTTTGTATGAGGTCTCCTATCCCACCGTTCGGCTTAGATTGGATAAGCTCATTCAAAAAATCCAATTGAGCGACCAAAAGGAGGAAGAACCGTTTTCCGCATTTATCAAAGGCTTGGCGGTTGACTCCCGGATTGATTTGGAAACCGCAAAGATTATTATCGAAAAGTATAGACGGGAAAAGGAGAAAAATCATGAATAAATTTGTGACATTGATTATCGTACTCGCTGTTATTGTGGGTCACACCTGGCTGTGTCACAGAAGCCCTAAATTTTGGTATTTAGGAGGTATCGTTCCCCTTTTATGGGTTGGCATGCTGGTGTTTCTGTTTTTCAATGGAAAAATCAATTTTGGAGAAGATTGGAAAATGATTATTTTCCCGACACTTATTTTTCTTCTGCTCTGGGTGCAAGGACATCTGGCGGCAAAGAAAAAAGAAATTGAAAAAATGAAAGCAAAAGATATTCAATAGACAGCGAATCTAGCTGAGCCGGCGGCGGTCAAGACGAACGGCGCATTGAACTGCATCTCTTTTGCGGGCGCTCTTGTCCAACTTTTGAGGTGCAGCTCACTGTTCTTGGCCTTGACAAGCTTCTGCGGTTAGCATATACTAACCAAAAAGATGTGCTCAGCTTTCATCAACAGAAATTGAACTTGTCCCGGCAGACAACAGTCAGGAGGGATGTTGGAATGGAACCGGCAGCAGCTTGGGGTCTGCTCGTCCCGTTTCTCGGCACCTCCCTGGGCGCCGCCTGTGTTTTCTTTTTGAAGAAGGGCCTGGGGGACCGGGTGCAGCGGGGACTCACCGGCTTTGCCTCCGGCGTGATGGTGGCCGCGTCCATCTGGAGCCTGCTGATCCCCGCCATGGAGCAGTCCGCCGGGGCGGGAATCTGGGCCTTTCTGCCGGCGGTTGTCGGCTTCTGGGCCGGCATCCTCTTTCTGCTGGGGCTGGACCACCTGATTCCCCACCTCCATCAGCGGAGCCGGCAGGCGGAGGGGCCCCGTACCCGGCTGGGGCGCTCCACCATGATGGTGCTGGCGGTCACTCTCCACAACATCCCCGAGGGGATGGCGGTGGGGGTGGTCTATGCGGGCCTTCTGGCGGGAGAGGGGCAGATCACCATGACGGCCGCCCTGGCCCTGTCCCTGGGCATCGCCATCCAGAACTTCCCCGAGGGGGCCATCGTCTCCATGCCCCTGCGCTCGGAGGGGGTGGGCAAGGCCCGGGCCTTTGCGGGTGGTGTGGTCTCCGGCGCGGTGGAGCCCCTGGGCGCGCTGCTGACCATCC
>CALWYD010000095.1 GCA_944385675.1 uncultured Oscillospiraceae bacterium
GCGGGGTGGCCGCCGTGTGCCAGGACGGCCTGTGGGGCTTTGTGGATGAGGAGGGCCAGCTGGTGGTGGACTTCCAGTTCGCCGATGCCTGGTACTTTTCCGAGGACGGCAGCTGCCCGGTCCAGCCGGAGGCGGGCGGCAGATACCAGGTAATCCAGTGGGCGGTGGCCCGCTGAGCCCGGAGGCTTTGTTATGGGAACGGAAGAGATCCGCATGCTGATTGCGGTTGGCTTGTCCATTGTTATCTGTGTCCTGCTGTTCCGGTATGGCCGCCGCACGCGGTCGAAGGGGGTGCGGATCGTGGAGGATGCACGCCGGGAGGGCCGGGTGGCGCGGGGAAGCCTGGAAAAGAGCACCTATATCCCCGGCTATCCGGAGGAGCGCACCCGGCGCAACCGCACCGACCGGTGGAAGGTGACCTATGTCTATACGGTGGACGGCCAGGAATACCGTTACCGGGGCATGGTGTCCTCCGAGCCGGTGCCGGAGCTCCTGCTCTATTACCCAAAGGGCCGTCCCGGCGCCGCCCTGACAGAGGGGCGGGCCCCGGCCCGCAGGGGCGCGGCCTTCTATCTTTGGGCCCTGTCCCCGTTTTATATGTGGTTGCTGCTGTACTATCTGCTGGGACTGGTAATTCGCTGAAAAGAAGGGATGCGATATGAAAAAACGCTGGCGCAGGGAGGAGACCGGGTCGCTGATGCTGGACGGCATGATCGCCATGCTGCTCACCATTATGGTGCTTGTGTTTCTGATGAGCATCGGCTTTCTCTTTTACCAGCAGTGGACGGTGTCGCTGGTGGCCAATGATACCGCCGCCCGGCTGGCTCAGCGCTATCCCTATCTCACTGCCGACATGACCAGCGGCTATGTCAGTGAGGAGGACGTGAGCGACATCCCGCTGATGCGCTATTTCGGTGACAGCCTGGCTGTGGAAAACGAGGAGCGGGGGGAGGTGTTCGCCTCCCTGTGCCTGAGCCAGAGCAGCCTGGCCACGCCGGTCTCCCAGCCCAGCATATCGGTCAGCGTTCCCTATGACAGTCTGGGCCGCCGCCATGTGGAGGTCTTAGTCACAGCGGAGTATGAGATTCCATTCGGTGGGGCTCTGGAGTATTTCGGGCTGGACGGCACCCTGACCTATCACGCCACGGGCCGGGCCCCCTGCATCGACCTACTGGACTATATCACAACGGTGGAGGCAGCGGTGGACATCCCCAATCTGTTCTCTGGGATGTCCAAGTTTGAAAGTGCCATCGAATCCATTGTTGGCGCGGTCAGAGCAGTCGCAGACCTATTCGGGTAAAAGGAGCTGACAGGATGAAACGGCACACCCACAAATGGATCAACGGGACAAAGGGCGCGCTCACCCTGCTGCTGGCTCTGCTTCTGCTCCCCTTTTTCTCTCTGGCTGCCATACTGGTGGAGGCCGGGCGCTATCAGAGCGCGGTGAAAATGCTGGACGAGGTGCTGGGCAGCAGCGCCGTCTCCACCCTGGCCAACTATGACGGGTATCTGCTGGACCGCTTTGGCCTGCTCGCCCTCTCCCAGGACAGCGAGCCCACCGATACGCTGAATACCTACTTCAACGGCACAAAGCTGGCTGACCTGGGGGCGATCAGCATGGACGGCGCTCCCACCGCCACTGGCCAATTCCCCCTCTCCAATCTGGATATCCTGCGCCGGCAGGTGCTGGAGACCAGCAAGTACACCATTCCGGCCAAGGTGGCGGTGGACTTTCTCAATCTGGAGGATCTGATTAAGGATTTGGAGAAGGCCACCAAGCTGATTCCCTTCCTGAACACTATTTCAGACGGAAGCAAGGCGGTGAGCGCGGAGGCAGATATGCTGAAAGCGCTGGAGGACACGCAGAAGTCTGCGGAAAAGGCGCAGGATGCCATTTCCGAATATGACTCCTGCTTCTCCGCCTGGCAGAGCAGCGTGACCTCCTTGATTAACCATCTGAAGAGCGCGCGGCCCAGCGACGAGGACGAGGCTGAGGCTTGGGACAAGGAGTCAGACGATCTGCGGGACGCGGCGGAATCCGCCCGGAAGGACTATGAGAGCGCGATCTCAGGCCTGAAAAACGCGCTGGACGATCTGCAGCAGAAGGTGGAGGAGGAGGCCGCCGGGAAAATTGATTTTGCCAACAAGATGCTGAAATTCGAGGCGACTGCCGGCTCGGGCTACCTGGAGCTGGAATACGGCGACAACAAGGACATGAAAACGCTGATTGCTAACGAGAAAAACATGATCACCGCCGTCGCCTCCTCCGGCACCACCATCACCAACAACGCAAAAGAGTGCATTGACTCGTTCCAGCCGGAGAAGATGGCCGCCGCGATCCGGGCGCTTCAGAGCGATCTGAACGCGGTGTCGGCCTATCGCACCGATTCTGTCACCCAGAGCAGTCTGGCGCCGGACGCCGCCCAATACCACACCGCCCAGGTGGCCGGTCTGGCTGACGCGGATCAGCTGGAGGAGCTGCTGAACACAGACGCCAGCGAGATGAACGACAACGGCATTCTGGACTTTCTGGATGCGATGCTGTCCATTTTTGACAGCCTGGTTCATATGAAGGGGCTGTTTGACCCGGAGCTGAGCAGCCAACTGGATATGGACTATTACGAGGAGAACTACGGCGGTCTGCCCAGCACCCGGGAAAACCGGCCTGCCAAGAGTGCCATCGAGCTGATTGTCGAGGATCTGGGCAATATGGTGGATGCGGGCGCCGACCTTTCCGAGGCCATCGGCAAGGTTCTGACCGGAAACGTCCTGAAGCTGCTGGATCTGCTGATCGCAATCAAGGATCTGCTGGAGTCGGTGATCAATCTGATCGCCCATACGATCCAGCTGCTTGTGGAAATTGCGGGCCGGGTGATGGAACTGGTCACCGACCCGGGGACGGCCTATGGACGTATGCTGCTCTGCGGCTATCTGGCCTATGATATGCCCAACCGCACCAACTACAAGTCGGGAAAAGCGGCCACGGGGTACAGCTACAGCGCCATCTCCTATGGGAATGTGTCGGCGGCCACCGGGCTTCCGCTGGCCAGCCTGATCGAGGGGCTGAAAGCCTTGGCGGGAGAAGGGGGGACCGTCAACAAGAGCTTCTCCGGCGCGGAGCTGGAGTACATCCTCTGGGGTTCCAGCAGCGAGATCGGGAATCAGACCATGCAGTTCATGGCGCTGTATCTGCTTCGCCTGCTGCTGAATCTACCCACTGTTTTGACAGACCAGGAGGTGCAGTCTTACGCCGCTGTGGCCGGCCCCTGCGCCCCGGTAATCTGGATCATATTCTGCTTCGCCGAGCCGCTGGCCGACACCATGGTCCTGGTAAACGGGGGCGAGGTACCGCTGGTCAAATCCGACCCGTATCTGACCGTGGGCGGCATCCCAGACCTGATTCAGGAGTTTACCACCATAAAGTTTGACGACGAACAGGTGAAAAAAATCGAGGGAAAGGTGAGCGAGATCAGCGGTTTTTCCATCTATCAGACCAACAAGGACCGGAACCAGGCGGACAGCAGCTATGTGGAAAATCTGCTGAAGCTCAATTACACCCAGTATTCCCTTCTGCTGATGCTGGTTTTCGCGTCGGAGGATACCTGTCTCCTCCGCTTGAGCGATCTGATCCAGACGGAGAGCACAGCCTATCGCCTCGATCCGGCCCACACAAGCCTGTCAGAGCGCGTTCTGGGGACCTATAAGGACTTCTCCATCGACGAGAGCTACACCTCGCTGAAGGTAACAGCCGGTGGTTCCCTGGTGCAGCTGCTTCCGGTGGCCGCCCTCTCCGCTGACAGCGTATTCCGGGTGGAGCGCGAAATTTACAGGGGGTATTGACCATGGTGAAACAGTGGCTTGACCGCCTCAGGGAGGAACAGAAGGGCTACCTCTCCCTGGAGGCCTGCATTGTGGTACCCCTGTTCATCTTTTTCGTGCTGACCCTATACGGCTTGATTACGGTTTTCATGACTCAAAATCTGATCGGCCACGCCCTGGTGGAGAGCACCCAGAGTTTGGCGCTGGACGCCTATGCCACGGACAAGTTGTCAAAGCCCAACGGCATGGTGGATCTTGGTGTCAACCTGGTAATGGGGTTGACCGGCCTGAGCGCCGACGACCCCTATTTCTCCGACTCGGAGCGCTGGTACGACCGGGCCGGCGGCGCCACAAAGGACGACTGGGTGGAGGCGGCGGAGAAGCGCTTTTTGGGCTATTTGGCCGGGGGAGATGCCGACCAGGCGGACGGGATGCTCCGGGCCCTCCGGGTGACAGACGGGGTGGCCGGCCTGGATTTCAGCCAGTCAGATCTGCGGGGCAGCGACCTCTGTATCCAGGTGAGCTATCAGATCGAATTTT
>CALWYD010000096.1 GCA_944385675.1 uncultured Oscillospiraceae bacterium
ACGAAGGTCCAGTATTGAAATATCGAAAAAATGAGGCCCGTAGATTCGTTGATCTACGGGCCTCGGAAGCCTTGAAAACACTGGACTTTTCTGCCCAATATCTTTCTTAGCCTCCTCTTTTGGTGCGGTTGACGGGAGTCGAACCCGTACGCCCGTCCGGACACAAGCACCTCAAGCTTGCCAGTCTACCAATTCCAGCACAGCCGCAAAGAGCGGTTTTTTCAAACCGCTAAATTATTATACTGTTCAATAGCCATTTTGTCAACGGGATTTTCTCATTTTCTCCCAAGAGAAGTCAGCCCTGTCCCTTTTCTGCCCCGGCAATGGCCTCCCGCTCCCGCTTAAGCTCCTCGTATAGCTGAAGTGTCGTCCACTCCCGATTTGAGGGAGTAAGCACAGCTTTGAGGGGAATGGGCGGCAGATTAGCCACTCGGATGACTTCCAGCACCTGATTAAGCAGGGCCTGGTTCATACCGCAGAATACCAACATAGCCTCTGGAATAGGCTGAACAGCCTCTCCGTCCTCCCCCTGCCCCTCAGCCAGCTGCCCAATGGCCACCTGGTACCGCTCCGGTCCCACCGGCCGCATGCGCAGACGCAGCATAGCCAATATCTGCCGCAGTTTGGAATATTCTGGGCCCGAGCAATTATACATTAATACTGTACCTGTTCTCATGGTTTCATCCTTTCCGGCGGGGCGGCAAGCCGCCCCGCCGCAGTTCTCTTACACCTGTTCCAGCGCCTGGCGGATATCGGCAATCAAATCGTCCGCTCCTTCAATTCCGCAGGAGAAGCGCACCAGATCCGGAGTAATGCCGGCAGCGGTCAGCTCCTGGTCATTCATCTGCCGGTGAGTGGCAGAGGCGGGGTGGAGACAGCAGGTACGGGCATCGGCCACGTGAGTTTCAATGGCAGCCAGCTTTAGGTGCTTCATAAAGTTCTCAGCAGCTGCTCGGCCGCCCTTAAAGCCAAAGGAGACCACACCACAGGTACCACTGGGCATATACTTCTGGGCCAGCTCATAGTACTTGTCCCCCTCCAGGCCAGGATAGGTGACAAAGGAGATTTTGGGATGTCCCTTCAGGTACTTGGCCACCGCCAGGGCGTTTTCACAGTGGCGGGGCATCCTCACATGGAGGCTCTCCAGCCCCAGGTTGAGCAAAAAGGCATTCTGAGGAGACTGAATCGATCCAAAGTCTCGCATAAGCTGAGCGGTGCACTTGGTAATAAAGGCGCCGCCCAGACCGAATTTCTCTGCGTAGGTGATGCCGTGGTAGCTCTCGTCAGGGGTAGTCAACCCGGGGAACTTATCGGCATGGGCCCACCAGTCAAATTTGCCGCTGTCCACAATACAGCCGCCTACGCCAGCCCCATGGCCGTCCATATATTTGGTGGTAGAGTGCGTGACAATATCGCAGCCCCATTCAATGGGCCGGCAGTTAACAGGAGTCGCAAAGGTGTTGTCCACAATCAGAGGCACACCATGATCATGGGCCGCCTTGGCAAAGCGCTCGATGTCCAGCACGGTAAGGGCAGGATTGGCAATGGTCTCTCCAAAGACCGCCTTGGTATTGGGCCGGAAAGCCGCCTGCAGCTCCTCGTCGGAGCAGTCAGGCTCCACAAAGGTAAAATCAATCCCCATTTTCCGCATGGTTACATGGAAGAGATTATAGGTGCCTCCATAAATGGTGGAGCAGGCCACTACATGGTCACCGCAATTAGCAATGTTGAAAATGGCGTAGAAATTGGCAGCCTGACCGGAGGAGGTAAGCATGGCCGCGCTGCCCCCCTCCATATCACAGATCTTGGCCGCAACCATGTCATTTGTTGGATTTTGAAGACGGGTATAGAAATATCCGCTGGCCTCCAGATCAAACAGCTTGCCCATATCCTCACTGGTTGCATACTTAAAGGTGGTGGACTGGATAATGGGAATCTGCCGGGGCTCCCCGTTGCCGGGGGTATAGCCGCTCTGGACGCACTTGGTTTGGATGGAATAGTTACTCATAGGAAAAACCTTCTTTCTGTGGCGGATTGTAGTAAGAGTACAAAACCCGAGGCAGTTTGTCAAGTCCCCTTTGTGTCCGGGGGCTGAAGCTCCACCTCCTCCGGCCGCAGCAGTTGGTGGCTGCGATAGTTGACCGAATAGCCTGCAGAACGGATCTCTACCCCCTCCACTCCATCCAGCTGGCATAACGTAAGGACGATACAGTAATCTGCCAGGGTCAGGGAGATGTCCGCCAAACCGCTGTACTGCTCAGACAAAGTAAGATGCAAAATCCCGCTCTCTTTATCCAGCTCCCACTCTGTCAAAGAAACACCTCGGGGGAAGGGTGAACGCAGCCCCTCCTGGGTGGGGCCAGCCAGCAGAGCATTCAGCATAGTCTGAATCTGAGCAGGCTCCTCCCCCTGATAGGGCTGAGTATCCAGTGCCGACCCAAACTTCTCCTCGTCGGCCAAAAAATAGAGTTGATAGTCTGAGGAATCCTTCTGCCCGCTCGGGGCACAGCCAGCCCCTCCCCCCAGCAGCGCCAGAGCCAGCAGGCACAACATCCATCGCCTCATGTCAATTTCTCCTCCGACTGGATATACACGGGGAATCCCACGGTGAACACACTTCCCTCTGGACTGCGGTGGCGGGCAGTGACCCATCCCCCGTGGCGGCGCACTGTATCCCGAACAAT
Source organism: uncultured Oscillospiraceae bacterium (assembly GCA_944385675.1). Lineage (GTDB taxonomy): Bacteria > Bacillota > Clostridia > Oscillospirales > Oscillospiraceae > Lawsonibacter. Next base: position 2,685 of record CALWYD010000096.1, read on the forward strand.
GGACAGCCCCAATCCTGTGCCTCCGGCTGCCCGGGAACGAGCCTTGTCCACCCGGTAAAAGCGGTTGAATACTTTGGGCAAATCCTCTTCCGGGATACCGATTCCTGTGTCCGCCACCTCCAACAGCACTTGATCGTCGTCTGTATAGACCGACAGATATACGTAGCCCCCTGCGTAGTTATACTTCACCGCATTTTCCAGCAGGTTATAGCAAATCTGGTACAAATCATCTTCAGTACACAGGATACGGCACCCAGGCTTCAGGCTGCGCTGGATGGTTACTCCGGCTGTTTCCGCCACAGGTCCTAACCGTCCAGCTGCCCGGTCTGCCACCTGGGACACATCTACAGGTACCGTCTTCCCTGCCGGCAGGCTATCCAGCCGAGTAAGCGCCAGGAGATGCTCCGTAATGCGGGTAAGTCGCTCAGCCTCGTCTCCGATATCCCCTACAAAATCCCGGACGGTCTCCTGGTCCATATGGTCGTTTTGCAAGATGGAATCTGCCAACAGGCGGATGGAGGCCAAAGGCGTCTTCAGCTCATGACTGGCATCGGAGACAAAACGCCGACGCACCTCCTCAGTAGTCTGAAGGCGGTCGGTAAGTTGGTTAAACTCCTCGGCCAACTGAGCCATCTCATCCCGCCCCACCGGTTGAAGGCGGTGTCCGTACTCTCCCTCCCCCACAATGCGGATAGCCCGCAGCAACGCGGCAATCCGGGCAGTCAGCATCTTGGAAAATATGGCGCTGAGTACCAGAGTTACCGCCGCAATTACCAGGGAGATGTAGCGCAGATTTTGCTGCAGACTGAGCAGCAGGGCCGCCTGAGCCTGATCTACCTCCAAAATATAGATGGCCCCGATGGTCATCCCCCGGTAGACAATGGGCAGCGCCGCTGTAGAGACAAATACATTGTTGACATATCGGGAGTAAAATACATCCCGTCCCCGCAGCGCCAAAACCACCTCCTGATACAGGGCATAGCAGTACTCCGGCTGCGCTGGTTCCACCTCTTCCCCATCCTCTGTCTCCCCCTCCTCCGTCTGTTTTTTGTTGTCCTTTAGGCTGTCATAGAGGATAAGGCCGGCGGGATCAGTGACCAAAATCCGGTTCAGACCCATGTTGTCCAACATGTTCATGACCCGCATCACCTGATCTGAGGAGAGTGTCTCAAGCTCCATCAGAGCCGAAGCCATAACTGCCGCCTGGCTTTTCAGGGAATCCCGCTTGGAGCGGAAGAGCAAATCCTGGGAGGCAATCACAGGATATGTGTTCAGCAGTACCAGCACCACTGCAAAAATAACCAGATAGCTGATGGCATATTTCACCTGTAGAGAGGAAAAAAAGGGAACTTTATATTTTTTCCTCGGCGTTTCTCCCAATATCCGCGCCCCCTTTCCCAGCCCCCAGCCGGCCTTAACTTCCGGAACCGCCTCGATTGGACAGGTAATAACCCACGCCCCACTTGGTACGGATATACTCCGGGTTGGCCGGATCCACTTCCAGCTTCTCCCGCAGCCGTCGTACGTGGACATCTACCGTGCGGTAATCCCCGATGTATTCATAACCCCACACCACATTGAGCAGATTCTCCCGGCTATAGACCCGGTCTGGGTTTCGCATCAGTAGCTCCATCAGGTCAAACTCCTTGGCCGTCAGCTCTACCCCAACTTCCCCTTTCCAGGCCGCGCGTGCCCCGGTGTCAAGACGGATATGGCCTACCGTAAGGATAGCCCCGGACTGTCTCTGCTCTGTTGCTCCAGAGCGGCGCAGCAGCGCCCGTACCCGCGCCTTCACCTCCAAAATATTGAAGGGCTTTGTAATATAGTCGTCCGCTCCATATTCAAACCCAATGAGCTTGTCCGTATCCTCCCCCCGGGCTGTGAGCATGATAATCGGCACGTTGGAAAACTCCCGAATGCGCATACAGGCCTGTAAGCCGTCAATTTTCGGCATCATCAAATCCAGCATAATGAGATCAAATCCACCTTCCCGGGCCAACTCCACTGCCTGTTCTCCGTCATAGCCCACTTCCACATGGTAACCCTCGTGTTCCAGGTTAAATTTAATCCCTTTTACCAGTACCTGTTCATCATCTACTACTAAAATTTTTGCCATGCTCTTCTCCTTATTTCCCGGATTCATAAGTACCCACTGTGGCATACTCCCGCAAACCCGATAGGATCCCTTCTCCTATCCCCGCCACATTGTCCAACTCATCCACAGATTGGAAGGGGCCGTGTTCCTCGCGATACTCCACAATGTCTTGCGCCCGCTTCTCTCCGATGCCAGGCAGGCGCTGCAAATCCTGGACTTCAGCAGTATTGATATCAATGACCTCCCCCGCTAACAGGCTGTCGGGATACTCCTCCTGAGACTGCTCCGCCTGAGAGGAGAAGGCGCTCTCAGACTGCTCAGCAGAGGATGCTGTATACACCTGATAGGGCTGGGACAAGTTCTGCCGGGCCAAAAACCAGCCTGCGGTAAACAGCACAAATGCCCCGGTCAACCCCAGGGCCACCTTTTCATACCGGGATATCCCAGACATGCTTCTCTCCCTTCCCCACTTGCGCAGAGCTATTTCCTTTGTTATAATATAATCTGCCTGCTTATTCCTGCAGGGCCCTATGGACATACATGTTCAGTATATCATATATGCGGAGATTTTCCTATGAAAAAATATCGCTTTTTCTCCTGTCTGTTTCTGTTCCCCATTCTTCTCTCCCTGCTAGCTCCTCTTCCCGTCGCGGCCCTGGAGGAACCAGTGGTTTATTGTACCAATGCGGTTTTGTTGGACGCCAACTATGGAGAGGTACTCTATGACAAGGGAGCCTATGACAAGGCTTATCCCGCCAGCACCACCAAGGTGATGACTGCTCTGCTGGTACTGGATGCCATTGAATCTGGACAGCTGACAAAGGATACTGTGGTAGCCGCAGGAGAAACCCGGATGCAGGGCATTCCATCAGGCAACGGCTATGTCACTGCCAATCTGAAGCTTGGAGAGGAACTGACAGTGGAGCAACTGCTCTATTGTTTGCTTCTGCCCTCCGCCGCTGACGCCGCTAACGTGCTGGCCGTAGCAGTGGACGGCACAGTGGAGGACTTTGTAGCCCACATGAATCGGAAGGCCGGTGAACTGGGCTGTGAGGGCACCCACTTCACCAATACCTCCGGCGTACATAATGAAGAGCACTACTCCACCGCCTATGACCTGGCCCTCATCATGAACGCGGCTCTGGAGTATGACTTGTTCCGCACCATTATTAAAACCGCAGTTTACACCATACCCGCCAACCAGTGGTCAGAGGAGCGGCTTTATTACAACACCAACGGCCTTATCTCCAACTGGACCTACAGCGGCTATGTCTACGATAAGTGTATTGGCGGAAAAACAGGCAACACGGATGAGGCAGGCCGGTGTCTGGTGGCCGCCGCCCAGGATGGTGAAACCCTGCTCATTTCTGTTATTCTGGGCTCGGGTCCGGTAGAGGTTTCCGGCTATGCAGATGCCCGTCAGGGGCAGTTGCTCTCCAGTTCTAACCTACTGGAGTGGGGATTTGACAATTTTGAACGGGTGACCATCACCCGAGGAGAAGAGCCGGTGGATGAGGTAACTGTCACCCTCTCCCGTCAGGCTGATTCCGTTTTGGTCAAACCCCAGGGGTCCATTACCCGAACCCTGCCCAAAGATCTGGATATGGATTTGATTGAGAGCGAAATTACTCTTTTTGCAGATACAGTGGAGGCCCCTGTGGAAGCAGGTCAGGTAATGGGAACCATGAAACTCTTCTATCAAGAGGAGATATATGGGACTTTGGACCTGGTGGCTGTCACATCTGTGGAACGTTCAGAATTGCTGTATAAAAAGCAACAGGTTATCCAGTTCTTTCAATCCTCCGTCGTACAGCTTATTCTGGTAGTAGTACTGATACTGGCTGCAGCTGTGCTGCTCAAAGTGCTGGTCTTTCGAAAGCGCCGTCGATACCGTGCGGGCGTGGGAGGACGCCGCCGGAGCAACTATCGAGGGAGTCGGCGGTAAAATATATCTTAAAAACCCGAGGGCCTCCGGTGAGACGCCCTCGGGTTTTTATGTTGCATATCCATAACTTAATCCTGCTGACTCTTCCCAGCGCACTTTAACGCCTGGGCAATTTGATCGGGGCAGGAAGTAGGCTTCATCCCGCACCGGATCCCCTCCAGACGGCGGATGGCCTCCTCTGTCTTCATCCCCCGCAGCAGGCTGGACAGCCCCTGAAGGTTCCCGCTACAGCCCCCTGCCACCGTTACCTTCTCAATTATCCCATCCTCTACTTCAATGGTAATCCGGTGGGAACATACCCCTCTGGGCACATAGTCAATGGTCATCTTGCTCTACCTGTTCTTTCTATATAAGGTTGGAATATGCCAGGGTCAATTCTGCCTCATCTGCAGTTGAAGACGGTCAGCTATCATGGCGATAAACTCAGAGTTGGTGGGTTTTCCTTTCGTGTTGCTCACAGTATACCCAAAATATTTCTGCAGCGTTTCCAGGTCACCCCGATCCCAAGCCACTTCGATGGCATGACGGATAGCCCGTTCTACCCTGCTGGCGGTAGTTCCAAAGCGTTTGGCTACTTCGGGATACAGCACCTTGGTCACCGCGTTGATCACATCCATATCATTCACGGCAATCAAAATAGCTTCTCTCAGATACTGGTACCCCTTGATGTGAGCAGGCACGCCCACCTCATGGATGATGGCAGTGATCCGCGTCTCCATATTAATGCCTTTGTCCTCCCGATCGGGTTCTACACCGGCGGTAGTGAGCTGACGGACTCGTTCACACACTGTGGCAGGCCGACTGGGCTTGGTAATAAAGTAGTCCGCCCCTCTGGCAGAAGCTTCTTCCACCACAGTACCCCGGATATAGCTGGAGAGAATGAGCACTCTGGGCGGACGCTCCAGCTTGTTCAACTCTCCCAGCACCTCTAGCCCGTCCATGCTGGTAAGTACCAGTTCCATCACCACTGCATCCGGTTCCAGCTCCCGAACCAGACGCAGCAGCTCTGCCCCGTCTCCCGTCTGACCTACCACCTGCATATCTGGCTCGCCGTTGATGTGTCCGGCCAGGGCAAGGCGGTATTCCGCTCCGGTATCTGCCAGCAAAATACGTTTTACCATGTCCATAATTCAAACACCTCTGCCTTTACGCAACAATTTTATAGCTTAACGGCCAGCGCTTGACACGCTCTCCGCCGCTTTTGACCGGTCACCTACAATTTAACACAATCAGACAGCATACGCAAGATACTTTTGGTAATTTATGGAAATAAAACGTTCTTAAATTTTCGACATTTTTTTAATTTTTTCAATAAATATCTCTTATTTCTTTGGTATTTAATTTTATTCTGTCCTTTTTCTCATCCAACAAAACACCCCCGGCACCCATAGGGCGCCGGGGGTTGGGGCTTAATCAGGATACTTTCTCCTGTACGCCTCCGCCTGCCTGGGCCAGCATGTCTTCGGCCAGGATACCGTAACCCCGGGTGGGGTCGTTAATCAGTACATGAGTCACCGCCCCCACCAGTTTGCCGTTCTGGAGTATGGGGGAGCCGCTCATGCCCTGAACAATTCCCCCCGTTGCTTGCAGCAGTCTGGGATCCGTAACCTGAATCATCAGACTGCGGTTGTCGCCGCCGCTGCTGTTGACACGGGTAATTTGGATGGAAAATTCTTCCACCTGATCTCCCTGGACGTTAGAGAGGATAGTCGCCTCACCCTCTTTTACCTCGTCTCGACCGGCCACCAGCACAGGCTCTAGTCCCTCTGTCAATTCTTGATGAGCCAAGTGTCCAAAAATACCCCGGCTGGTGTTGGCGTACAGCGTGCCCAAATCTTGGGTCAGGTCAAAGTCCCCGTGCAGTTCTCCGGGCTGGCCGCTGGTTCCCTTCTTTACATCAGAGACGGTGGCAGGCATAATACCGCCTGTCTCCAGAGGCATGAGGGTAGCAGTATCCACGTCGTTAATTCCATGGCCTAATGCGGCAAATATGCCGGTATCTGGGTCATAGAACGTCATGGTACCGATACCCGCCATAGAGTCCCGGAGCCATACCCCAAGCTGGTAAACACCCTGGTTGTTCTCCACCGGAGCTGCTGTCAGCTGAATCTGCCGCTCATCCCGCACTGCCTGGATGGCCAGAGGCTCTCCGGCCTGTTCAGTGACAGCCTGCTGAATCTCCTCGATGGTATCAACCTCCTCCCCGTTAATATGGGTGATAAGGTCCCCCGTTTTCAGTCCGCTGTCCCGCCCTGGATAGCAGGCCCCCTCATCTGTCTCTACCGGGGACAGGCCTACCACCAGCACTCCGTCCGAAAAAAGCTTAATACCCACTGCCCGTCCCAGTGGAATGACAGAACGCCCCTGGACACATGAGGAGCCAGCCTGCAAATTTTGAGACGGCAGCGCCAACATGGCCGGCACTGCCTGCTCCTCCCGTCCTCGGAGATACATGGCCCCAATCAATAGGAACAGAAACGCCGATACTGCCCCCAGCCACAGCAATCCCACGCTGCAGCCGCTTTTTTGTTTTGGTTCTTGTTCCACACTTCCACCCCCTTGCAAACAAAAAACGGACGGCACGTCGCCGTCCGCTTTTTCATTATGGCCTTAGAAATGGGGGTTCAACCGTGGAGAGCACTTCCAGCGCTGCCAGTTGCCCCGCAGCAAAGTCACTGGCTGTGGAGTTTGGGCACCAAAAATTGAGAAATTTCAAATAAACAACAAATTATTTCGCTGTCAGGCGAGTCTCCCACTCCTCCGGACGAAACCCTACCAGTACAAAGTTTTCTCCCACCAAAATGGGGCGTTTTACCAGCATGCCGTCACTGGCCAGAAGGGCAATCTGTTCTTCTCTGCTCATATGAGGTAGCTTGTCCTTCAGCCCCATTCCTTTATACAGCTGCCCTGAGGTATTAAACCATTTTTTCAGCGGCAGTCCGCTTTCCTGCTGCCAACGGTCCAATTCCTCTGCAGTGGGGTTCTCCTCCCGAATGTGCCGGTCGGTATAACTCACACCTCGTTCATCCAGAAATTTTTTAGCTCGCTGACAGGTAGAACATTTTGGATATTCTATGAAAAGTATCACAAATCTCTCTCCTTCCGTCTCATTTCAGATAGGACAGACGGCACCTTTCTCGCTCTGCTCCTCAGTCTGTCCCTATTCTTTTCTTTTTTTGCGCAGGGGAAACTTTTTCCTTTCAATACAGCCGGCCCGCCCTGACAAGTGTCCGGGCGGGCCACAGGCTTATTCTTCCGTTTTAGGCTGAGACTCAGCTTCCTGGGCAGGTGCGGTCTGCTCCGGAGTTTCTGTCTGCGGTTCCACCTGAACCTGTTCCGAAAGTAGCTCCTCCTCCACATCCTCGTCTGCACTGCTTTTCAGTTGAGCAATGCGGTCGTTGTTGGTTTCAATGGCCGCCCGGGCAGCGGTAATCTTTTCGCAGGCTGCGGCGTAGGCGCCCTCAGGAGCGGTGCCATGCTCAGCATAATAGAGCTTGCCCAGCTCTACATAGGCCTTTTTGATCGTATCCTCTTCTCCCAGGTTGGAAGCCTTCAGCTTGGCAATCTCCATCAGGCGCTTGGACTGAGCTACACCGGCCTGGGCCAGGTCAGTGGCTTTCTCTTTTACGTCATCCAAAAATCCCATGGTGTTGAAACCTCCTTTATTCCTACGATCCACCATTTGGTGGCTTCATTTTATCCTATTTCCCCTGTCCGTGCAAGAACCAGCGCTTGGATTTAATCAATTTTTTAGATTTCCCCAATCTATTAAAAAAAACCGCCGCCCAGAAAGGCGGCGGTTAAACAGGCGACAATTACTGATGAATACCCTGGTTCTTATCCCCCTCGGGATTGATACCAAACTCGTAGTCGTTACCCGGCAGAATAGCATTGAGAATGATGCCGGCAAGGGCTGCAATGGCAAGTCCGGTGAGGGTAATGGAGGTCCCCGCCACACTGAAGGTCAGTCCATTAGAGAAGCCCAGGCCACAGACCAGGATGACGGCTGCAATAATCAGGTTGCGGGAGTTGGTGAGATCCACATTGTTCTCCACAATGTTTCGCACACCAATGGCTGAAATCATACCGTAGAGAATAAAGGACACGCCTCCTACAATGGCGGAGGGCATGGATCCGATAATATCAGCCATCTTAGGGATAAAGGAGAGCACAATGGCGTACAGGGCCGCCAGACGGATGACCCGCGGGTCGTAAACCCGGGAGAGTACCAGCACACCGGTGTTCTCGCCGTAGGTGGTATTGGCCGGGCCGCCGAACAGGCCGGCCAGAGAAGTGGCAATCCCGTCGCCGATGAGGGTACGGTGCAGGCCGGGCTTTTCGATAAAGTTCTCTCCCACAGTGGCGGAGATGGCGGACATGTCACCGATGTGCTCCATCATAGTGGCCAGAGCAATGGGGGCCATAACCAGGATGGCAGTCACATCAAACTTAGCCAGCTGGAAGGGGGGCAGACCCACAACACTGGCCTGGGCCACGGCCGTAAAGTCCATCAAGGGCTTTACGCCTCCCGCCCCATCAGAGATGGTAACGCCGCAGGCATTCATAATAAGGGCTGCCGCATAAGAGATGACAACACCCATCAAAATGGGAATAATCTTAAACATTCCCCTGCCCCAGATGTTGAAAATAATAATCACTGCCAGGGCAATGAGGGCCAGCGGCCAGCAGGTGGAGGCATTGCTCACCGCAGAGGGGGCCAGGGTCAGCCCAATGCAAACAATGATTGGGCCAGTGACCACAGGGGGCAGAAAGCGCATGACTTTCTTCACTCCCACCACCTTAATAACCAGAGCCAGAACCAGATACAAAAGTCCGGCCACTACAATTCCCCCACAGGTGTAGGCCAGCTTCTCCTGGGCGGGCATATCGGCGTAGATTCCGGTATTTAAATTAGCCATGGTGTTAAAGCCCCCCAGGAAAGCGAAGGAGGATCCAAGAAATGCGGGGACGCGGAACTTTGCGCACACATGGAAAAACAAAGTGCCGATTCCCGCGAAAAACAGGGTCGTCTGAATATCCAGGGGCAGGCCGTATTGCTGCACCAGAATAGGAACAAGAATGGTGGCGCCAAACATGGCGAACATGTGCTGCAAACCCAAGATCAACATTTTGGGGGTGCCCAACTGTCGGGCGTCGCGAATAGGTTCATTGGGGCTCATTTTCATTTCTCCCTTCTCTATACTCTACACACAAAAAAAGACAATCACGCCGGTGATTGTCCTGCCATATGGGAAAAGATAGTACCCCCATGTCCAAACAGTCGTCCCAGCCGGACGCAGGCAGTCATGGCGGTCCCCTCCTTTCACGCTCCGGAGTATCATATCAGAATCTCTCCTGCAGTGCAAGGGAAATCCATACATTTTGTGGATTTTTTCAGAACGGGCAAAAGAATTTGTCGCTTTTAAGGCTATGTTGTCGTTTCCGCGCATTGACTTTTTTCTGTTATCTGGATAAACTATAGATGATTTTCTTCCTTTGGCTCTTTTCGCCTCCCTCGGGAGGCATTTTATCTATCTGCCTGTGGCAGAATGAAGGAGTGGACAAGCTGTGAAAAAAACTTTCGTTACCCTGGAGCAGCTGGAGCGGATTGCCGCCCAGTATCCCACCCCCTTCCACCTGTACCACGAGTCTGGAATCCGCCAGACCGCCCGGGAACTGTATCGGGCGTTCTCATGGAACCCGGGCTACCGGGAGTATTTCGCCGTGAAGGCCACCCCAAATCCCCAGATCCTCAAACTACTGAAGGAGGAGGGCTGCGGGGTGGACTGCTCCTCTCTCACCGAGCTGATGATGGCCCAGCGTTGCGGTTTCTCAGGGGATGAGATCATGTTTTCTTCCAACGATACCCCCGCTGAGGAGTTTGTCTTGGCCGCCCAACTGGGAGCAACAATCAATCTGGACGATATCAGCCATATCCCCTTTCTGAAGGACTCCATCGGCTATATCCCCAAAAAGATTTCCTGTCGATACAATCCGGGCGGCACCTTCACCCTGGGCGAGAGTGAAGAGGGATTCCAGGTGATGGACAACCCCGGCCAGGCCAAGTACGGCATGACCCGTGCACAGTTGACCCAGGCCTTCCGCACCTTGAAGGAGCTGGGGGCAGAAGAGTTCGGCATTCACGCCTTCTTGGCTTCCAACACTCTGTCCAATGAATATTATCCCGCCTTGGCCGCCATCCTGTTCCGGACGGCAGTTGAATTGACGGAGGAAACCGGCTGCCACATTACCTTCATTAACCTGTCCGGAGGGGTAGGCGTCCCCTACCGCCCAGAACAGCCCGCCAATGACATCGGCCTTATTGGAGAAGGGGTACGAAAAGCCTATGAAGAGATTCTGGTGCCCGCCGGTATGGGAGACGTGTCCCTGTGTACCGAGTTGGGGCGGTTCATGCTGGCTCCCCACGGCTGCCTGGTCACCCGGGTACTCCACGAAAAGAAAACCTATAAGGACTATATCGGTGTAGATGCCTGCGCCGCCAATCTGATGCGTCCGGCCATGTACGGGGCCTACCACCACATCACTGTTATGGGCAGAGAAAATGAGCCCTGCGACCACCTGTACGACGTCACTGGCTCTCTGTGCGAAAACAATGACAAATTTGCCGTGGACCGCCTGCTGCCTGAAATTCATATCGGTGATTTGTTGGTCATTCATGACACCGGTGCCCATGGTCACGCCATGGGATACCAGTACAATGGCCGGTTGCGCTCTTCCGAGCTTTTGCTCCAGTCGGATGGTTCTGTTCGTCTCATTCGTCGGGCAGAGACTCCTGAGGATTATTTTGCCACCGCTGTCTGGGATTAAGGCTCCTCACCACCGTCCCCGTATCATTTAAGCGGGGCAGGAGACCATATCTCCTGCCCCTTAATTTTATCTGAGGTGATCCATGTGAATATTATGGGTGAGATTGCCGTTATATTTGGCGTATGCCTGCTCTCAGAGGGAATTTCCGCTCTGCTGCCTATTCCCTTTCCCGCCAGTGTAATCAGCATGCTGGTATTGTTGGCACTGCTGCTGTCCGGTGTGGTGAAAGACCGGCATATCCGGCGGGTATGCGGTTTTTTTACCGGCAGCATGGCCTTCTTTTTTATCCCCTCCTGTGTGGGCATTTTGGAGCACGTGGACACCCTGTCTTCCTGCCTGCTCCCTTTTCTCCTTGTTTGCATCATCACCACCCCACTGGTCTATCTGGTCACTGCTTGGGTGGTCCAGCTCATGATGGGATACCGGAAAAGGAGGTCTGAATCCCATGATTAACGCGATTTTAGACTCCTCTTTTTTTGGTCTGGTTCTTACCTGCACAGCCTGGTGTCTGGGCTGTTGGATACAAAAGCGCACCGGTCTGTTTCTTCTAAACCCCCTGGTGATAGCTGTGGCACTTATTCTAGTTGTCCTGGTCGCTTTTGATATTCCCTATTCCGACTATAACCAAGGGGGGGCCATCGTTACCTTAATGTTGGGCCCTGTCACCGGAGTGTTGGCTTTGAACATCTACCATCAGCGCACCTTGCTCAAGGAGTATTTCTTTCCCGTTCTAGCTGGCTGTCTGGCAGGTGTTCTGTCCAGCGTGGCCTCCATTCTACTGCTGTGCCGTCTATTGGCTATGGATTCGGCTATCACCGCCTCTCTCCTGCCAAAAAGCGTCACCACAGCCATTGCCGTTGCCATCTCCGGTGCAAGCGGAGGCATTCAGAGCATCACGGTGGCTGCCGTTCTGGTTGCAGGAGCGGTAGGTTCTATTTTCGCCCCACTGTTTGCCCGCCTTTTCTACATCACCGACCCGGTGGCCGAAGGGATAGCCATCGGCGCTTGCAGCCATGCCCTTGGTACTGCAAAAGCTATGGAAATTGGCCAGCTTCAGGGTGCTATGAGTTCCATCTCCCTTTGCATATGTGGCATCATGACCTCTCTGTTGGTTCTGATCTTGTAATGACCTTCATTTTTCCCCAAGAAGGAAAAATTGCGCGCCAGTTTTTGGCGCGCAATTTTTATTCTCGTTTACCTTTTCTTGCTGAAAATACGCTCCAGGAGATCCCAATCATCATCACTCACCGGAGACTTTTCCTCCTGCGGGGCGGGGGAAGATTGCGCCGCCTGAGCCTCATCTGCAGCAGCGGCTTCAGGTTGAGCGGAGGACGCATGGGCTGCAGATTCCCGAGCTGAATCCGAACCAGACTGGGTCTTCTCATCAAAACCAGTGGCAATCACCGTAACGCGGATCTCATCCTCCAGGCTCTCATCAAAGGCAGCGCCAAAAATAATGTTGGCGTCGGGGTGTGCGGCCTCCTGAACCAAGTTGGCTGCTGTCTCCACTTCCTCCAGACCGATATCCATGGAGCCTGTGACATTGATCAAAACACCCTTGGCCCCGTTGATAGAGGTCTCCAGCAGGGGGCTGGAGATGGCCATACGGGCAGCCTCCTCCGCCTTATTCTTTCCCGCGGCACGTCCCACGCCCATGTGGGCCCGGCCGGCGTCCTTCATAACGGCGGATACATCGGCAAAGTCCAAGTTAATAAAGCCCGTGTTTTTAATTAGGTCAGAAATGGACTGGACGGCCTGCTGCAGCACATCGTCGGCAATTTCAAAGGCGTTGACCATCGTGATCTTCTGATCGGTGGCCAACTTGAGCCGTTCATTGGGGATAATGACCAGGGAATCCACCTTGTTGCGCAGCTCGCTGATGCCTCCCTCGGCCTGCTTCATACGGCGCATCCCTTCAAAGCGGAAAGGCTTGGTGACTACGCCCACGGTGAGTATACCAAGCTCTTTGGCAATGTCAGCTACAATGGGAGCTGCACCGGTCCCCGTGCCACCGCCCATACCGGCGGTAATAAAGACCATGTCCGCATCCTCCATGGCTTTGGAGATTTGAGAACGGTTTTCCTCAGCAGACTTGCGGCCCACCTCCGGGTCGGAACCAGCTCCCTGCCCGTTTGTCAGTTTCTCACCGATTTGAATTTTGAAGGTGGCGCTGGAGACGGACAACGCCTGTTTGTCCGTGTTCACCGCAATAAAATCTACACCTTTGGTCCCCGTTTTCACCATGCGGTTGACCACATTGTTTCCGCCGCCACCTACACCGATTACCTTGATGTTTACTACGCTGTCAGGACCCATATCCAATCCGAAGGCCATTGACCGTTCCTCCTATGTAGAAAAGTAAAAGCCTCCCCCAAAACAAGCTATTGTGGGGGAAGCCCCGTTATAACTTCAATATTTTGTTATATTGTATCCCTCTTTTTCTTTAAGGTCAAGAGAAAATGCTCCATATGCCGAAAGTTTCCACATTTTCCCCTTATTCGCGGGAAAACGCCGCCTGGAACTCATCCTGGGTCAAATCCAATGTTCCCCGCACATCCTCCCCCATGCGCTGATTGAGATCTGCCACTGCCTCCTGCAGCATGGATATGCGGTAGGCAAAGTCCGCATTTAAAAGCAGCTTTACTGTAAATCGGTCTTCATACCTCATGGTAATCCGGGTAGAGGATAACTCCAGTGAGGAAACCTTAGCCAGCATCTCCTGCTCCTCCAGAACCTGCAACAGTTCCAGCAGGGCCTCCAGCCGGGGCGTCTCCTCCTGGGAAACCGCCACCTGCTGGCCCACTTGGGGCGCCAACACGGTAAGACCAGTCACTGTCATAACGCCGCTCTCCTGAGTGGCCTCCTCCAGCAGCTTACCACCCACACTGACAAGCCACTGTCCGCCTCCACCAGGCAGCTGGGCCACCGCCTCCCACTCAGTTACGGTGATAACAATCGTGCTGGGCAGGCTGCGGCGGATCACCACATCTTCCAGGTAAGGCAGGCGCTCCTCTGCCTGCCGAATGAGGCTGAACTTATTCATGCGAAACAGGTTATCCCCCGCCTGAATCCCTACCGCATCGATAATTTCCTGCTGGGTGTAGCGGCTGTTGCCGGAAACCACAATGTTCTCTACCTGAAAAAACACCGTGGCTCCCAAGGTGAGGGCGGCGGCAGCGGTGAGCACGCACAACAGCTTGAACAGAGGGCCAAACCGCCTTCTGCTCCGTCTGCGCCTTCGATTGTTTCTCCCTGTCGCCATACTGTCTTCTCCTATGTATGCTCTCTATTCAATCTTTTGGATATCTGCCCCCAGGGCTGCCAATGTCCGTTCCATTCCATCATAGCCCCGGCAAATGTGGTTAAGACCGGAAACTTGGGTTTCTCCCTTCGCTCCCAAGGCGGCTACCACCAGAGCAGCCCCACCCCTCAGATCCGTACTGCGCACCGAGGCCCCGTGGAGCCGACCAGTACCCGTGACCACTGCCACCCTGCCTGACACCTGAATATCTGCCCCCATACGGCGCAGCTCATCCACATGGCGGTAGCGGTTGTCAAATATATTTTCCACGAACATAGTGGTGCCCTTACCCCCCGCCAGGGCAGCCATCAGGATGGCCTGTGCATCGGTGGGGAATCCCGGGTAAGGAGCAGTACGAACCGGCGAAATGCCAGACAGGGGTTGGCAGCACTCCACTGCTGCCCAGTCCGGCCCCGTCTCCACGGTACAACCGGCCTCCTCCAGGCAAGACAGCACTGACTTTAGGCATTCCGGGTTTACTCCACGGGTCAACACCCTGCCCCCCGCCGCCCCGGCGGCGCACAGGTATGTAACTGCTGCAATTCGATCCCCCATCACCCCATAGTCCCCGGGATGGAGTGGAAGCCCTCCTCTCACTGTCACCACCGAGCTTCCCGCCCCGGACACCTGGGCTCCCATGGAATGCAAAAAGCCCTGCAGATCCACAATCTCCGGTTCACGGGCAGCTCCCATAATTGTGGTCACACCGGGACATCCACAGGCGGCCAGCATAGCATTTTCCGTCGCTCCCACACTGGGTATAGACAGGCACAGTTCCCGTCCCCGCAGACCCCGTCCACCACGACAGCACAAACAGCCCTGCGCTTCCCGAATATCCGCCCCCAGTGCTCGCAGGGCAGCCAGGTGCAGGTCAATGGGCCGCGGACCCAGCTCACATCCCCCGGGATAAGACAGCTCTGCCGCCCCCATCCGGGCCAGCAGAGCCCCCAGGAAAATCACTGAGGAGCGCATCTCCCGCATGAGCCGCTCCGGGATATCCCACCGGTGCAGCACAGAGGCATCCACCAGCACTGTATCCCCCTGACGATCTACCCGGCACCCCAATAAAGACAGGATATCAAGGGCTGCCGACACATCAGACAAATCCGGACAGTTTCGTATTATGCTTTGGCCCGGGGCCAGCAGGGTTGCAGCCAGGATGGGAAGCACACTGTTTTTGGCCCCCTGAACCGTCAGGCAGCCCTCCAGAGGCCGGCCGCCCACAATTCGATAATAACTCATAGGATAGCCTCCAAATCCTTAATATTCAGGCTATCCTATGCCAAAAAGCGTCAGTTGGTTTCTGCTGCCTGGAATTACTTCATAATTTCCAGCAAGGTCTGGTAAATCTTTTCCCCCGCATCCGGCACCCCCATGCCTCGCAGAGCTCTGGCCATCTCCTCCCGTCGGCTCCTCTCCCGCACAAGCAGACTGGCGGTATCGTACAAGGTGTCCTCTACACAGTCCTGCTCCCGCAGCAGCACCGCTGCTCCTTGTTCCGAGAGTACCCGGGCGTTTTTTTCCTGATGGTTGGCCGTAACATTGGGGGAGGGCACCAGAATGGAGGGCTTGGCAATAGCAGTGATCTCCGAGATAGTAGAGGCCCCCGCCCGGCACAGCACCACGTCGGCGGCTGCCATCACCAGCGGCATATCATAGATATACTCCCGCACTTCTACCCCGTTCTCGCCCAGTTTCAGTCCCCGGCGCAACAGTTCCTCCTGCATCCAGGGAAAATCCCGGCCAGCCCCGTGGATATGCCTCCAGGGAGCCCCCTCATAGCACTCCTTAGTAATAAAATCCACCATCTTCTGATTCATCACCTCCGCCCCCAGGGAGCCCCAGTAGGACAGCAGCAGGGGACGCTGGTCATCAAAGCCCAGCTTGGCCCGGGCCTCCTCCTGGCTGTAGCGGAAAAAATCTCCCCGCACCGGGGTCCCGGTCACCACCACTTTGGAGGGATTATCATAATGTGCCCTGCTCTCTTCAAAGCCCACCATGACCCGATCCACAACCCGGGACAGGGCTTTGGTGGTTAAGCCGGGGACCGCATTGGACTCATGGACTGCGGTGGGAATATGCCGACGTGCAGCCTCGCTGACCACTGGGTAGGAGGCATATCCTCCCGTTCCCACCACCAGGTCGGGCCGAAACTCATCCAGAATCGCCCGCGCCTGCTTTTTGGAACGCTGCATGTTCACCACTGTACCAAAGTTGTGAAGAAGGTCGGCAGGAGCCAGAGAACGGCGAAAATTTGTGATCGTAACGGAACGTATCTCATACCCTTCCTTGGGTACCAACTTATTCTCCATGCCTCCGTCCGCACCTACGAACAGAATCCGGCAGCCAGGCTGTCTCTCCTGGAAAATACGGGCCAGGGCCACCGCAGGATTCACGTGTCCGGCGGTACCGCCGCAGGTGAAAAGCACATTCATGGAATCACCTCAGAGTTGTAATATCTGCAGGAAAACGGTGTCTCTCCTCCCCTAATCTTTTTTAGGGGCGGGAATTTGCCGCGAGATACTCAAAATAATCCCCATCTCTGCCAGATGTATCATCAGAGCTGTCCCCCCGTAGCTAAAGAAAGGCAGAGAAATGCCTGTGTTGGGGATGAGGTTTGTAATAACGCCGATGTTTAAAAACACCTGCACTGCCAGCAGGGTGGTAATCCCTACGATTGTCAGCGCGCCAAATTTATCCCGGGCATGGAGGGCCAGCCAATAGCCCCGAAGGACGAGCAAAGCAAACAGGATAAGCACAATAGCCGCCCCAATAAAGCCCAGCTCCTCCACCACAATGGAGAAGACAAAGTCATTTTCCGGCTCTGGGATATAGAGAAATTTCTGCCGGCTCTTACCCAAACCCAGGCCCAACAATCCGCCGGATCCGATGGCATACAGGGATTGAATTGTCTGGTAGCCCTTTCCCTGGGGATCTACCCAAGGATCCAGCCACAGCTCAATGCGTCGGGTCATATAGGGGGTGTTTAGCATAATAAAGGCCAGAGCGGCAGCGGCGCCGCCGCCCGCCCCGATGAACCATCCCAGATTGATACCTGCGGCAAAAAGCACCGAAGCTGCCCCCACCATTACCAGGATGGTCCCGGACATGTGGCGCTCCAGCAGCACCAGAGCCAGCACCGTACCCAACACCAGGCCATAAGGTACCAGCTCTAGAAATCCCACCCGCTCCAGCCGGTTAAGGGTTCGGCCGGTGAGGGTTCGGTTGGTATATTTTCGCTTTTTCTCCGTATCTCGTTTGGATAGACGAACTGCAAAAAAGATGATGACTGCAATCTTGGCAATCTCAGAGGGCTGATACGTGGGACCGGCCACCAAAAACATCTTCAACCATCGCTGGGCTCCGTTGATCTCCACCCCCAGTGGGGTAAGCACCAACACTAGCAGTCCAATGGAACCGATTAAAAGAGGGATGGACAAAATACGAAAAGTCTGGTAGTTAATCTTAGACACCAGATACATGACCACTATTCCCGCCCCGGCAAACATGGTCTGGCGTTTAATATAGAAGAGGGGGTTATTGCCCACATCCGCGTCATAGTAAGCCGAAGCATAGGAGGCAGAAAAAACCATGATAAGTCCGATACCTGTCAGCAGCAGCACCAGCATCAGAAAGGGCAGGTCCATAGGCCCCCGGGCCAGCTGCTCCTCCATGGTTAAATCACGCTTTGCTTTTCTGGCCATCTGGCTCCCCCCTCTCGTCATCTACTTATTTTTTCTGCGTCAGCAGGTCAGCGGGTCTTTCGCATCACACGGGATAGCGATCCATCACACCTATAAAGGCCAGCACACACAGCACCAGGGTAACCCCGGAAAAAACACAAAACAGTTTTGTCTCACTCCAGCCGCTCAACTCCAGATGGTGATGCAGCGGAGCCATGCGGAAAAACCGTTTGCCGTGGGTCTTTTTAAAATAGGCCACCTGGATAATATCAGAGAGCACCTCCACCACGTAAACAAACCCTATGATGGGAATTACCAGGGGAACATCCAGAGCAAAGGCCATCCCGCACACCATTCCCCCCAAAAACAGGGATCCGGTATCCCCCATAAACACCTTCGCTGGATGAAAATTATAAATTAGGAAGGCGGACAATCCCCCCGCCAGGGCCGCAGAGAGCACCATCAGATCCTGTCGCCCATACCAGGCGGATACTGCAAGGTAGAACAAGGCCACAGGGATGGTCACGCCCGTAGCCAGACCGTCAATTCCATCCGTGAGGTTGACCGCGTTGACTGTTCCCACCATGATAAAGGCGGCAAGCACCATATAAACTACCCACGGTAAAATCAGCTCCACACCCAAAAAGGGAATATAGAGGTTCGGACTGAGATACCCCTGCTGCCGCAGCAACACGGTAAAGGCGATGGCAGCAGCCAGCTGGAGCAGAAACTTCTGGGAGGCAGTGAGGCCCTCATTGGCGTGGTGGCGCAGCTTCTGAAAATCATCCACAAAGCCGATGGCCCCAAAAACCAGAGCGAACAGAAAGACATGAACATGATTCCATTCCCCCAGACGCATCTGCTCCGCCCCTGCAGTCACGATTGCCACAGCTATCGCGAAAATAAACATGAGCCCCCCCATCGTAGGGGTACCCTGTTTGGACATGTGCCAGGTGGGTCCGTCTTCCCGAATAGACTGTCCTGCCTTCAGACGGCGCAGCACCGGGATAAGAATCTGGCCGGCGATGGCAGCTATGCCGAAAGCTACAATAAAGCTGAGGATATATGTCATAACCGAAACCTCCAGGTTTTCTTTCTCCTGCGTACACCCGCATAAGTTTAGCGCGGCATAATATTATACACTGGCCAAAGGGAGATTTCCAGCCTTTTCTTGCCGTTGCTTCTCCTCCTGAAACCACGCCTGCACGATTTCCCGCTCATCCATGGGGTAGTGCACCCCATTAATCTCCTGGTAGGTTTCGTGACCTTTTCCCGCCAAGACAATCACATCTCCTGGCCGCCCCTGCTCCAGAACCCAGCCAATGGCTGCCCGTCGGTCGGCCTCCACATGGACAGGCTTCTCTCCCATTCCGGCCAGGATATCAGATAAAATAGCCTCTGGGTCCTCGGTTCTTGGATTGTCCGAGGTAACTACCACCAAATCTGCCAACTCCCCAGCAATCGCTCCCATAATGGGACGTTTGGTTTTGTCCCGGTCGCCACCGCAACCGAACAGGCAAATCAGCCGCCCTGCCGTAAAGTCCCGGGCAGTCATAAGAATATTTTCCAGTGCGTTAGGGGTGTGGGCATAGTCGATTAATACAGTATAGGCCCGGGGAACTGGCACTACCTCTACCCGTCCCTTCACCCCATGGACACAGCGCAGAGCACCCGCCATTGTCTCCAGTTCCAGTCCCAGACACAGCCCGGCCGACAAAGCGGCCAGAGCATTATATATGGAAAAGCCACCCGGAATGGGCAGGTGAACCCGGGCTATTTTACCCAAGGTTACAGCTTCAAACTCCACATGGCTGGGAAACAGCCGGATGTTACGGGCGGTAAGATCCGCACTGGCGCGGTTTTCCGAATAGGTGAATGCTGGTGCTTTCACATTTTTTTGGTAGTAGCGTCCCGCCTCATCATCCAGATTCAATACTGCCCGGCGGCTCTGCTCAAACAACAGCCCCTTGGCCTGTCGGTAAGCCTCCATTGTACCGTGGTAATCCAGGTGATCCTGGGTCAGATTAGTAAATATCCCCGCCTCAAAGGTCAGGCCCGCTGTACGACGCTGGGCCAGGGCATGAGAGGATGCCTCCATCACCACATGGGTGCAGCCCTCGTCTGCCATTTGCCGCAGCAGCTGCTGCAGCTCGTAGCTCTCCGGAGTGGTGCGATGGGCCGGCAGTTCCTGCTGGCCGATAAGGTTTCGATTGGTCCCGATAAGCCCTACCTTGGCCCCCAATACCCCCTCCAACATCTCCTTGATAAGGCTTGTGGTGGTAGTCTTGCCGTTGGTGCCTGTTACTGCCAGCAAAACCATCCCATCCCCCGGCCGGCCAAACCAGTTGGCTGAGGCCAAAGCCAGGGCCAGACGGGTATCCTCTGTGGTCAACCACGGTCCTTGTGCAGGAGGCTCCCGGCACAATATCGCCGCCGCCCCTTTTTCCAACGCCTGGGCTATATAGCGGTGTCCGTCTGTCTTTTCACCAGACAGAGCCACAAATAAAGCGCCGGACTTCAAGGTTCTTGTGTCGTAAGATATGGAAGAAATTTCCATATCCAGATCCGCTGTTCCCCCCGTGAGGGGAACGCCAGCTAAAATGCTGCGCAGATTCATAGTGTCACCCCTCACGGGTGCAGTTTCATTTTCTCTAAAAAGTGCGGAGGATCTCCCTCCAAAAAATCGGGAGAGACACAGTACAACGGAAATATATTACATTTTTTAATCCACCGTTACAGAGCCGTCCTCCACCATATTGGCAAACTGGACATCCACCACAGTGCCAATGGCAGCCGTAGATCCACCCTCCACACTCTGGCTCTCTGCAGTACTGGCGTTTCCATAGTAAGTGGAGGTGCCTGAGGCCCGCATAAAGAATCCAGCCTCTTCCAGTTTTTCCCTGGCGCTTTCATAGCCCAGGCCCACCACACTGGGAACAGTGCCCGTTTCTTCGGGAACTGCGTCACCCAGGTACAAAATGACTGTAGAACCTCCAGGCACCGCGGCGGCAGCGGCAGGAATCTGGCTGGTCACCGTATCCCCCTCCCCCACAGTGCGGTATTTCAGGTTTTTGTCCGCCAAGGCATCGGCGGCGTCCTTCACTGTCTTGCCTATCACACGCGGGGTAGAAACATCTACAGCGGCAGACTCCTCCTCAGTGTATTTCTTCTCCACCCCCATGTAGTCCAGAATATCTGCAATCAGGGGGCCTGCTTTCTTGGCAGCCATATTTCCGCCGCTGATGTAAACGCCAGTAGTAGACCGCTTGGGGTTGTTCGGATCCTCCTGGGGATGGTCGTAGGCAATCAGGACAATGACTTGAGGGTCGTCAGCAGGGGCAAAGCCCATAAAGGATACAATAGTGCGCCCCACCTCGGTGGTCTGGGAGGAACCCGTCTTGCCTCCAATGCGGTAGCCCGCCACATAGGCGTTGCTGCCGGTACCTTCCGAGACTACGCTCTCTAGAATCTTAACCACCCGTTGGCTGGTCTGCTGACTGACTACCTGGCGTACCACCGTGGGTTCCGTATTCTGGACAACGGTTCCGTCCTGAGCTGTAATAGACTGCACCACATAGGGCTGCATCAGGTTTCCCCCATTAATGGTGGCGGCAAAGGCAGTGATCATCTGCAGCGGTGTCACCTCTACCCGCTGGCCGAAAGAGGCCACCGCCAGATCTACTCCGCTCATCTTATCCCGATCCCAGATGTTTCCGGTGGTGCTGGCCTCGCCGGGTAGATCTACCCCCGTCTGCTCTTTCAGTCCAAAGGCCTCAAAGTAGTCGTAGAAGGTCTCAATCCCCAGCCTTTGCCCTATCTGAATAAAGGCGGGGTTGCAGGAATTCTGTACCGCTTCAGCCAGGGTCTGGGTACCATGGCCGGGAGCCGTTTTGGAACAGTTGATGGCCTTGGGATAGCCGGCCACCTTAATGGAGCCGGTGCAGGTAAAGGTGTCGCTCTCAGACACCACCCCTTCTTCCAAAGCTGCCGCCAGCACCAGGGCTTTGAACGTGGAGCCCGGCTCATACCGGTCGTTAATGGCTTTACTGCGCCACTGGGTCAGCCAGGCCTGACTGTACGCCTGGCTTTTGGCCTGTTCCATCAGTTCCTCCACGGACAGGTTCTCTGTATTATTGGCCTGCATTTGCTCATAAATAGAGGAGATGGTTTCGTCTATCTGCGCGTTCAGGATTTCGTCTAAAATTTGGGAGTAATTGTTGGGGTCAAACTCAGGCGAGCTGGCGATGGCCAGAATAGCCCCTGTGTTGGGGTCCATGGCGATACCGAAGGCCCCCTCCCGCACATCAAACTCTTTTATGCCCTCCTCCAGGGTCTTTTCCACATAGGACTGAATGGTGGCATCAATGGTCAGATTCAGATTATAACCATCAATGGCATCAATAAACTCCGAATAGCTGTCGTACATTTGGGTTCCCTTGCCAGTCTTAGTGGTGACCACCCGACCTGCAGTTCCCTCCAGCACGTCATTGTAAATGGCCTCCAGGCCGTACGCACCCCCCTCTGCATTGACAAATCCCAGGGCTTGGGCCGCCAAGCTGGAGTAAGGATAATAGCGTTTCGTACCGGAAATTAAATAGAGATAGTGGGAAGTCTTATTATCCACAATGTAGGTGCGGATAGCCTCTGCATCTTCCTCCTCAATTTGTGTTTTGATCTCCTTGTAGGCATATTTGGTATCTCGCACCTGCTGCTCCAGCTTCTCCCGGTCCAGATCCGGAATCAAAGCCATCAGATCTGCAATGAGCCGGTCTTGCTCTGCCTTCACCGCGGCCTCCCAGGCCGCCTGATCCAGCTTGCCGTCCTCATCGGTATAGTCCTTCTCCGGCACCTTGTCTTGTACCAAGTCTCTGGGAGACAAAATTAAGTTATAAACCGTGGCCGACATGGCCAACACATTCCCGTTTCGATCGTATATATTTCCCCGGGAGGCTGACACCGAGAGATCCATGGTCTGCTGGTTAGTGGCTCGCTGCTGATAGTAGTCGTGGTTGACAATGGCAATGTCCCACAACTTCCAAAACAGCGGAACAAACAACAAAATGCCGCACGCCAGCATCAGGAATACAGTACGGCGAAAAATAGTTCGCTTGCTTCTGGCCCCCCGGCCCCTTCCGCTCCGCCTGTCGGCCTTTTCATATTCTTCCCGCAACATGG
>CALWYD010000097.1 GCA_944385675.1 uncultured Oscillospiraceae bacterium
CGGCACCGGTCAGGACACCTTTGAACCGGACACGGCTATGAGTCGGGCCATGATTGTTACCGTCCTGGCCAGCTATGATGGGGTGGAGACCGCTGCCGGCTCCACCTGGTATCAGGCGGGGCAGGAGTGGGCCGTGTCCCAGGGCATTTCCGACGGCTCTGATGTCCACAGCACCCTCACCCGGGAGCAGCTGGCTGTGATGCTGTGGCGCTATGCGGGCAGCCCGGAGAGCAGTTCTGACCTGAGCGGCTATGCCGACCAGGGAAGTGTCAGCGGTTGGGCAGCTACCGCCATGGGCTGGGCTGTGGAGAATGGCCTCCTCTCCGGCAGCGGCGGCGGCACTTTGGCCCCGCAGGGCCAGGCTACTCGGGCTCAGGTGGCCGCCATTCTCATGCGCTTTGTGCAGGCCACCAACTGACTGCAAACAGGGACAGCTCACCCTATGTAAAGGGCCCCCGGAACCGTTTGAACGGTTCCGGGGGCCCTTTTGTGGCCGTTAGATGATGTAAATGACCTGTTCCTGCTCCAATTGTGCCGCGGATTGCAGCAACAGTTCCATAAAAAATTTAGAGAAATGAGTGAGGTAGCGCTGCCGGTGCCGGAGCAGGCTCAGCCGTTGGACAATGGGCTGTCCCTGGTCCAGAAGAGGGAAGACATTTACCCGCCCGGACAGCATATCCCCTGAGGCCACCAGGCTCAGGTGGGAGCAGTAGCAGGCTACCACCCCGGTGGCACATAGGGGGAGAATCTGACTGGTGGAGGGGCCGGTAAAGGGGGCGGTGAGAGATACCTGTTCCCGCAGGAAATATTCCTGCATCCGGTTTCCCAGGCGGTTGGTCATCAGAGCAAAAGGCAGGCGGGTAAAGTCGCGAATGTTAGCCCCCTGGGCGGAGCGGGCTTTGATTTCCTTGACTTCCTGGGGCGAGTAATGTTTGCGAAACAGGTCTTCCGGCACACACAGGTAGATGGGGTCTTTGCACAGGTCGTGGCTGACCAAGTCCGGGCGATAGGTGTCGGAGAGCACCACGGCAAAATCCAGTTCCCCGTTGGAGAGCATTGCCTCCAGCCGCTGGGAAAGGCTGTCCACAAACCGCAGCTCCACCTGGGGGTAGCGGCGGTAGAACTTGGGCAGGATGCGGGGAAGAAACTGCACACCCCGGGCCATGCTGGCCCCCACCCGCAGGGCCCCCCGCTCCTGGTGCTCGATGTCGGAGAGAATGTCCCGCAGGTTGACCTCCTCCTTTTCCACCACCTGGGCAAAGGCCAGCACAAACTCCCCTGCACAGGTGAGGGAGAGGTTGGGCTTTCGGTAAAAAAGAGGTGTGTCATAGTACTGTTCCAGCCGGTGAATATGGTTGCTCAGGGTCTGCTGGGAGATATAGAGCCGGGTGGCCGTTTTGGTCATGTTCAAATCTTTGGCAAGTTCTCGAAAATAGTACAGGCTGACCAGATCCATAAGAACCCCCTACAAAAATTATTTGTAGAAAATTGAAAAAAACCCTGTTTGCTTTTTATACTTGTTTATACTACGCTATTTTTAAAGGAAACGCAAGGGCGTTTCGGTAAAAACGCACAAATAAAAGGGGGAATTATTGTGGCAATTCGAGTGCTGCTCCCTCAGCCCATTTTGCCTGCCGGATATGAGTTCCTGCGGGAACATGGTTACGAGGCGGTAGATGGCAGGGGATATACGGAGGAAGATCTGATTGCGGACATTGCCGACTGCGATGCAGCCATTATCCGTACGGCCAAGATAACAGAGAAGGTGCTGGCCGCCGCCCCCAAGCTGAAGATACTGGCCCGGCACGGGGCAGGCTATGACGGAGTGGATTTGGAGGCTGCCCGCCGGCACGGAGTACTGGTATGTACGGCAGGGGGGGCCAATGCCGTCTCAGTAGCAGAACTGGCCATCTTCTATATGCTCTACTGTTCCCGGAACTTTAAGAAGGTGCAGAAGTATTATCTGGAGGACTACCGCTATGCCAAGATGGGCATTCCCAAAACGGAATTAGAGGGGAAGACCCTGGGTCTGGTAGGGCTGGGCAACATCGGAAAGCTGGTGGCCAAAAAGGCGGCCCTGGGCTTTGATATGGAGGTTCTGGCCTATGACCCCTTTGCCCGGGGAGAGCTGCCGGAGTATATCCGTTTGGTGGAGGATCGGGACGAAATTTTCCGTCGGAGCGACTATGTCTCCCTTCACGTTCCTGCCACCAAGGAGACGGTTCACAGTGTCAGTGACCGGGAGTTTGACCTGATGAAGCCCACTGCCTATCTCATTAACACCGCTCGGGGCAGCATTGTGGACGAAGCGGCCCTGATCCGTGCCCTTCAGGCCGGAAAGCTGGCCGGCGCCGGGCTGGATGTACTGGAGCAGGAGCCTCTGGATCCAAACAATCCCCTGATTGCCATGGAGAATGTGCTGACCGCGCCCCACATCGGCGGGGCCACCCAGGAGGCGTCCAGCCGCTCCTCTCTGGCGTGTGCTGAGGCCATCCATGACTTTTTCTCCGGCCGCACGCCTAAATTTGTGGTGCCTGAGCTGCGGGATATGGTAAAGAAATAACGGTATTGGGTATGGAAAGGAGAGATTGGTTATGAGCGTGGGGAAGAGAATTTATTTAAAACGGGAGATGCCGGACCTGGAGGTCATGGCCCAGTTTAAGACCATTCCTGCCTCCAACACTGCCGATGTGATGGGA
Organism: uncultured Oscillospiraceae bacterium; assembly: GCA_944385675.1. Lineage (GTDB taxonomy): Bacteria > Bacillota > Clostridia > Oscillospirales > Oscillospiraceae > Lawsonibacter. The sequence goes on from CALWYD010000097.1 coordinate 2,700, forward strand.
CGCAGCTGCGCCATGAACCCCCGCATCCACCTGGTGAGCCAACCCAAGGATCAGATGATGGTGGGGCCCGCCTATACCGTGAAGTGCCGGGCCGGGGATAATCTGACCCTTCACGCCGCCCTGAACTTCTGCCAGGAGGGGGATGTGCTGGTGGTGTCCAACGAGGAGGACGATACCCGGGCGCTGATGGGGGAGGTCATGATGGCCTACCTGCGTTATACCAAGAAGGTAGCCGGCATTGTGCTGGACGGCCCAATCCGGGATATTGACGAGATTGGGAAATGGGACTTTCCTGTCTACTGCACCGGAACCACCCCCGGCGGCCCCTATAAGGAGGGGCCTGGGGAGATCAATGTGCCTATCGCCTGCGGTGGCGTGAGTGTCAATCCCGGGGACATCATCTTGGCCGACCCGGACGGTGTCATTGTCATCCCCCGGAAGGACGCCCCAGTCATCTTGGAGGACGCCAAGAAATTCCAGGCCGCTGATGAGAGCAAGCTGGCCGCGGCTAAAAACGGAACGGCCAAACGGGATTGGGTGGAGCGCTCTCTGTCTGAGAAGGGGTACGAGATTATCGATGACATATATAAACCCTGAAGGCCCCCTGATTCCATAGAAAAATTTTGGAGAAGGAGATGTTACCATGAGTTCCATGACTATTGCGCTGATTATCATCATTGCCACCGTAGTTCTCTTCATCTGGGAGCCCTGGCCTATTATCGTCACGGCTATCGGTGCCTCCATCCTGTTTGCCTACACCGGGGTGATTACCCTCAATGACATTTTTACCGGATATAACAGCACCACCATTGTCCTGCTGGCCGGTATGATGGTCATCGGTTCCTCCCTGTTCCATGCGGGCATTACCGACCTAATTGGAGAAAAGATGGTAAAAATCACAGGGAAAAGCGAGCGCAACATTATTCTTGCCACCCTGGTGGTGTCCTGCATTCTCAGCTCTGTGTGCAGCAACATCGGCGTGATGACGGCCATGGCTCCTCTGGTTACTGCCATGTGCATTGCCGCGGGCATTGGCCCCTCCAAGGCCCTGCTGTCCCTTCTCTTCGGCGCCCAGTTCGGCGGCTTTGTCACCCTGGTGGGCGTGGGCTCCAACGCCACGGCCAACAGCGTGATGGGCGAACTGGGGATCACCCCCTTCGGATTTTTCAGCATCACCCCCTTTGGCGTGGGCATCTGCATTCTGGGCACCTTGTACTTTACCTTCCTGGGACGGAAGCTGATCCCCGATACTGGGTATGTCCCTGAGTTTGCCAAGACGGATAGAAAGCCCCTGGACAAGAAGAAGGCCGCCATTTCCGTCATTACCCTGTTCTGCGTTCTGGTGGTAATTGCCGTCAGCCCCGACAATGTCCCCATGCACATTGCCGCCACGGTGGGCGCCCTGGTGATTGTGGGCACCAAGTGTATGACGGTTCAGGAGGCCATCCGGGCCATTGACTGGAACTGTATGCTTCTGGTGGGCTCCCTGACAGCCATCTCCACCGGTGTTTCCAACAGCGGACTGGGCGACGCCGTGGCCCAGAAGATTCTGGAAATCCTGGGCGACAACCCCAGCCCCTTCATGATCACTACCGTCATCTTCTTTGCCGCCGCCCTGCTCACCCAGGTTATGTCCAACATTCCCACCATTATGCTCTTCCTGCCCATCGGCATTTCCATTGCCCAGACCATCGGTGTGAGTCCCTACCCCGTGGCTATGACCATCACCCTGGCGGGTGCTGCCTCCTATGCCACTCCCTTTGCCGCTCCCCAGAACATGATGACCGTGGGCTGGACCCAGTATAAGTTCATTGACTTTATGAAAATCGGCCTGCCCATGCTGCTGATTACTTATGTGGTAGTTGTGACCCTCCTGCCCATTTTCCTGCCCTATTAAAGGAAGGCACCCTATGAGAGAACTGCTGCAAGGGGTCTATGACCTGCACATTCACACCTCCCCCGACGTGAGCCCCCGCAAGTGCGATGACCTGGAGTTGGGGCGGCGTTTGCGGGAGGCGGGAATGGCTGGCTGTGCCATTAAAAGCCACTATACTGATACCGCCGGTCGGGCGGGGATTTTGAGCCGTCTGTTTCCGGAGTTGGACATTGTGGGCGGGATTACCCTGAACCGCTCCGTGGGGGGAATCAACCCCCAGGCGGTGGAGCGCACGGCCCAAATGGGGGGAAAGATGCTGTGGTTCCCCACTCTGGAGGCCCGAGAGTACCAGCGCTTTCGCCACGGGACAGACGGCACGGACCTGTCTGTGTTCTTGACCGTGTTTGGAGAGGACGGACGCCTGCTGCCCCAGGTCTATGAAGTGCTGGAAGTAGCCGCTGCCCACAACATGGTGGTGGGCACAGGGCACCTCAGCGCCCCTGAGGGGCTGGCCGTGGTACGGGCGGCCCGGGAACGGGGGGTAGACCGGGTGGTGCTGACCCATGCGGACAATCCGGCGGATCAGTATACCCTGGAGCAGCAGCGGCAGGCCGTGGCCCTGGGGGCCATGGTGGAGCACTGCTACTTCACCGTCTACCACAACCGAACCCCCATTGAGGAGCTTGTCAACCAGATTAAAGGAGTAGGCTGCCAATCTGTTTTGTTGAGCACAGACTTTGGACAGGTAAATTCTCCCTACAGCGACGAGGGCATGCTGGAGTACATGCAGCGCCTGATGGCCTGCGGGCTCACCTGGGAGGATGTGTTTCAGATGGCCAGTGTCAATGCCCGTATGCTAATAAAGGGGTAACTGAGCCTATGCTTTGTACCCGCGCCCCATGCCGAGGCTGCCTTGGCATGGGGCGCGGGCTTCCGTTCCCCCGGAGAAAGGAAAGGATAGGCAGCTGGTTCTTGCATCTTGACCCAGAGATGTCTATAATAGGGAGCGGCACTGGGCCTCCTCTCCGGCAGGCTGGGGCGAAATTCTTTGAATGCGGGTAGGAGAACGATGAGACAGAAAACAAAACTTGCCCGGGAGGACATTTTCAGAAATCTTCCCGTGCCGGCGGCACTGCGGGTGATGATTGTCCCGGCAGTGACCAGCCAGCTGATTGTCCTAATCTACAACATGGCGGACACCTTCTATGTAGGCCAGACAAATAACCCCTACATGGTGGCCGGCACTTCCCTGATTTTGCCGGTGTTTAACATCACCCTCTGTCTGGCGGGCCTGGCAGGGATCGGAGGCGGGGCGCTGATATCCCGGCTTCTGGGGGAGGAACGGGAAGATGAGGCCAGACGGGTGGGCACCTTTGCCCTGTACCTGGGGGTGGTAATCGCGGCTCTGTTCTCCGGGGGGATGGCGGCGTTCATGGGGCAAGTCCTGGGCCTGCTGGGGGCGGGCGAGAATACATACCAGTATGCCAGACAGTACGCCCTGTGTGTGATTGTGGCAGGGGGAATCCCCACGGTACTGTCCAATGTGCTCTCCAACCTGCTGCGCAGCATTGGCCGCTCCCGGGAGGCGGGGATCGGCATTATCTTGGGCGGGCTGCTGAACATTGCCCTGGACCCCCTGTTTATGTTTGTACTAATGCCTGACGGGCTGGAAGTATTGGGGGCGGGAGTGGCCACGTGTTTGTCTAACTGTATTGCGTGCCTGTTTTTCTTGGTGGTGATTCTGAAAATGGGGAGAGGGGCGGTTATCACCTTTAGTCCCCGGGTAGGCTTGGCCCAGCGCAGGAGCATTCTGGCTGTGTTTGCCGTTGGCATGCCCTCGGCCATTGCCACCTTCCTATTTGACTTGGACTATGTGGTTATCGACAAGCTGATGGTCTCCTACCATGACTTGGCCCTGGCCGCCATTGGAATTGTGTTAAAGGTGGAGCGGTCCCCCCTGAATGTGGGCATTGGGATCTGCCAGGGGATGATGCCCCTGGTAGCCTATAACTATGCAGCCGGGAACAAACAGAGGATGGAGGACATTATACGCCTGGCCCGGAGGCTGGGCATGGGGATCGCAGGGGCCAGTGTGGTGCTGTACGAACTGCTGGCCCCCCAGTTTACCCGCCTGTTTATTCCTGATATCCAGACGGTGGAGATGGCCTCCCAGTTTTTGCGCATTCGGGTGCTGGCGACCCCGTTGATGTTTCTGAGCTTTTTCACTGTCTATCTGTTCCAGGCCTTTGGAAAGGGGCGGATTTCCCTCTTCCTGGGGGTGACCCGGTGGCTGGGGTTCAATATCCCCATGCTGTTTCTACTTAATGCCCTTTTTGGAATGTACGGGATTGTCTGGGCTCAGGCCGCCGCGGATACGCTCACTGTGGCCTTGTCCTTCTTCATGTACTATAAGTACAAGCCGAAATTTTGACGGCTGTCCACACGGCGTCGGGAAAAAGCCTGCCCCCGCATATTTTGTGGGGGCAGGCTTTTTGTTTGGAAGGGGCTGGACGGACACCCCCAGGCCCGGGGCCTTGAGGTCCACTATTTGGATGACAGCCAGACACTGTATATCGGCATGTCTCCGGGAAAGCCTGTGTACTATGAGATAAAACGGCACCCGTATGTGTGCGGCGTAGTGGTTCGTCTTACCCATGGCAGGCTGTCAGAAAGTGTGCGTATTCGGGCCCACTTGACGGAAATTGATCCGGAACAACAGCCCGAAATTTATGAGCGTTACTGGGAACTGAACCCGGGCACAGCGGAATTGTACCGCAAAGACCTGGAGCGGTTCCGGATTTTTATGCTGGACAGGGGTACTGGACGCACATTTCACATGTCTTGCAATGATGTGGTGGACAACACAAGGTTTACGTTTGGGGGAGAGGAACAGAGCCCTTGGGCGTGGGCCTATGAAATTGATGAGGAGCAGTGTGTTGGCTGCGGAACCTGTGCGTCCCTGTGTACCCAGGATGTGATTTCTCCCACAGGGAATGGGAAGTATCGCATTGACCACTATCATTGCTTGGAATGCGGTCGCTGCGCAGATGTTTGCCCCCAAAAGGCGGTGCGGCGCCTGGTTTGAACAGGGAGGACGAACAGACGGCGGACACACAGCTGCAGTTTTACTGGGCGGCGGGTATCATAGATATCCGCCGCCCAGTGGTTTGATAGGCGCAGGTGGCAGGTTTGCCTCCCTGTAAATGATGGGCCGTCTGTCGGCAAAAGGAGGCGGGGAGACTGGATTCCAGAGCGGGAGTGTCAGATTCGGCTTTGAGAGATGAAAGCCAGCGCCTTTTCCAGGGAACCTTCAGTGAGGTAGTCGAAGGGGAAGTGGCAATGGGTGCTGATGTCCATTCCGTCGCTGCGTAAAAGCTCTTTGAGCAGTTTCTGAGGGTTGCTCTCCAGGGAGTAGATGGGCATGAGGGTCTGGATCTGCTTTGCCCCCGCGGTAATCCCCTCCTGATCCCCTGTGGAGGCGGCCTTGACCCAGGCCGCCCAGATGTCAGGGACAATATTGGACAAGGCACCGATAGACCCTGCTCCTCCCATAGCCAGGTTGTCCAGAAACTGATCGTCAAAGCCGGAAAAGACCTGAAAATCCGGCCGGAGAGGGAGTACCTGTTCCAGCACCTGCCTGGTGTGGGAGAAGGAGACCACGGAATCTTTCAAACCCACAATATTGGAGTATCGGTCAGCCAGTTGGGCCACAATTTCCGGGGGAATATCGTTCCCGGTCCTGGCGGGGTAGTTGTAAATGTAGATACGACCGTCAATATGTTCGGCCATGTAAGCGTAATAGTTGTAAAAGTCCTGAGGGCTCATATTGAAGTAAAACTCTGAGCCTATCAGCACACCCTTGATGCGCTCCTTACACACTGTATTGGCCAGGGCCACCGTGTCCTGATACTCCAGCCCGCCTACGCCGGGCAGAAGTTCCACCCGGCCATCCGCAGCCCGAATATATTCCCGAAGGAAGTCCTCTTTCTGCTGCCGGGAGAACCAGATAAACTCACCCGTGGTTCCCATGGGCACCAGTCCGTCTACGCCGGCCTGAATCAACCGCTCCTGCAGGGCCAGATTGCCCTGCAGATCAATCTGTCCGCTTTGGGTCATAATAGTCACCACGGGGGTATAGATTCCAGCAAGCATAATAGTATTCACCGCCTGTCTTAAAAGTCCGGCCAGCTGTTTGGCCTGTTGGGATATGTGGAATATTTATGGATAGAGGAGGTAGGTTCTTTATGTTACCTCCTGGAAGTAGGGCGTGGGGTCAAAGCCTACGGCCTGGGCCACCGCCAGGTGTTCAGCGTGGGTGGCCTCCCGGATAAAGATGCCCTGCCGCTGGTTCTCTTCCATGGCCTCAAACTGCTTCTGACCATGGGTGTAAATGGGGACATCGGGGTCAAAACGGGCCGAATTGCGCAGCGTATCCATGTAGCAGGAGAGGTGGTTCTCCATCTCTGCCGGGTCTCCAAACAGGGAGTAGTCCATGGCCACAAAGAACTCTCCGTTTTTGTCGTGTTTATCAAAGCGGCGGATGTTGTTGCTTGTATTGGTGCCCGCCAGGATACTGCTGAGGATCTCCACCATCATGGCCAGGCCGTAACCCTTGTGGCCGCCATAGTCCTCGCCCAGCCCGCCCAGGGGAAGAATGCCCCCAAAGTGCTTGCTGTTGATGCCGGCCCGTACGGCTGCCGGATCCAGGGTGGGTTTCCCTTCGGTGTCCAGACCGCAGTTGGGGAGAAGCTTTTTATTGTCTCGGGTATATAGGGATAGCTTTCCGCCTGGAATGACTGTGGTGCTCATATCCAGCAGGAAGGGATAGGGCTGGGCGTACATGCCGAAGGCAATGGGATTGGAGCCTAACAGGGGTTCTTTGCTGCCGGTGGGCACCATTAACCCCTCGGTATTGGTCACGGTAAAGCCCAGAAGGTGCTCTTTCACCGCCATAAGTGGGTAGTAGCCTGCGAAACCGTAGTGGTTGGAGTTGCGCAGGCTGACGATTCCCACCCCGGAGGTTCTGGCCTTCTGGATGGCCAGCTCCATGCACCAGACGGCCAGTGCGTGGCCCAGCCCCTCGTGGCCGTCCACCAGGGCGCTGATGGATGTCTCGTGGAGGATCTCCGGCTGGGCGGAGGGGATTAGTTTTCCGTCCAGAATCGCCTGGTGGTAGTCCTTGATCCGCTCAACCCCATGGGTCTGGATATTGAACAGGTCTGCCATGACAATTACGTCTGAGGCTGTACGGGCCCAATTCTCTTGGGCGCCGAAACTGGTATAGAGCTTGGTGACAAAGTCTTTGACACCATCTGCCCGATATCGGGCCCCTGTCATAGCCATACTGTGTGCCTCCTTTATTTTGTGTGGTATGCTTTCTTCAGCTCTTCAAACTCGCTGAGGAGTTTGAGGATACCCGGCTCATAAAATTGTTCAGCCAGCTGCTTAGACTGCTCAAAAAGGGCATCGGCTTGCTGAAGGTTGCCTGTGCGCAGAGCCAGCATGGCCTGGAAGATAAGGGCCTTGTCCATACCTCGCAGGGTGTGGGTCTGTTGGAAGAGGTCCATACCCTGCCGAAAATACTCCTCCGCCTGGGCAAAGTGTCCCAACCGGTAGAAGGCCTGGCCGGCGCTGCTGTAAAGTTCACACAGCCCGTTAATGGGACAGCCGGTTTTTATAATGCGCAGTCCCTGCATAAAGTAGCGGGCAGCAAGGTCGTACTCCCTCTTTGCGTATCGGCAGCAGCCCAGCACATAGTAAGTGGCCGCCATATCGATAGGGTATCGGCCTTTGTTAGACTCACACTTATTATACAGATCCAGGGCCTTCCACAGTGCGTCAATAGCCTCGTCATACCGTCCCTCGCTGCAGTGGTAATACCCCTGGAGATACATGGCGTGGCCATCCTCGTCCAGACAGGCACAATCATTGACAATTTTTTTATATTCCTGAATGTATTCTCTGGCCTGCTCATAGTTGGCAATTTTAATGCAGCACTGGGCGGCCTGGCTGCAAATGCGCAGCAGCACAGCGGAATCCTTGTGGATCCGAGCGAATTCAAAGCTGGTACGCAGACAGGCCAGTCCCTCCCGATACCGCCCCTGGAAAATCTCTTGGCGGCCCTGGGTAAAGAGGAGAAGTGCCTTTAAAAGGTTTGTGTTGGAACTTTTCAGCTCGTTAAGCATCTGCTCCAGCTTTGGAAAATAGTCGCTTATCAGGGGAATGGCGCGCTCCGCCATCTCCTGGGAGAGGGGGCCGTCCAGCCTGGGGTAGTCCTCGTAGTAGAGACAGGCCAGTTCGTCCCAGTAGTGGATCTTGTAAAAGCACCCGTCGCTGGGGTTGTCACTTTGGAAGAAGTGCTTAATTAGCTTGGGGTAGTCGGCTCGGTCTCCGTTTTGCTGGAAACGTTGGAGGTAGTACTGGGCCATGCAGTGGTGGAGAATTTTCTGCTTGCTGCTGGACATCTGCCCTCTGAGGTAGCGGCCGATGCAGGGACTGTGGAACCGGTAACAGGTCCGAAGCTGGGTGGTCACATCGTCTACCAGGCGGCGTTTGACCAGATTTTCCAGAATGGAGCACAGCTCCAGTTCGCTTTTGGACAGACACACCGTCAGCTCCTGGATCCCGGTGCCGCCGTCAAAGATAGACAATACCTCCAGCAGTTCAGCCTCGTCCGGTTCCAGCTCCAACAGGATACTCTGCACCACGTTGACCACCCGGCTGGAAAGCACGTCCTCCTCCTGGCTTTGAATTTGGCGGATGGCCTCCACAAGAAACAGGGGGTTACCCTCCGTCTGCTCAAAGAGCTCATCGGCCCGCTGGGGGCTGGAGGGGAGCAGGTCGGCCACAATATGGCGGGCCTCCTCCCGGGAGAACGCCGGGAGCTGGATTTCCAGCAGAAGATTTTTCTCAAACAGGGGAATGGTAAAATCGGAGAGTTCAAATTTACTCTCCTCCCGGCAGGTGGCGATCATCATGGCATTCTGTCCGCCCATTTGAATGAGAATGGAGGCCAACAGCCGCCGGCTCAGCCGGTCCATCCAGTGGATGTCGTCCAGGAAGAAGATGACCTTTTTGTGCCGCACACTGTAGAGGAAGGTATTAAGGATGGCCTCCACCATCATATCCGGCTGTTCAGCATCCTCACCTGAGGAGGAAAACCGTTGATTGACCGACAGCTTAAGATTGAGATCTTGCAACATGTCCCACTGGGCGGGCAGGAAGGAGATCTGCCCCAACTGCTTAAGCTGTACCAGCTGAAGCAAAATGTGGTGCCAGGTCTGCAAGCAGGAGTCCTTCTCTGTCCGGGAGCAGGTGTGGTTGAGAATGAGGCACTGGGAATCCAGTGTGCTGTGCAAGCGGTGGAGTAGCTGGGTTTTCCCGGTCCCGATCTCCCCACAGACCAGCACCGAGGCTGCGCTGCCGGATTGGAAGGAGCTGAGCTGGGCAAAGAGCTTATACACGTAAGTGGGGCGTTCCAGATAGTAATCCTGAGACGCCATGGCAGAGGAACCCAACCCCTTCAGTTTCAGAACAAACTGATATAGGCTGACCGTTTCCGGTGCAGGTGTTTCATTCAAGTCGGCTTTCAGAGTCTTGCACAGATTCTGGTAGAGCTGAATGGCTGCGTTATAATCTCCCTTCTGGGCATATATCTGCATGAGGTAGCGATAATTTTCCTCATTATATAGATCGTTTTCGATAAAAGCAGTACTGAAGGCCTGGAAATCATATCGCTCTTCGCGGCTGGAGAGCTTTCCAAATTGACTCTGCAGGGATTTGAGATACATATTTTTATAGAAAGCGCGGGTTTCCTCTGTCCAGGCCTCAAATTCCAGACAATTTTTAATAAAGAAAAAACTCAAAAAGTCGCCGGTGTACCGCGTACGAATATTGTCTGGGGTAATTTGATCCAGGTCGGTTTGAACCTGTTTGCCCAGGCGAATCATGGTGTTATTGGCAACCTCCAGGGCAGAGGCGCCAAACAGATTCCGAATGTGGTACAAGGCGTCCCGCAGGTTTTTCTTGGCTGCTTTTTCATCGGCCGAAGCCCACAAAACGCTAATTGCTTCCTCCCGGGAGATGCTTTTCTTAACGCAGAGATAGTAGAATAGTCCCTCGGCTTTGCGGTAGGGGAAATGTATGCTTGCACCGTCTGCTGTAATCTGTGGTGTTCCTAAAAGCTGCACATAAATTTCTGTCAATCGCCTCACCTCTATCCGTTTTCGGCATTCCGGGGCGTCAACCGTCCTTGTAGATTTCCGGGTTAATCACGTTGTTGCGGGGCCTGCGTCCGGCCAGAACGTCATGAATGCTCTCGGTGAGCAGTGTGGCAATCCGATGGGCTGTTTCCGGAGTATTGGCGGCGCAGTGAGTGGTGGTGAGTACGTTGTCAAACTGGGCAAAGGCATTATTGCGGTAAGGTTCCTGCTCAAATACGTCGAGCCCGGCTCCTGCAATGCTCTTGTTTTCCAGTGCGCCCAAAAGGGCCTTTTCGTTGAGAATACCGCCTCTGGAGGTATTGATGAGAAAGGCGGAGGGCTTCATGAGGGCCAGCTCCTCCCGGCCCACCAGTCCTCGGGTGGAGGGGGAGAGGGGTGTGTGGATGCTGACGTAGTCGGACTGGGCGCACAGCGTCTTTAAATCCACGTAGGACACCCCGTATTTCTCCACCACCTCCGGGTTTTCCCGGATATCACAGGCCAAAATTTTGGCGCCGAAGCCGCAATACAAAATCCGGGCCAGTTCGCAGCCCACTACGCCCATTCCGATGATGCCTACGGTCTTCCCGTGCAGCTCCAGGCCCAGCTGGGAGCGCCACAGCCCCTTGCGCATCTCGTGATCCATTTTAATAAAGTTGCGGGAGAGGGCGATCATCATGCCTACCACTTGCTCTGAGACAGCCACGGCATTCCCGCCCCGACCGTTGACCACGGGAATACCTCTTGCTGTGGCTGCATCCACGTCAATGTGATCAAAGCCTGCGCCGAAGGTACAGATAAGGCGGAGGTTTGGGGCCAAATCGATCATCCGGGCGGTGAGAGGGGATATACAGGAGACGGCAATGTCGCAATCGGAAAACATTTTGTCAATGATGTCCTTGGACATGATCTCATAGTCGTTCCCGTAATAGCTCTGCACGTCAAAACCCATCTGGTAGAACTGGGAAATGAACTGTGGCACTTCCCGGTCGTAGTTGCGGGTTATCTCAATAAATATCTTTGGCGGCTTGTGCATAGTACCCCCTTCTCCCCGGCGGGCAATTATTTTACCCGGTAATACTTCTCGGCCCGCTCCAGGAGCCGATCCACTTCCTGATAGTGCTGCTTGGTGTAGGGCACAGAGCGGGAGCGGCTTGCCATGGTCTTAAAGATGCCGCGCTTATGCATGATGTAGAAGAAGTTGGGTCCCCAGTACATGCTCTCGTAGACCAGCAGCGGGCAGATGTCCTCGTAAATAGCGGTGGCCTGTTCCATCTGGCCGGCCTCCAGAAGCTCCCAGATAGTGACGAAGATGTCGCTGATGTGGTTGGCGGGCATGCATCCACAGGCCCCCCGCTTGTAGTTGTCGATGATGGTGGTGCCGCTGTTGCCGCACATGACGCCTGCGAAAGCCTGGTGGGGGAGGGACTTCCCCTGTTCCACCAGGGCGGAAATGTAGTTCATCTCGAAGGGAGACTCCTCTTTAATATACAGAACCTTTTCGTTTTCGCTGGCCAGCTGCAGCATTTGTTCCGGGGTCATGGTGGCCCCCATGGGCGGGGCATTTTGAATGCAGATGGGGATATCCACCGCTTTGTCCAGAGCGGCATAGAAGCGGCGGATGTCGTCCCACTCAATGGGCTTGATAACTGGAGGAGTACTCATCAGGGCGGCGCAGCCCACAGACTCACAGAACTGAGCGTGGTAGATGCAGTGTTCCGTAGACCAGGCGGCAATGCCGGCCATGACAGGGATGCGGCCGTCCACACGATCCACAATTGCTTTAATTACGTCATGGTGTTCCTGGTCGGTGAGGGTATAAAATTCTGCGGCGTTAGCGGTAGTCACGATACCGTTATTGCCGCCCTCAATGGTAAAATCAACCATCTTTGCCAGGTCGTCGTAGTCAATTTCCAATGTGTCAGTAAAGGGAGTTAAAACCGGCGCATAAATACCTCGGTAGTGGATGGGTTTCATTCCTGTAGAACTCCTTTCATTTCCGCAGAACGGGATGTTCAAACGGCAGGGCTTGCCTTTGCACACAGGGCGTCATAGGAAGCATTTATTTCCCGGACGTGGTTCTGGTCAAACAGCGGCCGCCCCACGACTCGGCTGCCGGTATGGGAGATAACCCCCCGCTTTTTCAGGATGTACTTACATACTTCAGTGGGGTACAGACGCTCCACCATCTGGATGCGGGCCAGGAGGAATTGAACCTGCTCCGCCTGCTCTCTGTGTCCCTGTGCCAGACATTTCCAGACGGAGGAGGCATAGACCGCGAAACGGACACCGAACATGAAGCCGCAGACCCCCCGGGCATCCTCATTGGCCAGGTCGAAGGCGCCCTGTCCCACAAAGATTCCGCCGAAGCCGGCGCATCCCTGCGT
>CALWYD010000098.1 GCA_944385675.1 uncultured Oscillospiraceae bacterium
TGGCAGGGGATCTGCTGGACGGGGCCCACTGCTACCGGGAGACCGCCCGGGCCCTCTCCCGCTGCCTGGGGGCCATGGGCTGCCCGGTGTTTCTCGCCCCGGGCAACCACGACTTCTACGGCCCCCGGAGCGTCTACGCCGCCCTGGACTGGCCGGACAACGTACATCTGTTTACCTCCCCTGAGCCGGAGCGCTTTGACCTGCCCGAGCTGGGCTGCGCCGTGTGGGGCCGGGCCTTTACCGCCCCCCGGGAGGAGGGCTCCCCCCTGGCGGGGCTGCGCGCCCCGGCGGACGGGCTTATCCACCTGGGCTGCTTCCACGGAGAGGTAAACGGCGGGGGAGACTACGGCCCCATCGACCCCAGGGACATCGCCGCCAGCGGCCTTTCCTACCTGGCCCTGGGGCACATCCACCAGTACTCCGGTCTGCAGCGGGCGGGGAACACCTGCTGGGCCTATTCCGGCTGCCCTCAGGGCCGGGGCTTTGACGAGACAGGGGAGAAGGGGGTGCTGGCGGTGGAGACCGACGGGAAGGAGACCTCCGCCCGCTTTGTCCCCCTGGCCCGGCGGCGGTACGAGATTTTGTCCGTGGATCTCACCGGGGCGGACAGCCCCCTGTGGGCCATTGAGGCCGCCCTGCCCCCGGACACCGGGGCACACATCTACCGCATCCTGCTCACCGGCCAGAGTGAGGCCCCCAACCTGCCCGCCCTGGAGCAGGCCCTGGCCGGGCGGTTCTACGGCCTGGAGCTGGCCGACCGCACCCGCCTGCCCCAGGATCTGTGGGCCCGCCGGGGGGAGGACACCCTCACCGGCCTGTTCCTGCGGGAGCTGTGGCCCCTGTACGAGAAGGATCCGGACAACCGCCAGGTGCAGCTGGCCGCCCGCTTCGGGCTGGCTGCCCTGGAGGGAGGGGAGGACGCCGCCCTATGAAAATCAAATCTCTCACCGCCACCTTCGGCAAGCTGGAGAAGGCCCGGCTGGAGCTGGGGGAGGGCCTGAATTTGATTGAGGCCCCCAACGAGGGGGGCAAATCCACCTGGTGCGCCTTTTGGCGGGCCATGCTCTACGGCATTGACACCCGGGACCGGGACAAAAAGGGCTATCTGGCGGACAAGAACCGCTACCAGCCCTGGTCGGGCCTGCCCATGGAGGGGGAGGCGGAGGTGGAGTGGCAGGGCCGGTTTATCACCCTGCGCCGGGGCCCCAGGGGGAACGCCCCCTTTGCCGCCTTCTCCGCCGTATACACGGGGACGGAGGAACCGGTGCCCGGCCTCACCGCCCAGACCTGCGGGGAGCTGCTGACGGGGGCGGGGCGGGAGGTCTTTGAGCGCTCGGCCTTCATCGGCTCAGGGGGCAGCCTCACCGTCACTGCCGCCCCGGAGCTGGAGCGGCGCATCGCCGCCCTGGTGTCCTCGGGGGAGGAGGACGTGTCCTACTCCCAGACGGAGAGGCGGCTGCGGGAGTGGCTGAACCGCCGGCGGGTGAACCGCAGCGTAGGTCTCATTCCCCGGCTGGAGGGGGATCTGGCCCGGGCGGAGGAGGAGCTGGCCCGGGCGGAGGACATTGCCGGACAGGCTACCGCCCTGGAGGGGGAGCGCTCCGCCCTGAAAGCGGAGCTTGAGGAGCTGGACAGGGAGCTGGCCATCCACCAGCGGCTGGATCAGCGGGAGCGGGATCTGCGCTGCGCCCAGGCGGCGGGGGAGCTGGAGCAGGCCCGGGCGCAGCTGGCGCGGCTGGAGGAGGAGGCGGGCCAATACGGCCCCCTGCCCGGCCGGGAGGAGCTGAAGCAGGCCCAGGGGGAGCTGCAGTACCTAAAGGTACTGGAAGAGGAGGTTCGCCGAGGGGAGGAGGCCCTTCACCAGGCGGATGAGGCCTACGTCCAGGCCCAGATTGCGGTCCAGGACGGGCATTTTCAGGGCCTGTCCCCTGAGGAGGCCGCCCGGCAGGTGCAGCGGGACAAAACCGCCTGGCAGACCCGGGAGGGGCGGGCCGGCTTTCTGGGCCGGCTGGCCGGGGCCGTCCCGGCGGCGGGGGCGCTGGCCGCCCTGATGGCTGGAATCTTCTTTTTTACCCAGAAAGGAACCCTGTTCTCCCCTGGCTTTTACCCCTTCCTGGCCCTGCTGGCCCTCACCCTGGCGGCAGGGCTTTGGGCGGGCCGCCTGGCCCGCCGGCTCCGGCGGGAAGAGGCGGCTATCCTGGCCCGGTACGGGGTGGACAACCCTGCGGCCCTGGGGGGGCTGCTGCAGGACTACCAGGCCCGGTACCAGGCGGCCCAAGAGGCGGCTGACCGGGCCAAGATGGTGCGGGGGGGGCTGAATGAGCAGAAGGCCCGTCTGGAGAACAGCCGCAGTGACCTTCTCCGGTTTGTCCATACCTTTGCCCCCCAGGCCTCCGGTCTGTACGGCTGCTCGGCGGCCCTGTCCCGGGCCCTTGGGTTGGATCACGAGCTGGCCCTGGCCCGGGAGCGGGTGGAGGAGCGCCGCCGCCGGCGGGAGGATCTGCTGGCCCAGGGGGGGCGGGAGGAAATTGCCCCCCAGGAGGCGTTGGCCCGCCCCGCCCGCACCCCGGAGCAGCTTCTCCAAGCCAGGGAGGGCGCCGCCCGGCGGCTGGACGGGGTGCAGGAGCAGCTCAACCAGCTTCTGGGCCGTCAAAAAGCTCTGGGCGACCCCGCCGCTCTGGCCGCCCGACGGGAGGAGTTGGCGGGGGAGCTGGCCCGCCGGGAGGAGGAATATGGGGCCCTCACCCTGGCCCTTAAGACCCTGGAGGGAGCCAACGCCCGCCTCCAGGAGCGCTTCTCCCCGGAATTAAACCGCCTGGCAGGGGAGTACCTCAGCCGGCTGACCGGGGGGCGGTACGCCTCCCTCACCCTCAGCAGGGAGCTGGAGGGGATGGCCGCCCGGGCAGGGGACGTGCTGCCCCGCAGCGCCCTGTACCTGTCCCGGGGGACGGCGGATCAGCTCTACCTGGCGGTGCGGCTGGCGGTGTGCCGGCTGTGCCTGCCGGAGAAGCCCCCCCTGGTGCTGGACGACGCTCTGGCCGCCTTTGATGACGGTCGTCTGGCTCTGGCTCTGGGGCTGCTGGAGGAGCTGGCGGGAGAGCAGCAGGTGCTGCTGTTCACCTGCCAGGGCCGGGAGGGGGCCCTGCTGGCCGGCCGGCCGGGGGTGACCCGGCTGGTTCTGCCTGAATAACCCTTGCCTTTTTTGGGAAAAGAGCATATAATGCTCCCATTCCATTTTATCATCCATCCGTCCCCGGCGGGACGTTAAGGAGGGATTTCCCTTGACTGACGAATTTGACCCCACTTCCCGGCCTCGGCAGGAGGGCCCCGCCCCCCGGCCGGAGTCCTCTGAGGGGGAGGCCTCTCAGGCGCGGACCCCGGAAAAGCCCCTGGGCAGCGAGCTGTTTGAGTGGCTGCAGATGATCCTGGTGTGCGTGCTGGCGGCGGTGGTGGTGTTCAACTGCTTTGCCCGGCTGACCCGGGTGGATGGGGACTCCATGGACAACACCCTCCAGCACGGGGAGCTGATGCTGGTCTGGTCCCTGGGCTACACCCCCCAACAGGGGGATATTGTGGTGCTCAACAAGACCACCGCCGACTTTCTCCACAACCGGGCCATTGTGAAACGGGTCATCGCCGTAGGAGGGCAGACGGTGGACATCGACTATACCGCCGGCACCGTCTATGTGGACGGCGAGGCCCTGGAGGAGCCCTATATTCGGGAGACGATGCATCTCCCCTTTGCCCCCACCATGCAGCAGACCCACTGGGAGGTGCCTGAGGGCTCCATCTTTGTCATGGGGGACAACCGCAATTACTCCACCGACAGCCGGGACGACCGGCTGGGCACCATTGACGAGGACTACGTCCTGGGCAAGGTGGTGCTGGGGCTGTGGCCCCTGTCCCGGGTGGGCACCATGTGACCTGCCCCCGGGCTGCCCGCCTGAGCGGCCGTCCCTTCGGGCGGCCGCTCTTTTTTCTGGGCTCCCCTGTCCTGAGATCCGTCCCGTTTTGTCTGTGGTCTCCAAGGAGAGGTTTCCATCCGGCTTGAAACCAGGGGCCTTTTTATTGCAATCGGGCGGTGGTTGGTGTAAAATAGGATTACCCTGGAGATTGAATAGGCAGAAAGGAGTGCATCTCTCTATGGATGACAAGGTAAAGGAATTGATGGACCGCATCCGCGGCACTGCCTCGGTGGCTGCCGACGCCTGTGCCGACACCGCCCGGGTGGCGGGCCGGAAGGCCGGGCAGATGGTGGACGTGGCCAAACTCAACGTGCAGCTTTTTGACCTGAACGGGGAGTTTAACGACATCCTGCGCCAGTTGGGCCAAGTGATGTACCGCACCCACCAGGGCCAAGCCCCCGAGAACGACCCTCTGCCTGAGCTTTTGTCCCAGGCGGACGAAACTGCCGGCAAGATTGCCGATGTGAAGGCCCGCATCGCCGACCTGCGCCAGGCCCAGACCTGTCCCGGCTGTGGCGCTCCCTGCGGGAAGGACGACCTGTTCTGCCGCCGCTGCGGGGCAAAACTCTCCTGAGGGCGGCTCCTATGACCTATACCATGGAACACTACCGTCAGAGCGCCCAGGCCCTTCGGGCCCGCCTGGGCAGCTTTGTCCCGGAAACGGCCCTGATTTTGGGCTCCGGCCTGGGCTTTTTGGCCGATGAAGTGGAACAGCCCGTGGCGGTGGCTTATCAGGATATCCCCCACTTCCGCCCCTCCACCGCCCCCGGCCACCAGGGGCGGCTGGTCTTCGGCCTTCTGGAGGGGCAGCGGGTGGCGGTGATGCAGGGGCGGATGCACCACTACGAAGGCTACTCCTATGAGGAAGTGGTCTACGCCGTGCGGGTGCTGCGGCTTTTGGGCTGCCGTACCCTTATTGTCACCAACGCCGCCGGCTGTGTGCGCACTGACTGGCAGGCCGGGGATCTGATGCTTATCACCGACCATATCAAGCTCTTTTCGGAATCCCCCCTGCGTGGGGAGAACCTGGGGGAGTTCGGCCCCCGGTTCCCTGACGCCTCCCGGCTCTACACCCCCCGGCTGCAGGAGCTGGCCCGCAGGTGTGCCCGGCAGCTGGATATTCCCCTGCGGGAAGGGGTATATTTTTACTGCTACGGCCCCCAGTACGAGACCCCCGCCGAGGTGCGGGCCGCCCGGATTCTGGGGGGCGACGCGGTGGGCATGTCCACCGCCCCGGAGGTTGTGGCCGCCGGCCACTGCGGCATGGAGGTGCTGGGGCTGACCCTGCTGAGCAATATGGCCGCCGGCATCCTGGACCAGCCCCTCAGCGAGCAGGAGGTGCTGGATGCCGGGCGGGCAGCCCGGGGGAAGTTCTCCGCCCTGGTGCGCTCCTGCCTGAGGGAGCTGGAGCATTCCGCATAACATCCATTTGGGGCCGGGGTTGTACCCCGGCCCATAAGGAGTTTGCCATGTCCATTTTATTTACCAACGTCACTGCCCTGCCCATGGCCCCCGCCCGCACGGTGCTGCGGGGGGTGTATGTGGCGGTGGAGGGGACGCGCATCACCCATGTGGGTCCCACCCGGCCCGCGGGGGAGTTTCACCGGGTCATGGATTGCGCCGGGCTGGTAATGCTGCCCGGCTTTGTCAATGCCCACACCCACCTGCCCATGACCCTCATGCGGGGGTACGGGGGCGGGTGCGATCTCCACACCTGGCTCAACGACTATATCTTTCCCGCTGAGGCCCGCCTGGATGACCGGGCGGTGGCGGCGGGAACAGCCCTGGGGCTGGCGGAGATGATTGCCTCGGGGGTGACCTGTGTGGCCGACATGTACGACCACTGCGGCGCCATTATTGAGCAGGTACTGAAGGCCGGCCTCTCGGCCAATATTGCCCGGGGGGTTACCTTGTTCACCGACGACTACTCCTTTGGGTCTTTCCCCGGCTGCGTGGAGACCCAGGAGCTTACCCGCCGCTGGAACGGTTTCAACGGCGGCCAGATCCGGGTGGACGCCTGCATCCACGGGGAGTACACCTCCAGGCCCGCCCTGTGGCGGGACATGGGGGCCTGGGCCAGAGACAACGGCCTGGGGATGCACGTGCATGTGTCCGAGACCCGCTCGGAGCACCGGGAATGCCTGGAACGGTGGGGCAAAACCCCCATCCAGGTGCTGAACGGGTACGGGGTATGGGACTGCGGCCGCGCCCTGGCCGCCCACTGTGTGTATACCACGGCGGAGGACTGGGCAATTATGCGGGAGAAAGGGATCTCCTGTGTCCACAACCCCTGGTCCAACCTGAAGCTGGGCTCCGGGGTAGCCCCCATCCCGGCCATGGCGGAGGCAGGGGTGAACGTGGCCCTGGGTACCGACGGCATGTCCTCCCACAACAGCGCCGACTTCTTCTCTGATATAAAGCTTGCCGCTGTCCTCCACAACGGGGTGGAGGAGAACCCGGCCTCCCTGTCCGCCTGGGACGCCCTGGAGATGGCCACCCTCAACGGGGCCCGGGCCCTGGGCAGGGAGGACACGGGGGCCATTGCCCCGGGGAAGACGGCCGACCTCATCCTGGTGGACTTCTCAGCCCCCAACCTGATCCCCTGCCATGACGAGGCGGAGAGCCTTGTCTTCTCCGCCCACGGCTGCAACGTGGCCATGAATATGTGCCGGGGCCGGGTCATATATGAAAAGGGGACGTTCCTGACCCTGGATCTGGAGGAGATCCGCGCCCAGGTGGAGAGGTATGCCCTGCCCCTGGTGTTTGGGGCCAAGCCGTCCAACCCTTGATTGAGGAGGGATCCCATGCCCACATACGGTCACACCCCCCGCCGGGTGGCACAGACGAGACGAAATACCTTTTTCGGCGGCGCGGCCATTCTGGCCGCGGGCATCCTAGTGGTTAAACTCATCGGGATGTTCTACAAAATTCCCCTGGCCAACATCATTGGGGAGCAGGGCAACGCCGATTTCAGCAACGCCTATAACATCTACGCCGTGCTTCTGACCATCTCCACCGCGGGGCTCCCCGTGGCAGTGTCCAAGCTGGTCAGCGAGGCGGGGGCCACCGGCCGCTATAATCAGATGCGCCGGGTGTTTCGCCTGTCCCTGGCTCTGTTTCTCACCTTGGGTGCGCTCTCCTTCGGGGTGATGTTCTTCCGGGCTGACTGGCTGGCGGGGCTGATGAACGACACCAAGGCGGCCCTGGGCATCCGGGCCCTGGCCCCGGCAGTGGTGTGCGTAGGCTGTCTGTCCGCCTTCCGGGGTTATTCCCAGGGCTGCGGCAACATGACCCCCACCGCCGTATCCCAGATCATCGAGGCTTTGTGCAAGCTGACCATCGGCCTGTCCCTGGCTTTCTGGCTCACCTCCGCCGGCCAGCCGCCGGAGGTAGGGGCCGCCGGTGCCATCACCGGGGTCACCATGGGAACCATTGTTGCCCTGGTTTATATGCTTTTGTCCTTTCTCCTTGGCCGGGGGCAGGGGCCTGTCAGCCGGGACGTGCCGGAGGGAAGCAAACAAATTTTAAAAAATATCCTGCGTATTGCTATCCCCATTACCATCAGCTCCTCCATGGTGGGCATTGTCACCGTAATTGACTCCTCCCTGGTTCAAGGGCAGCTGCAGCGCACACTGCTGGAGAACCCGGACAGTTGGGCCCTCTACACTGGCTTTGTGGACTTCCAGCCCCTCCGACAGGCTCTGGCCTCCTGGACGGCTACCCTGCCTGCCGGCAGTGCAGCTACTCTGGCCGCCCTGTCCCAGCAGGTGAAAGAAGAGCTGGCCTCCGGTACTGCCCAGAGCGTGGCCCAGACCCTTCACACTACCCTGCAGGACGTCAGCCGCACCCTCTACGGCAACTATGGCGCCGCCCTGAACATCTACAATCTGCCCACCTCCCTTATGGCAGCCATTACCGCCGCAGTTATCCCCGCCGTCTCCGGTGCTCTGGCCCGGCGGGACCGCCGGGGCACCGCCCGCATCACCGGCTCGGCCCTGCGCATCACTGCCCTATTAGCCTTTCCCATGGGGGTTGGGCTGTTTGTGCTGGGGGAGCCCATTGTGCGCCTGCTGTTCTCCAGCTACAACCCGGAGCTGGCGGGCCCTCTCCTGTCCACCCTGGGGCTGGCCACGGTGTTCGTGTGCATGATGCTGGTGTGCAACTCCATTCTCCAGGCCCACGGCTTTGTTACCCTGCCCGTCTTGATTATGCTGACGGGCGGCCTGGTGAAGATTCTGGCCAACTACAACGTGGTGGCCCTTCCCGGGGTGGGTATCTACGGTGCTCCCCTGGGGAACATCCTGTGCTTTGGCCTGTGCCTTGTTCTGGATCTTGTGGTGGTGGCCCGGGTTATTCCCCGCCGGCCCCGGTATCTGCCCATTTTTCTCAAGCCTCTGACCGCCTCCGCCCTTATGGGGGGAGCTGCCTGGGCGGTATACGGGATGTTGTCCCGGCTGCTGCGCACCGCCTCCCAGGAGGGGGTCTACACCCTGAGCTGGAAGGGCAATGCCGTGGCCACCCTGGCTGCCATTGCCGTGGCTATGGCGGTCTACCTGGTGTTGGTGGTTGTCCTGCGGTGTATTTCCCGGGACGACCTGGCCCTGATGCCCAAGGGGGAGAAATTGGCCCGGCTGCTTCGTCTGCGCTGAAAGATATTCTCTTTGGACGGTGTGAGGCGTATTTTCCGGAAAGAACCTGTAAATATTGAAAATTAGCTTGATAAGGAAGAGAAACTGTGGTAGATTTTCAGTATATGGACCGTTATACTCTGGAGGACCTGCTGCGGATTATGGAGCTGCTGCGCTCCCCCGGGGGCTGCCCCTGGGACCGGAAGCAGACCCACCAGTCCATCCGGCGCAACATGCTGGAGGAGGCCTATGAGGCTGCGGAGGCCATTGATCAAAAGGACCCGGAACACCTGAAGGAGGAGCTGGGAGATGTGCTGCTCCAGGTTGTGTTTCACGCCCGCATCGCCCAGGAGGCGGGGCAATTTACCTTTGAGGACGTGGTGGACGGGGTGTGTAAGAAGCTGGTTTTCCGCCACCCCCACGTTTTTGGCCCCGTGTCTGCCGGGGATTCCGCCCGGGCGCTGACCACCTGGGAGGAGCAAAAGCGGGCGGAGAAGGGGCAGAAGACCGCCGGGGACACCCTGGACGGGGTGGCCCGGTCCCTGCCCGCCCTGATGCGGGCGGAGAAGATTCAGGACAAGGCCCGAAAGGCGGGTTTTGACTGGCCTCAGGCCGGCCCCGCTCTGGACAAGCTGTCCGAGGAGGTAGGGGAACTGCGCCAGGCCGCCCAAGAGGGCTCCAACGTGGAGGAGGAGTTGGGGGACGTACTCTTTGCCGCGGTGAAGGCGGGGCGTTTCCTGGGCCTGGACAGCGAGCTGGCTCTCCACGCCGCCTGCGAGAAATTCATTGGCCGCTTCCGAAGAATGGAGGCTCTGGCCGGCCACCCTGTGGAGGGGCTGGAGCTGCCCCAGTTGGAGGAACTGTGGCGCCGGGCCAAGGAAGCGGAGCACACCCAGGAGAAGACTTAAATCCCTGCGTGCCGGGGATTAAGTATATTATTGACAGCCGCCCGCAGGGCACTGTCCAACTTCACAGGAGGAAAACG
>CALWYD010000099.1 GCA_944385675.1 uncultured Oscillospiraceae bacterium
CTGGGCCAGCAGTTCATCTGCAGCCTTGGCGGCCTGTTCTTCTGCCTGGGCCAGTAGCCGGCTATTTTCTGCCTCGGCCTGAACCCTGGCCTCTTCCAACAGCTGTTGAGCGGCGCGCTGGGCCGTCTGAATCTTCTGCTTGCTGTCTGCCGCAGCCGTCTTTTTCCGCTGTTTTTCTTCCTGTTCCACCTCAGTCACCCTTTGAATGGCTTCCATTGCCACGTTGCTCACCACCTCTTTAAAAGTCTATCTGTGCTTAAGCGCTGTCTTGGGGCCTATTTTATTTGATATTCCTTCCAAATGCAAGGGCATTTTCCCATTTTTATCGTGCGGTACTTCCAGCCTCGTTCTTTTTGAAGGCCTTATTTTTTGTTATTTATCACATTACGTTTGTTTTTTTCTCAGTTTTTGCAAATTTTATCCCTTCTTTTTATTTTTCCTTTTTCCTCATTGGGTAAAGGGTAAAAAATTTGCTAAATCTTAACACGCTGCTGAAAAGGAACGTGCTGAGTCATTCCTTTATACGAGTATATTCTACGTTCTCTCTGCTACGGTTCTGTTTGGCACTCCATTTTATTGGAACAAGCTGTCCAATTTAGCCTGGGGGACGTCCTCCTGAGACAGCTCCTCCACCACCTCTACCAACCGCTCCTCCACAGCCGTTTCAAGCCGGGACAGGAAACCTGCCAATTCTGACCGGCTGGCCGATGCCTGGACCCACAATCTCTCCACGCCTCCAAGTGCATCGGGTGTCAGCCCGCTCTCCCCCGTCAACTGCTCCGGCTCCAAATATACGGACAGTTGCGTTCCATAAGGAGCAACCGCTGTGCCCACCTGTTCTAAAAAGCCGGACACCACTTGCCCCTGGTCTGCACCATCCAACAAAATCCTGTCTACACTTCCCTCTACGGGAAAAGCGGGGCATTCCAGTACAATTTCATCAAATCCCAAAGCCGCCAGTTCACCGCACAGCTGAACCAGATAGGACTGGGCCTCTTGGCTGGCGGGGTTAAGCCAGCGCAGGCCCAGCTCGTCCCGCCAGTTGCCATAGTCCGCCCGCAGGGCCATGCTGTTGCGGTGGTAAGGCAGCGTATTGTCACGGAAGCAGCACACCCAGGCCACTGTATATACCTCTCCCTGGTTCCACTGCTCCAAAAGCCGGTTCACTTCTTCCTCCCCAGCCCCCAGACCTAGAGATACAGCCAGCCCCTGCTGCGTGTCCCAGGCCAGCTCTCCCTCCCGGTTCTTCATCGTCAACACCAGGGCGTTGGCTGCCTCCTGCTCTAACAGAGCCTGCGCAGTACCATCTAACACCGCCGCCAGGGGCAGTTCCACTGCCCGCATAATCTGCTCTGTCTGGCTGCCCTGCTTTTCTGCATCATTTTCCGCAAGAGAGCTATCCTCTTCCATACTGCCGGTCTGAGGGGGATCCGGCTGGGAAATGTCCGATTGGGCGACATGGGACTGAGCCTCCTGTCCCTTTTCCCGGTCAGTTTCTCTCCCCACCATCCATAAAATGGCAAGAAGCAGCAGCGCTGCAATACCCAGCGCAAAAGCAACCATTTTCAACACATCTGTCAGTGTTCGACGGCCCCGGTAACTGCTGTACCTGTTTCTCCTGCGGCGCACGGCCAGCCCCCCTTCTCAAATTTTCAACTATCTGACCCCGCTTGTACCTCCAGTGGAGGCATCCTGCGGAAAATAAGAATTTTCTTCTGCGCTCTTCCTGAAATTTGGACTTTTTATAGGATAAACATATTATAATTATTGTATCAATTTTTCTTTCTTCTCACAATTCCTTCTCTCTCCTCACACCACCATACCGCCGTCCGCCAGCAACACCTGCCCGGTGATAAAGGACGCGCGTTGGGACGCCAGAAAACAGATGGCTTCCGCTGCCTCCTCCGCAGTTCCGATACGGCCCAGCGTGGTTTCCTCTCCCAGGGCGTCCAGGTCTGCCCGGGACAAATGGGCGTTCATCTCCGTATCAATCACCCCGGGAGCTACACAGTTTACCCGGATATGGGAGGGACCCAGTTCCTTGGCCAGCGCCTTGGTCAGGCCGATAACCCCCCCTTTGGCGGCGGAGTAAGCAACCTCACAGGAACCTCCCGTTACCCCCCATATGGAGGAAACGGTAACAATAGCACCCCTCTTACGCCGGACGAATCCGGGAACAGCAGCCCGCAGGGTGTAAAATACCCCATCCAGATCCACCCCCATCACCTGCCGCCACTGCTGGTCAGTGGTGTCCGTGAGCAGCTGCTGGGGCAATGCCACGCCAGCACAGCACACCAGGGCGTCCAGGGGCCCCAGCTCTTGTTCCGCCCGGTTCACCATTTCTTTGGCCTGTTCCGGGTCAGATACATCACCCCGCACTGCCAATGCCTGGCTGCCCCCGGCCTGCAGTGCGCAGACAAGTTTTTGCGCCTTTTCCCATCCGGTGTGGCATCCAAGAGCTACGTTCCATCCAAGCTGTCCAAAGCGCACAGCGGCTGCTGCCCCGATCCCCCGGGAGGCACCGGTGATCAGCACATTTTGCCTCATATTCCCCCTCCCTTCTCAGGCAAACACAGCCTGTACTAACACCATATAAAATACAGTGGCCCCAAAGATGGACAGCAGGTCATTGCCCTTCCACAGGTGGAGCACTACCGCTGTCACACCTGCCAGCAGAGAGGGCACCCATCCTGCCGGAGCGGTAAAAGTAATGCCTCGCAGGCAGTATACAATTAACATGGCAATAATGGCCGGCGGTAACACCTTCCCCAAATACAGTACCACCCGGGGCGGGTGTTCCCCTCTGTCAAAGAGCAGAAAGGGCAGGGCCCGAGTGAGAAACGTCACCGCCGCCATAACGGCAATGGAGGCGACGGTCTGGGCAGTTGTCAACATTATGGAAGCACCTCCTGATGTTCCTTCTCCTCCCGCTGTTCCAGGCGGGGACGCAACGCCGCCAGAGCTATAATAATCAGGCCCAGGGCGGGCAACAGCATGTCCTCCGCCCCCACCACCCATAAGCTGAGCAGAGTTGCCACGCCCCCCAGCAAAGCAGGCAGACGACTGCCCGCCGCCTTCCACTGGCCCACAGCAATCACCAAAAAGAGGGCAGTCATAGCAAAGTCCACCCCGGTAGTGTCAAAGCCCAAAGCCGCCCCGGCCAGGGAGCCCACCACCGATCCGGCAATCCAGTAGCTGTGATCCAGCAGGGCTACGGTAAAATAAAAAGCGTGTTCCTCCACACCTTGGGGTGGCTGGGCAGAGCTGAGCAGGGCATAGGTCTCATCCGTAAGGGAAAACATCATATAAAGCTTGCGAGCCCCCATCCCCCGGAATTTCTCCAGCATGGACAAACCGTATACCAGGTGGCGGAAATTAATCATCAGCGTGAGAAAGGCTACCTGAGTCAGCGGTGCCCCGGTGGCCAGCAGGGACACTCCCAAGTACTGACCCGACCCGGCGTAGATGGTCAGGCTCATCAAAAAGGCCCAGCCCACTCCATAGCCCGCGGACTGGAGCATCAGCCCAAAGGCCATCCCAATGGCCAGATACCCCATAAGTACCGGTATGGTTACGTGGAACGCCGCGGCCAACGTCTTTCGGTTCATAGGACAAACGTCACTCCGATCAGCAAGGATTTTCACCATATTCTACCCGTTTTTTTCTCCCCGTGCAACCCCCTTTCCCCTCCGAAATCCAGCGGGTAACGAAACAATAAAAATTCATCTTTTGGGCCTTGATTTTTCTTGGTGTTCCCCTATAATATCTTCTACTGGATAAAGGTTGCATTATCTGACAAATATCCCGGTTGCCCGGCAAATACAGTAGGAGGTCCCCTCTTGAACAATCTTCTTTTTATTTATAATCCCACCGCCGGCAGAGGACAGGTAGCTGAGAAGCTCTCCGCTATCCTGGATGTATTCACCAAGGCCGGTTGGCTGGTAACCGTCTACCCCACTCAGAAAAAGGGAGATGCCACCCGCGTTGCCCGGGAGTTTGGCCCCTCCTTCTCCCGGGTGGTATGCGCCGGCGGAGACGGCACCCTCAGCGAGACGGTATCCGGACTCATGGAACTGGACCATCCCCCTCTGCTGGGCTATATTCCTTCCGGCTCCACCAATGACTGCGCTACCACCCTGGGTTTGCCTAAGGTGCCTCGGCAGGCTGCCATAACCGCTTCGGAAAGCGGTATCCCAACCCCCGTCGACATCGGCCGTCTCAACGGCTCCCCCTTTGTGTATGTAGCGGCGTTTGGAGCATTCACTAAGGTGGCCTACGGCACAAGCCAGGATTTGAAAAAAACCTTCGGCCACTTGGCCTATGTCATGGAGGGCATTGCTTCCTTGCCCACCATTTCCCCCATCCATCTCAAAGTGGAGCACGACAAGGGCGTCATTGAGGATGACTTCTTTTTTGGCATGGTGAGCAATGCCCTCTCCATCGGCGGTATGAAGCCGCCCAACAGCGGAAATGTCATACTGGATGACGGGCTGTTTGAGGTATATCTGGTAAAAAAACCCGTTACCCTTGCAGATGTAGCCAACGGCTTTCAGGCTTTTCTCAGTATGAATCCCGACGACTCCGGGTCGCTCATCCAGTTTCAAACTTCCCGTCTGGTGATTACAGGCCAGCAACCCCTTCACTGGACGATTGATGGGGAATATGGAGGTAGCCAGACCATCAATGTGGTAGAAAACTGTCGCAAAGCACTGACCATTATCCGGGGCAGCTCTTCCGCCCTCTGTGGCAAGTAAAAGAACCGGCAAGCTGTAGGCTTGCCGGTTCTTTATTATTCTTCCGCTTTTAAGACCTGGGTCATATCAATTTCCTGGGCGTCTCCCCATAGCCGCTCCAAGTCGTAAAACTTCCGGGCCTCATCGGTGAACACATGAACGACCACAGAGGAAAAGTCCATCAGCAGCCAAGTGCCGCCCCGATGTCCCTCAATATGGTGGGCCTGCTCCCCGTGCTTCTCCGCGGCCTCCTCACAGGCGTCAGACATAGCTTTAATCTGGGTGTTGGAGGTGGCAGTACAAAGCACAAAATAATCGCACAGTGTGGTCAATCCCTCTGTCTTCAGAACTTTGATGGCCTCTCCCTTTTTGCTGTCTAGCACTCTTGCCAGCACAACTGCCAATTCATAAGAAGTCAAAACACTCCGCCCCTTTCATAATTTATGTGTGATTTGTCAGACCGCCGGCTCTACCGCTTCCGGCCGCTGAGGCAGTACCGCCACAGGGTTCTCCCCGCCTTGGCTCTCTCCTCCCTGAGAAACACCCTGATTGGGGTCGGGCAGCACATCATCGGGGTTAATTTCCCCGATCTGTCCACCGTCTGTTCCCCCCTGGGTACCGTCTCCGCCGGGCTGAGTCCCGTCCTGGGATCCACCGCCCTCCTGGGCCCCATCCTCTCCGCCGGACTGATCGCTGGTGTTTTCCTGGGATGTGTCATCAACAGATTCCTGGTCCTCCGGCTCCTCTTTGCTTCCCTGGCTGGAGGAGGAAGACGACGACGTTGTGCTCTGGCCCATCTTTGGATCTGCCAGTGTACTGTTGGTCACCCCAAAGCTCCCGTTGCTGTTTCGGTAGATTAGTTGAAGATCCCGGGCCTCAATGTCCCGCTGGTACGGGTTCATCCCGTTGTTGACAATCTCCAAAATGCCCTCTCCATCCAATGTGACCAGGGCTGCTCCTTTATAGGAAAAAGAATCTGCCAGAGGCGCCGTCTCAAAATTGACGCCTGTATCCGGGTCCATACCATAGGCCCGCTGCGCAAGGGCCAAAATATTGCCCACGGTCAGATCCGTGGCCACATTTTCTGTAAAAATGCGGGCCAGTTCCGGAATTTTCAGCAGGGTAGCGGGCTTAAGACATTCCGTTGCCACCGCTTTCAGGAAGTCCTGCTGAATCTCCAGCCGAGCTACATCCCCCCCGGAAGGGCCAGTATTGTTCTTCCGCCAGCGGATTACTTCCATGGCGTCCTCACCGTTCAACTTGCGGTAGCCCGCCTCCTGATGGATGTGGAGATCTTGATAGGGGTCATCGTAGTCCATATCGAAGGGCACTTCAAAATACACGCCCCCCAAGGCCTCTACCAGCTCACCCACGGCATCCCACTCCACCAAGACATAGAAATCGGGGGTAATACCGGTAATCTTGGCCACTTCCTGCTTCAACGCCTCCATCCCCTGCTCCACCCGCTGGGCCTCCGGTAAATCAGAGGAACCCCGGTTGCGGGCGTAGACGGAATTAATGCGCTTGCTGTTGGCGCTGGTGTTTATCATGGTATCTCGGGGAATGTTCAGCCCCTGGATGGTTTTATTCGTTGTGTCATAGGACAGCAGAAGGATGGTATCTGTGGCACTGCTCACCACATCCTTGCCAGCCACCAGGAAGGTGTAAATTCCTTTTTTCCGGCCGCTGAGAGCTACATCAGGAATCTCTGCTCCCTCAAAAGACACATCTCCCATCCCCCCTTCCCCGTTTCCTCCCTGAGACGGATCCGGCAGAGCGGGCATCTGAATCCAGGCACTTAGGGCCAATCCCACCACAATAATCAAAACCGACAAAAAGGTTACCGCCTGAAGGCAGCGGTATCGGATGCGCTGGCCACGGTTCAGTCCGGACAGCCATGCTTTGTATCTCTGCCAATAATTTTTTGAAGAGGCGCCGCTGTGCGCGACCTCCCGCTTGCCGTGTCTGTTTCTTTCGCTCATAAATTTTATTCCTCTGTAGTTACGCCGTGATTCCTCAGCCACTGACGGGCTTCAATTGTCTTTTTGTGAATAGGGAGATGACGCTCTTCCATCTCCTGGATAGTGGTCTCCACCCCCAGCAGCAGCCCCTTGTCCAAATCCGAGTAGGCCAAGCGGCGCAGCCGCTCCACTCCGTCAAAATCCCGGTTTGGCTCTATGTAGTCGGCCATGTAAATAATTTTTTCCAGCGTAGTCATGTCCGCCTTGGCAGTGGTGTGCCAGCAGATGGCCTCGTACACCTGGTCAGGTTCCCCAAAAACCGCCCGGGCAATACACGCCCCCGTCTTGGAATGGAGCAGTTTAACAGCTTGGCGCTCCAGATCGTCCAGTTCCACTCCATATTTCTGGCACAGCTCCAGCTGTTCCTCTAAGTTCAAATACTTGGTACAATCGTGAAGAATTGCCGCCCGTCTGGCCATCCCGGGGTCTGCGCCCCAGCGCAAAGCCAGCCGCTCCGCCTCTTCCTCCACCCCCATCACGTGGGGTACCCGTTTTTGCTTCATCATGGAGTAGGAACAGGCCCGCAGACAGGGCAGATCCAGGTGCGTCAGATCGGCGTGGGTTCCGTACAGGCGGTACATTAAAATGTAGCCGTATACCGCAGGGGGCAGATACTCCCTTCCCTCCCCCTGAGCTAACAGTTCCCGCAGACGGGTGGAGGAGATATCCACCAGGTCCGGCAGCGTGATGGTAGTCACCCTGGCGTCAAACATACGGATGAGGTAGTCTCTCTGGGGGGCAAACAGCGCCTCGCCATCCTGCCGGGTACGGCCGAAGGCACAGATCCCGGCAAGGCGCATAATAGCCTGAGGGTCATGCCACTGGTGGAGGGTCAAAAACATGTCTGTCCCCATCAAAAGCCACAGCTCTGCCCCTGGATACTGGCTCTCCACGCTGGCTAGGGTGTCAGCCGTATAGCTTTTCCCCTCCCGTTCCAGCTCTATGCCGCTGGCCTGAACCACCTTGGGCATGGACATGGCATCGGCCATCTTCTCTACCATGGCCAGCCTGTGCTCCGGCCGGGGCGTTCCCTGGGGCAGCTGCTTGTGGGGAGGGACGGCTGCGGGCACAAAGAGCAGTTTGTCCAGCCCCAGAGCCGCCACCGCCGCCCGGGCCGCCGCCATGTGTCCTAAATGGGGCGGGTTAAAGGTCCCGCCGTAGATACCAATTTTCATACCGCTGGCACCGCCTTTACACTGAAACTCCACCCGCCGCCTTCGGCGGATTTCGGGTGAAAAATTCGCTACATCCGTTTTTTATCTGCCACCAGCACAATCTTGTCCTTTTTATCTTTCCTGTGGCTTGGACGATAGAGGACAAATTTTGTTCCAATCACCTGCACCACCTGGCTCCGGGTCAGAGGGGCCAGCTGTTCCGCAGCCTCCCGAGGGGAGAGCATGGCGTTCTCCAGTACCCGGCCCTTAATGAGCTCCCGGGCCTCCAGGGCATCATTGGCCTGCTTAACCAAGTTCTCCCCGATGCCCTCTTTCCCTACAATCAGAATGGTGTCAATATTGTTTGCCAGGCCCCGCAGCTGGGCCCGCTGTTTGCTTGTCAATTCCATTTGCTACGCTCCATATCCCCTATTTTTTCCGCCTTCTACGGCAGGATCCCAAATTTCACTGTACCCGCAGGTACAACATATCCACTGCTCCATTTTTCCCATGCTCCAAAAGCGCCGCAGGTAGATAGTCTTCACAGACAACTCCCTCCCCTTGCACTTGGGACAGGTTTTACTATGTTTCATATGTGCTCTCTCTCGTTTTTCCAGGCAGGCGGAGATACTCCTCAAGCTTTTCCCGGAAAGCGGCCAAAGCCTTGCCCCGATGTGAAATGGCATTTTTCTCCTGGGCCGTCAGTTGGGCAAAGGTCTTCTTCAGCTCCGGCAGAAAAAACACAGGGTCGTATCCAAAACCGCCCTCCCCCATGGGAGCAAAGGCAATGGTTCCGGAGCACTCCCCCCGGGCAGATATCACATCCCCATTGGGAAAGCAGCAGGTAATAACTGAGACAAATTTGGCGGTACGGGGCATCTGCCCTTTCATATTTTCCAGCAGCAGGCGGTAGCGGCCGGTATCATCCAGCCCCTCCCCTCCATACCGAGCGGAGTACACTCCCGGGGCGCCCCCCAGACAGTCTACACAAAGGCCGGAGTCATCCGCTATAGCAGGCAGGCCCGATGCTTTCATTACCGCTTTGGCCTTGAGCAGGGAATTTTCCTCAAAGGTGGTGCCCGTTTCCTCCACCTCCACGTCCACTCCTGCCTGGGCCTCGAAACACACCTGTACCCCCAACTGGGAGAGGATGGTGTCCAGTTCCACCAGCTTTTTGGGATTCTTACTGGCCAGTACCAGTTCCATGTTCAACACACTCCTTTTCCTGTCAAACAGCCCGGGCTGCAGTTCCTGCACCCGTCCCGGAAATGGGGGTGGTATCCCCTAGGTCAAAACCTGCCGCTGCAAGGCCTGTATCTCCTCAATTCCCTTCCGGCACAGCTCCACCAGTTTCTGCTGCTCCTCCAGGGTGAAGGGGCGTCCCTCCCCGGTACCCTGGATCTCGATAAGGCGGCCCTGGTCATCCATAACGCAGTTGAGATCCACCATGGCCGAGGAGTCCTCTTCATAGCACAGATCCAGCATAGGTACGTCGTCCACAATACCGGCGGACACCGCCGCCACATAGCCGCTGATGGGATACTGGGACAACTGGCCGGCCTCCATCATTTTACGAAAGGCCAGCATCATAGCCACAAAACCCCCGGTAATGGAGGCGGTTCGTGTGCCCCCATCCCCCTGGAGCACATCGCAGTCCACAGTAATATTCCACGGGCCCAGCTTCTTCCGATCCACCACCGAGCGCAGGGCCCGGCCGATGAGCCGCTGAATCTCTGCGGCACGGCCGTTGAGCTTCAGCTTGGAGATGTCTCGCCGGGACCGCTCCCGATTGGCCCGGGGGAGCATGGAGTATTCGGCGGTAACCCAGCCCTCTCCCTCCGGCACATGGCGGGGGGGTTTATCCTCCACGCTGGCAGTGCACAGCACGTGGGTGTTGCCGCAGCGGATGAGACAGGAGCCCTCCGCAAACTTATTGATATTTGGGATAATCTCCATAGGCCGAAGCTGGTCATTGGCCCGGCCGTCAATTCGAGACATAAAATACTTCCTCTCTGCAAATTTTTCCATATTGTATCACAGGTTTCCCCCGGAAGGTATAGATAGAATGTAAATAAACAGGGGGATTTTTCCTGGTTTTGTGCTTGCTCTTTAATCCGGCATTCAGAAGTGCAGACCCAATGGCCAAAACAAGTCCAAAGGCCCACCAGTTCCAGTATTCCATGGCCTGCACCCTTTCAATCCCTCATTTCTGTTGCCTGATCCCCAATTCAGATAAGGGCCTGGGCAAACTCCACCGGGTTGAAGGGCTTCAGATCGTCCACGCCCTCCCCCACGCCGGCGTACTTTACAGGCACCCCCAGTTCCCGGGCGATGGCTACGGCGATTCCCCCCTTGGCAGTGCCGTCCAGCTTAGTGAGCACGATACCAGTGATACCCGCTGCCTCCTTGAACTGCTTAGCCTGGATAAGGCCGTTTTGCCCCGTGGTGGCGTCCAGTACCAGTAAAGTCTCCCGTGCACAGCCGGGGCACTCTCGGTCAATGACTCGGGAGATTTTATTCAGCTCATTCATCAGGTTCTGCTTGTTGTGCAGCCGGCCGGCGGTGTCCACCAGCACCACGTCGCTCTTTCTGGCCCGGGCGGCGGACAGAGCGTCGTAGACCACGGCTGCAGGGTCGGCTCCCTCGTGCTGTTTAACAATTTCCGCACCGGCCCGGTCGGCCCAGATGGTCAGCTGTTCGGCGGCAGCGGCCCGGAAGGTATCTGCAGCACAAAAGAGCACCTTCTTCCCCTCCCCTCGCAGTTGGGCGCCGATTTTTCCGATGGTGGTGGTTTTGCCCACCCCGTTCACGCCGATAAACAGCACCACAGAGGGGGTTGTGGACAGGTTCAGCTCCAGCCCGCCTGTACTCAGCGCCCCAGCAATTACCTCCACCATACAGGCCCGGGCTTCCTCCAGGGTCTTAACCCCTTTTTCCCGCACCCGCTGACGCAGCTGGGCCACCAATTCCAGGGCAGTATCCATCCCTGCGTCCGCCAGAATAAGGGACTCCTCCAGTTCATCGTAGAAGTCATCGTTCAGTTCCGAGCCAAAGCCGGCAAAAATATTAATTTTTTTCAGCTTGTCAAAAAAGCCCATCTTATTTTCCTCTTTTATCCCATTTAATTTCTGCACCACAGTGCTTGCAGTAGTTCCCAGGGTACGGAAACATCCGTGCCCCACAGGCCGGACAGCGCTGCCCTCAAAAAAGAAGTGCCACTCCAGCAGCCACCAACAGAAAGGCCGGCAGAATCAGCCATTTCCTGAACACCAGCCCCGCC
>CALWYD010000100.1 GCA_944385675.1 uncultured Oscillospiraceae bacterium
GGTTCCCGGAGGACCCCCTGGACGATGCCCCCCCGGCGCAGGTCCTGGGCGGTGAGCTTCATCACGGCGCAGGCCTCCCCACTGCGGGAGGCGTCCTTCCACAGGATGGAGGCAAACCCCTCGGGGGACAGGACGGAGTAGACCGCGTGCTCCAGCATGAGCACCCGGTTGCCCACCGCCAGGGCCAGGGCCCCGCCGCTGCCCCCCTCGCCGGTGACAACAGCGATGACGGGGACAGTGAGGGTGCTCATCAGGGCCAAGCACTGGGCAATGGCCTCTCCCTGCCCCCGCTCCTCCGCCTCCTTGCCCGGGTAGGCCCCGGGGGTGTCCACAAAGGTGATGATGGGCCGGCCGAACTTCTCCGCCTGGCGCATCAGGCGCTGGGCCTTGCGGTAGCCCTCCGGCCCGGGCATGCCGAAGTTGCAGTGGAGGTTCTCCTCCAGGCTCTTGCCCTTGCGGTGGCCGATGACCGTGACGGGACGGCCGTGGAAGCGGGCGATTCCCCCCAGGATGCTGCCGTCCTCCCGGCACTGGCGGTCCCCCCGCTGTTCAAAAAAGTCGGTGAACAGAGCCTCAATAAAATCCGCCGTCCCGGGCCGGCCGGGATTGCGGGCGATCTTGACCTTTTCCTCCGGGGTGTAGCGGCTCATGGGCGGCCTCCTTTCTCATGGAGGGCCAGCAGCCGCCCCAGCACATGGCGCCACTGGCCTCTGGACACGATCTGATCCAAAAATCCGTGTTCCAGCAGATATTCTGCCCGCTGGAAGCCCTCAGGCAGCTTCTCCCCGATGGTCTGTTCAATGACTCGGGGCCCGGCAAAGCCGATGAGGGCCCCCGGCTCTGAGAGCATGATGTCCCCCAGAGAGGCAAAACTGGCCGTCACCCCGCCGGTGGTGGGGTGGGTGAGGCAGGAGATGTAAAGTCCACCCTTCTCTTGAAAACGGGTGATGGCGGCGGCGGTCTTGGCCATCTGCATCAGGGAAAAGATCCCCTCCTGCATCCACGCCCCGCCGCTGGCAGAGAAAATAATGAGGGGGAGTCTGTGTCGTTGGGCATATTCCGCCGCCCGGGCCACCTTCTCCCCCACCGCAGTGCCCATGCTGCCCATGAGAAACCGGCTGTCCAGCACCACGAACACAGCCCGGTGGTTCTGCACCCGGCCTAGGGCGGAGACCGCAGCATCCTTCAAACCCGTGGTTCGCTCCAAGCCTTCCAGCTTTTCCGCGTAGCCCGGAAAGCCCAATGGGTCGGCCGGCTCCAGCTTCTCCTCCAGCTCCTGGAAGGAGCCGGGGTCAAAAATCATGGACAGGCGGTAATAGGCCCCGATAGGGCTGTGGTAACCGCACTGGGGACACACCTGCCCATTCCGGCTCCAATCCAGGGCGGAGCTCTCCGCCCCACACCCGGGACATGCCTTGCGGCGGGTAGAGGTAATCTTTCCCTCCCGCATGGCCTGGTAGGTCAGCAGCCGGTCCCGGCGCTGGGTGAAAAAATGATTCACAGCTGCTCCTTTCTTCCCGATAGGGTGTCACAGGTTCTGGCCAGCTCCAGCAGCTTTTCTAGATTGCGGTCCAAAAAGCCGGTGTCGTAACTGCCCTTGACAAACTCCCCGTCGTGCATAATGAGGTGGGCCAGGGCGGCATTGGTGGGATAGCCCTCAATCACCAGCTCCTCCAGGCTCCGGCGCATCCTGCGGATGGCCTCCAAGCGGGTGGGGGCATGAACCAGCACCTTGGCCACCAGAGAGTCATAGTAGGGGGGCACCTCATAGCCGCAGTACAGGGCGGTGTCCACCCGCACGCCGGGGCCGCCCGGCAGATGGAGAAATTCCGTCTTTCCGGGGCAGGGTCGGAAGTCCTGAGCGGGATCCTCCGCGTTGATGCGGCACTCGATGGCGTGGCCCGTCACCCGGATGTCCTCCTGGGTGAAGGACAGGGGCAATCCCGCAGCCACCCGCAGCTGCTCCTTGACCAGGTCCACCCCTGTGACTAGTTCGGTAACCGGATGCTCCACCTGGATGCGGGTGTTCATTTCAATAAAATAGAACTCCCCTCCGGGAGCGAGAACAAATTCCACTGTCCCCGCCCCCACATAGCCGGCCGCCCTGGCGGCGGCCACGGCGGCGGCCCCCATCCTCTCCCGCAGCTCCGGGCTGAGAGCCTTGGAAGGGGACTCCTCCACCAGCTTCTGGCGGCGGCGCTGGATGGAGCAGTCCCGCTCCCCCAAATGTACCACGTTTCCTTGGGTGTCCGCCATAATCTGAAATTCAATGTGCCGCGGGTTGAGCACCAGCTTCTCCAGGTACATCTCCCCGTCTCCAAAACAGGCAATGGCCTCCGCCTGGGCGGCCTGATAGGCCCCCTCCAGCTCCTCCGGGCCGTCCACCTGGCGCATGCCCCGTCCTCCGCCTCCGGCGGAGGCCTTGAGCAGGACGGGGTATCCCACCTGCTCCGCCAGCTGCCTGGCCTGGCGCACCCCTTTTAAGGGGCCGTCGGAGCCTGGCACCACCGGCACCCCTGCCGCCTGTGCCAGAGTTCGGGCCGCGGCCTTGCTGCCCATTTTTCGGATAACCGTCCCGGAGGGGCCGATGTATTTCAGGCCGGCCGCGGCGCAGCGGTCGGCAAACTCCGGGTTTTCAGACAAAAAGCCGTAGCCCGGGTGGAGAGCGTCGCAGCCGGCGGCCTTTGATGCCGACAGGATGGCCTCCTGGTTTAAGTAGCTGTCCGCCGCCCGGGCCGGCCCGATGCACAGGGCCCTGGTGGCCAGCTGGGCGTGGAGGGCGCTCTCGTCGGCGGTGGAATAGACCGCCACTGTCTCGATGTCCAGCTCCCGGCAGGCCCGGATGATCCGCAGGGCTATCTCCCCCCGGTTGGCAATCAGTACGCGCTTAAGCATGGCTCTACACCCTCCGGATCCGGAAGAGGGGCTGGCCGAAGCCTACCGCTTCCCCGTCCCGGCCCAGGACCTCCTCCACCACGCAGTCGGCGGGGGCGGGCACCTCACTCATCATCTTCATGGCCTCGATGAGGCACAGGGTCTCCCCCTTCTTCACCTGTCTGCCGGGGGCGGCAAAGGGGGCCTCCCCAGGGGCGGGAGCGGCGTAGAACACCCCCACCAGGGGGGCCTTCACCAAGTCCTCCTCCCGCGCCTGAGGAGCGGCGGCAGCTGTGGGTGCGGGCTGGACAGAGGCGGCAGCGGGCTCCGGAGATACCTGGGCGGCAGCGAACCGGGCATTCCGCAGACAAATCCGCTCGTCCTTCCTCTGCCACTCCAGCTCCGTCAGCCCGGAGGCCGCAAACCGATCCATCAGGCCATACAGTTCCTGCAGTTCCATGGAACCTCTCCTCTTCCAGATCAGCTTACTGCTTCTTGCCCTGAATGTAGGTCAGGATATCCTGCACAGTCTGGATCTTGCCCATGTCCTCGTCGGCAATGCCCACGCCGAAGGCCTCCTCCAGAGCCAGGGACAGCTCCACCGCCTCCAGGGAGTCGGCCTCCAGATCCTCAAACAGGTTGGTCTCCAGCGTCACCTGGTCGGCATCGCAGCTCAGGGTATTGACAATAATGTCCCGCACATTCTCAAATGTAATATCCATAAAATTAGCTTCCTCTCAACTCAATTAATTCAAGCATTTTAGTTAAAATATTTTAGCTAAAAAGCTTGATATTATTATATGGGCTCTTTTAAAAAAGTCAAGGCAATTTTTGGTGGGCTTTTTATGTTTGGTTGTTTTAACAGAGAAATTTAACCTCTCTTTTCTTTTTTGGGAATTTTACTTTAGTTTAAGGGAAAATTTTCTCCTTGACAGAAAAAACATTTGTTCTATAATATATAATACAAATGTTCTATTTTAGGGGGCATTGCAGTGGAACTGCTAGACAAACTGAATATTTTGGCAGACGCTGCCAAATACGATGCCGCCTGCACATCCAGCGGCCTGGACCGTTCCGGCCGCCCCGGAACCATTGGAAGTACTACCGTAGCCGGCTGCTGCCACTCTTTTTCTGCCGATGGCCGGTGTATCTCTCTTTTGAAGGTACTTATGACCAACGTGTGCGTCTATGACTGCCAATACTGTATCAACCGCCGCTCCAACGACCTGCCCCGGACAGCCTTCACGCCCCGAGAGCTTTGTAATTTAACCCTGGAATTTTACCGCCGCAACTATATTGAAGGGCTGTTCCTCTCCTCTGCCGTGGCAGGCAACCCCGATGCCACCACCGAGCGGATGATTGAAGCGCTGCGCCTTCTCCGTGAGGAATACCACTTTGGCGGGTATATCCACGCCAAGGCCATTCCCGGGGCCGACCCCTTGCTTACTCACCGTCTGGGTCTGCTGGCCGACCGACTGTCGGTAAACATTGAGCTGCCCAGTGCCCAGAGTTTATCTCTTTTGGCTCCGGATAAAAAAAAGGAGGCCATCCTGGCCCCCATGCAGCAGATCCGGGATGGCATCACTGTCTCTAGGCAGGAATTAAAACTCTTTCGCCACGCTCCCCGCTTCGCCCCCGCGGGACAGTCTACCCAGATGATTGTGGGGGCCACCGGTGAAAGCGACCGTCAAATTCTGACTCTCACCCAGGGGCTATATGACAGGTACCAACTCAAACGGGTGTTTTTTTCTGCCTACATTCCTGTCTCTTCCAGTCCTCTCCTCCCTGCCCCCCAGGGGTTTCAGCCACCCCTGCTGCGAGAGCACCGACTCTATCAGGCCGACTGGCTGCTGCGCTTCTATCACTTTCGGGCGGAAGAGTTATTGGACGAAGGGCAGCCAGATTTAGATGTTCGATTGGATCCAAAATGCTGCTGGGCGCTGCGCCACTTGGAGTTCTTCCCAGTGGAGGTCAATCGAGACGACTACGAGGCCCTACTGCGGGTACCTGGGATAGGAGTAAAGAGCGCCCGGCGCATCCTCACCGCTCGGCGGGCCGGTTCCCTGACCTTTGAGGGTCTTAAACGGCTTGGAGTGGTACTCAAGCGTGCCCAGTACTTCGTCACCTGTTCGGGTCGGGTCATGGCGGGGCTCCGGGTGAGCGAAGATGGACTGCTGCGCCGTCTGCTCACCCTGGAAGCCCCCACTCTGGCCCCTCCACCCCCGGAGCAACTATCCCTCTTCCCTTCCACCAGCGAAAGAAAGGAGTTCCCTCATGTCTGACACCCAAGTCTGCTGCCGCTACGACGGCAGTTTCGCAGGATTTTTGTGCTGTGTGTTTGATTGTTATGTCAACCATTGGGAGCCAGTGGAATTTTTCTCAGACTGGGATGAACGCCTCTCCCTCTACCCGGAGCAGACTGTCTCTACCAGGCGGGCAGAGGCCCTGCGGGTATACCGCTCTCTGGCAGACAGGCTGGGACCGGCGGGACAACGTCTGGCAGCCAGGGGATTTCTTACCTGTCTGGAGGAGCGGGAGCTATGGCTGTGGCGCTTTATCCGAAAGGGGTACCGCCAGGGTCCATCGGTTGTCCGAGAACTGACGGATCCCACAGTAGACCAAATCCTCCGGGCGGTACGGAATTTGGAACACGAGGCTCACTCTCTGAAAGGCTTCGTGCGATTTTCCCAGCTGGGCGAAGCCCTGGTAGGGGAAATTGAGCCTAAAAATCAGGTACTTCCTCTGTTACGCCCTCACTTCTGCTCCCGGTATCCCCAGGAAAGTTTTGCGCTTTACGATCGCACTCACCGTAAGATTCTCTTGCATCAGCCAGCAAAATGGGCCATCCTGCCCGCAGAAGACTTTCAGGGCGGCACCCCATCGGAACAGGAGCTGTACTTCAGGCGCCTATGGCGTTCCTTCTACCACACTATCTCCATCCAGGCCAGGTACAACCCGAAATGCCGCATGACCCATATGCCAAAGCGGTACTGGACTACCATGACAGAATTTCAGGAGGATAGCGGCGTCTCTCTCCCGCCCACAGGGCATGAAAAAACCGGCCCGCAGAGCGGGCCGATCCATAAAGTATTTCCATCTACTCCTCCGGTGTCTGATGCTTCTTCTCATCGGGATACAGACGGTCCAATACCATCTGGTAGCCACCGGAACCGTAGCGCAATTCAGTATTAATGCGGGTGATGGTAGAACTGCTTACCGGTACCTGGCTGCGAATGCTCTCGTACGTACCGCCCTGGGAGAGCATTTTGGCCACCTGCATTCTCTGGGCAAAGGCCGCCGTCTCCTGTACTGTAAGCAGGTCGCTGAAAAAGGCATAGCACTCTTCCACATTTTTCAGTGTCAAAATGGCCTGAAACAAGGCATCCGTCTCCGGGCTCTTTCTCACCTTTATCCGCGCCACAGCGAAGCCTCCTTGCCGTCCCATCGGCTAGAAATGCAGGAAAGGCAACCATAGAAAAGGCGGCCTTCCCGGTGAATATAGCAGGTCTGGGCCATAAGTTTTTGGCTTATTATAGCAAAATTTTCCTAAGTTGTCGACCCCCGCCGTGAAAGTGCACACAGGTTTTTCCCAGAATGTGGCGCTTAACCGTGGCCACCTACAAAGTGTTCTCCAGATGGCTCCTGTTTTTTTACTACGAACGCCTCATATAGCCGACTGAGCATATTCCAGGCGCGCTGGTCCAGCACCCCTGTCTCCGCCTGGCCTGCCGCCCGCTGCAGCCAGCGCACATTATCCGCCGATGCCGGGCTATGAACTCCGTTTACCGGGTGGGGCGTAATTCCAAAAAATTGTCGGCCCAGCATCTGGAACATAGCCTGGGGCACCCCTAGAAAATCCGGATTGTCCCCCAGATCCACACGTCCCCTCTCCCCCGGAAAGGCCCGCAGTGGCCGGGGCGGAGCTTGCTCTGCCTCTGCATCCAACCACAGCTCCCGGATTGCATTCCAGGTCAGGCGATCCACTACGCCGGTCACAGGGCGGTGAAATTCTCTCTGGAAGAGCATCACCGCCTCCAGCGTCTGCTCGCCGAAGATGCCGTCTACCGCCAGCTCCGGTAAGATGGGGTAACGCCGGGCCAACTGGCGCAACATATACTGAAGCCCCCGTACCGGCTGAGCCAGCAACTCCTGTTCCATTTTCTCCTGATTCATACCAGCACCGCCTTTCGCCCATCTGACTGTCCCAGTTTTATTTCATAGCCTGGATACTGCCCCAGCCGAGGTGTATTCTCATATCCCTTCCCTGCTGAACCAACCTCTGTCACCGCAGCGGGGATAGCTTGGGTAGCCGTTCTGGGCATCTGCTGCATGTTTCGGCGCAGGTACTGGTCCGCTTGGATAAAGTGCCGGTAGATGGAGTCCCAGGTGACCTTGCCCACCACGCCGTCCGCCGCCAACCCCGCTACGTTCTGATAGGCAAGTACCGCCCGTCTGGTGTTGGACCCAAAAATTCCATCTACCTGAATAGGAGACAGGGCATTATCAAATTCAGCCAAAATTGCCAACATATACTGTAACACCTGTACCTCACTGCCTCTATCCCCCTCCCGGAGGACACCGGGGAACTGGAACTGAACGCTGAAAAAAGTCTGACCCTGGCTGACCAGCTCGGAGAGTTGTGTAACCCCCACATAGAGATAGACCAGCTTATACCAGGTGGCCTTACCTACCACACCATCCGGCGTCAAATTAAAAATACGCT
This sequence comes from uncultured Oscillospiraceae bacterium, assembly GCA_944385675.1. Taxonomy (GTDB): domain Bacteria; phylum Bacillota; class Clostridia; order Oscillospirales; family Oscillospiraceae; genus Lawsonibacter. The sequence goes on from CALWYD010000100.1 coordinate 7,598, forward strand.
GAAACTCCTTGACCGCCGCCTGGGTCTCTTCGTTATAAGCGCCGATCACCGGGCTAATTTTAGGAATGGCAGGGTAATTTTGAGAAATTCGGTTTAGCATGGTTTGGAGAATCACTACCTCCTGGCCCACCGACCCCAGACGAAGCGGGGTACCGGGATAGGAACTGCGGATGTCCTGGATGGGTGCATCCACCACCAGTTCAATGTTATCCCCATAGTAGTAGCGCAGAATCTCCATAGAGTCGTAGCCCTCCTGGGCCAAACTCTGGCTGCCCCACTGGGACAGCCCGTCACAGGTAGTTGTAGTACCGTTACAAAACTTCGCAGACAGCGGCTCTACAAATCCCTGGCGGCGGATGTAATCATTAAAAATTTCATCCACAATCTGACTGATATTTTCAAAGATATTGCGTCCCCGGATAAATTTCTGGTCATAGGCTGTGGAGGAAGTAATCTGAAAATCGTAGCCCCGGCTGGGATAAAACTCAGTGTAAACCCGGTTCAGGGCAAAAGAGATAATGGCCAGTACATTAGCCCGGATGGCTGCCGGCTCCCAAGTAGGATATATCTCACTGGACGCCACATTTTTGACATAGTCCGGAAAATTAACTGTCACATTTTCTGCCCACTGATTTGGGGCACCCATATGAACCGTAATGGTTCTGGGCACATAAGGAAGGATGTCAGGCATAGCTCACCTCACAGACTCTGCGCAGTGATGTCCCGTACGTCCCGCTGCTGAAGGCTGGATTCGCCTTCTCCCAGGGGTATCAGTTCCATCTCCTGCACTGTCTCTACACCGGGAAATATCTGTACCCCGTTTACCTGGAGCATGACATATCCCGGATGTTCTGCCCACACGCTGCATAGCGCGTATACCTGCTCCTCCCCATAGATGGGGTGTGTACTTTCTCCCACTGCCGGTGTGGGGATATCCACCGGTTGGATCAGGCCGCTGCTGTCCGTAGCCTGCACGCTGAGCAGCCGGTATTTTCCCATTCCGCCCTGCTGGGTCACTATCACAGTGGTGCCCTCTAGGGGGAGCTCCGCCTGCGAGGCGTATACCCGCACCCTCAACTTTCCTTCGCTTGTCATATTCTATGCCTCCCGTGAAGCGGGCAGAGCCCGCCCTGATTTCCACCTTATTCTATGCCCTTCTCCTGCCCCTTGCCCCTTGCAAAGAAAGCCCGCCTGCCCAGAAAACCGGGCAGGCGGGCTTTTTCCATTTTCAATTAGCTCCAACTCTCATCATGTTCAGACCGCTTGGCCCGGGTCATCAGGTCGGCTACCACACCATGTACGTCCCGGCCCTCATAGAGCACTTCATAGGCAGCCTGGGCAATGGGCATCTCCACGCCAGTCTTCTGGGCCAGCGCCCTGGCATTGGCGGCGGCGTAGTACCCTTCTACCACAGCCCCAATCTCTTTCACGGCCTCCTCCACGGGGATCCCTTTCCCAATCAAAATACCGCACCGGCGGTTGCGGGAGTGCATGGAACAGCAAGTGACAATCAAATCCCCTACACCCGCAAGGCCTGTGAAGGTCTCTTTTTTTCCCCCCAGGGCAACGCCCAACCGGGCCATCTCCGCCAACCCCCGGGTCATAAGAAGAGCTTTTGTGTTATCCCCATAGCCCATGCCGTCACAGCAGCCGGCACACAGGGCAATAATATTTTTCAGCGCGGCACAGATCTCCGTGCCAATTTTGTCATCGCTGGTATAGACCCGGAACCGCCGGTTCATAAATATATCCTGCACCTGCTGAGCCACAGCAGGATCGTCGGCGGCAGCCACCACGCCCGTGGGGATATGGCGCCCTACCTCTTCGGCATGGGAGGGTCCGGACAGCACCACTACCGGACATTTCCCGTCTATTTCCTGTTCAATCACCTGGCTGAGGCGCATTGAGCTGTCTTTCTCAATGCCCTTGGACACGGATACCAGGATGGTGCCCGGTTCTACTAGCTCACGCAGCTTGGCTGCGGTGGTGCGCACAGCAAAGGAGGGCGTGGCAATCACCACCAGCCCACAGCCTTTGACCGCCGCCATATCGGTTGTAAACTTCAGTTCCTCAGGCAATACGACTCCCTTGAGCATAGGATTCTCGTGGGTGTCCTGCAGCACCTGGGACTCCTCTCGGGTGTAGGACCAGAGGGTAACATCGTTCCCGTTTTCCAACAGCAGCAGAGACAGGGCCGTTCCCCAGCCTCCGCTTCCCAACACTGTAATCTTCATATCAACAGGCCTCCTTCATTCTTCCGCCCGGGCCGCCCAGAGGACGGTTCGTTATTTCTTCTTATGCAGGGAAAACTTATTCTCCGTACCGGTGAGCAGGCGTTTGATATTGCCCCGGTGCATATACAAAATTAAAAGTCCAATCACAGCCCCCAGGCCGGTCAGAATTGGAGAGCGGTATACGAACCAGGTTGCAAAGGGGAAAGATGCTCCGGCCCAGCAGGACCCCAAAGACACATACCGGGTGAGGACGGCCAGAATGAGGAAGCCCCCCCACACCACCAAAGCGATGCGCCAGTCAATCATGATGGCAATAGTTCCGCCAGAGAGGATCCCCTTTCCCCCCTTAAAATGGAACATACAGGGAAACATATGGCCCAGCAGGCAGAACAGTCCCGCCCAGTACTCGGCCAGGGCGATCATCAGGTCATCCTCCACAATCATGTGGGAAAACAGCATTGTGCCTGCCCAGATGGCCACAATCGCTTTGAAGACATCGGTGAGGATCACCACCAAAGTCAGCGGCCCCCCAAAGGTTCGAAAAAAATTGGTGAGCCCTGCATTACCGCTGCCATGGTTACGCACATCATCCCGCAAAATATACTTAGAGACGATAACCGCCCCGTTAAAACAGCCACAAAAGTAGGCAATCACTGCGGTCAACACAGCCGGGAGCACAAAGCCGGAACCTGAATTCATAAAAACCGCCAGATCCATTGTCACCCCTCCTTGTCGCCCTTCTGCCGGATGGTCATACGCACAGGGGTGCCCTCCAGGCCGAAAGTGGAGCGAATTTGGTTTTCCAGGTAGCGCTGGTAGGAGAAATGAAACAGCCGTGCATCGTTGCAAAAACAGATGAAATGGGGCGGGCGGATGCCGGTTTGGGTGATATAGTAAATCTTCAGCCGACGGCCCTTATCTGTGGGAGGCTGTACCCGGGCGGTGGCGTCGGCCAGGACGGAGTTGAGCATACCAGTGGCAATACGGGTAGAGGCCTGATTATTGACATAGTTGATAAGCTCAAAGAGTCGGTCTACCCGCTGTCCTGTCAGAGCAGAGATGAAGATAATAGGCGCATAGGTCATAAAGCTCAGATCTCTCATGACCTCCTGGCGCATTTTGTCCATGGTTTTACCGTCTTTCTCAATGGCGTCCCACTTGTTGACCACAATGATGCAGGCTTTCCCCGCCTCGTGAGCCAGTCCGGCCACCTTGGTGTCCTGCTCTGTGACCCCCTCCCGGGCATCGATCAGAATGAGGCACACATTACTGCGCTCGATAGCCATGGTGGAGCGCAGGACAGAAAATTTTTCTACCCGGTCATCTACCCTGGACTTTTTCCGCATACCAGCGGTGTCAATAAAGCGGTATTTCCCCTTTTCATTTTCGAAAAAACTGTCCACTGCGTCCCGGGTAGTGCCCGCCACATCGGAGACGATCACCCGCTCTTCCCCCAGGATCTTGTTGAGCAGAGAAGATTTGCCCACGTTTGGCTTGCCGATGATAGCCACCTTAATGGTGTCATCCTCCTCGTCTTCCTCCTCTTGAGGTGGAAAATAGGCAAAGCATGCGTCCAGCAGATCCCCGGTACCGTGGCCGTGGACAGCCGAAACAGCGATGGGATCCCCCAGACCGAGGTTATAAAATTCATAGATATCGGGGTTCTCCCGGCCCACCTGGTCTGCCTTGTTCACCGCCAGCACTACCGGCTTACCTGAGCGCAGGAGCATGTTGGAAACCTCCTGGTCAGCGGCAGTCATACCGGTTTTCACATCACAGACAAAAACGATGACCGTAGCCGACTGGATGGCAATCTCCGCTTGCTCCCGCATAAAGGAGAGGATCTGGTCATCGGTGCCCGGCTCAATACCTCCGGTGTCTACAATGTCAAAAATCCGATTTCTCCACTCGCACTGGGCATACAGTCTGTCCCGGGTGACCCCGGGGGTATCTTCTACAATGGACAGCCGCTGCCCGCATAGCTTATTAAACAGCATGGACTTGCCCACATTGGGCCGGCCCACAATGGCTACCAAAGGCTTCATCTTATCACTCTCATTTCTCCCGCTTTCCCTTATCCCCGCACGCCGGGATTATAGCGGTAATATTCGTCCTCTGGCAAACTGGGCATGGAGGGGGGCGGGGCCGTCTGCACACCGCACATGGCATCCAGCAGCTCATATCCATCCTGGGCCACCGGGATCACCGCAACCCCCAGTTCACGCTCTACATCATCCAGCGTGACATCATCCAAAAAGACCCGCTCCCCTGCCCGCAGCATGCTGGCCGGGATGAGCAGACGCTCTCCCAGTTTTTTGCCCCGCAGCTGACTTATCAAATCCCCTCCGGTGACCAGGCCAGCCACCGTAATGGTTTCCCCAAAAAATCGATTTACTATGGGGTACACCTCTCCTTTTATTTTACCATATTTATCCCGGGCCATGTCAACCAGTTGGCCCAGAAAGGGAGCTGCTGAGACACCCGTGGCGACAGAAAAGGGAACGGCCCCCTCCATCTCCTCCGGCTCCATCAGCTCCAATCCCCGCTGGAACTCGCTCATCAGCAAACGGAGCATCCCTACCCCGTTGTCCAGCTGGGTAAACTCCTCAAAATAGTCCTCCCCGGGAAGCGCCCGTCCGGCCAGCAGATACAGCTCATCGGAGCACCAAACCAGCCGGGTGCCCCTGGCTTCCAAGTGTCTCCTGGCAAAGGCCTCCACCTGATCTACCAGAGCTCCAGCCTCCTCCCTGGTATAGGGGCGCAGGGGATACAGCCCCTCCCGGAATTTTGTCACTCCCACCGGCACCACAGAGATGCTGTTCACCGCCGGGTACATCTCCGCCAAGTCGGCCAGAGTCTTGTCCAGGGCCGGGCCGTCGTTAATTCCCGGACAAGAGACAATTTGGCAGTTCATGGTGATCTGATTTTGAGCAAAGCGGGCCATAATAGTAAGGCCCTCCCCAGCCCTGGGATTTTTCAGCATCTCCGCCCGCAGCGCGGGGTCAGTGGTGTGAACGGAGATATTAATAGGAGAGATGCGCAGGTCAATGATCCGCTGCACTTCCCGGGCAGAGAGGTTGGTCAGGGTAAGGTAATTTCCCATGAGGAAGGAGAGGCGGGCGTCATCGTCCTTAAAGTACAGGCTCTTACGCATTCCGGGGGGCATCTGATCCACAAAGCAGAAAATGCAGTTGTTGGCGCAGGAACGAGCCCGATCCATCAGATAGGTCTCAAACTCCAGGCCCAGATCTTCCCCCTCCCCCTTCCGCACCCGCACAGTGCGTACTGTCCCATCCGGCCGGCGGAGAGTCAGCTCCAGCCGGGGGTCATAGCTGTAAAATTTATAATCCAGTACATCTACAATGGGGTGGCCATTGATCTGGGTCAGGGTTTCTCCCGCCTGTACCCCCGCCCGATGTGCGGGACTGCGGGCGTCCACCCCTTTAATGGCCGTCATACTCATAAGATGCCACGCCTTTCTGCCTGCCATATTCGCTTTATTTTACAATAGCTTTCCCCATATTGCAAGGCTGGGATGCGCTCTTTCTTCCCCCGGCCCACCGGGCTTCCCCTCTTTGCTTTTTCTGGAAAATATGGTATGCTTACTGTTGCGCAGCGGCGTTGCGCAATTGAGAGCGAGGTGTAATTCGAGCCTATGGCGCAAAGCGAAAAACGGGATTCCTGGGGCTCCAAGTGGGGCTTTATTCTGGCCTGCATTGGCTCGGCAGTAGGGATGGGAAATATTTGGCTCTTCCCCGCCCGCATCTCCAAATATGGAGGAGCTACTTTCCTCATCCCTTATTTGATTTTTGTGGCAATCATCGGATCCACTGGGGTCATCGGGGAAATGGCCTTTGGGCGGGCTACCCGTTCCGGCCCGGTAGACGCCTTCGGTGCAGCCACTCAGCTCCGCTTTGGACGTGAGCGTCCGGGACGGCTTTGGGGCCTTATCCCGGTAGTGGGCTCTCTGGCTATGGCTATCGGTTATTCGGTGGTCACCGGCTGGATCTTCAAATATACTGCTGACGCCCTCACTGGTACTCTGGCTGCTATGGAAGGTGCAGACGCCTTCAGTGCCCATTTTGAAGCAGTTTCCTCAGAAAACGCCCTGTGGCAGGTGTTGGGAATGGTTGTTACCATTGCCATCATGGCCTTCGGCATTGGTCGTGGTATCGAGCGGGCCAACAAGGTCATGACTCCCCTCTTCTTCCTGCTGTTCGTGGGCCTGGCCCTGTACCTGGTTACTGTCCCCGGATCTGCCGCTGGCTACCGATACATTTTCGTGCTGGAACCCAGAGGACTTCTGGATCCCATGGTGTGGGTATACGCCCTGGGCCAGGCCTTTTTCTCTTTATCTGTGGCAGGCAACGGCACGCTGATTTATGGCTCCTACCTCAGCAATGACTCCAATATCCCTGCCGATGCCCGGATGGTGGCCGTATTTGACACCTGCGCAGCTCTTCTGGCCGCTTTAGTCATTATCCCCGCTATGGCAGCGGCCGGACAGCAGCTGAATAACAGTGGGCCGGGCTTAATGTTTATTTTCCTACCCAATGTATTGGCAGCTATTCCCGGAGGCGCCATTATTTTAATCATATTTTTCCTGGCCGTAATCTTTGCCGCCCTCACTTCTCTTATCAACCTCTTTGAAGCCCCTGCCGCCACCCTGCAGGAGCTGTTTCACCTGAAGCGCCCGGCAGCAGTGGCCGTGATTGGAGCCATCGGTATCGCAGTTGGCCTGGCTATCGCCCCTATTGTCTCAGACTGGATGGACGTATGCTCCATCTATATCTGCCCCCTTGGTGCCCTGCTGGCCGCTGTCATGTTCTTCTGGGTGTGCGGCAAGGACTATGTGCTCCGGCAGGTCAACCTGGCCCGGGCCAAGCCCCTTGGCCCCTGGTTTTATCCTATGGCCAAGTATCTATTTTGTGGTGTCACCCTCGCAGTGCTGGTGCTTGGCGCCTGTATCCAGGGCGGCATCGGCTGACCCTTTTCTAAAAGAGACGCGGGGCCGCCCTTCCGGCGGCTCCCGCGTACTTTTTATTGCGATACAGATTGTCCCTACTCCCCATCATTCCGGCGATAAAGTATTTTGAGGAGAATAGGAGTCACAATAGCTGAAACTAGAATCAGGATAATAACACTGGTAAAAAACATGGGGTTGAGCAGCCCCAGCAGCAGCCCTTTCTGGGCCACAATCAAGGCCACCTCTCCTCGGTTCATCATGCCCACGCCGATCTTCAGCGCGTCTCCGCCGGAAAACCCGCACAGCCGGGCCATTCCGCCGCAGCCTACCACTTTGGACAGCAGGGCAATTCCCAAAAATGCCAGAGTAAACAGCAGCAGTTGGGCATCCATCTCCCCCACATCGGTGCTCAGGCCAATCGAGGCAAAAAACAGGGGGCCAAAGATAATATAGGAATTGATGTCCATTTTCCGCTCAATATAGGGCGCATCCTGCAAGTTGGACAACACCAACCCTGCCAAATAGGCGCCGGTGATGTCAGCAATGCCGAAATACTCCTCCGCAATATAGGCCATGGCCAGGCAGAAGGCCAGGGCTAGGATGGGTACACGACGGGTATGGGGGTGGTTTCGGTCAATCCAGGAAAATACCCGATAAATAATATAGCCCACCACGCCTGAAAACAGAAAAAATAACAGCGTATTCCATCCCACCATAACCAGAGAGGTGCTGGGATCCTTCAGGCCGCTGATGAGAGTCAGTACAATAATCCCCAGTATATCGTCGATAATGGCCGCCGACATAATGGTGGTACCCACCCGCTCTTTCAGGTGGCCCAACTCCCGCAGGGCCTCCACTGTGATGGAGACCGAGGTGGCCGTAAGAATACATCCAATAAACAACGCCTCATAAAATAAGTTTCGCTGAGTGCTGGCATCCCCATAAAACAGCAGGAACAGTCCTGCCCCCGCCGCCAGAGGAACGATAACCCCCGAGGCAGCAATAGCCAAAGCTTTGGGCCCGCTGCGCACAATCTCCTTGGTATCTGACTCCAGACCGGCAGAAAACATGAGCAATACTACCCCAATCTCCGCCATCTGCGTTAAAAAATCTGAGGGCTCCACCAGATGAAAGACACATGGCCCCACCAGAAGGCCTGCAATGATGTTGCCCACCACGCTGGGCATTTTCAGGTGCCGCGCAGCCAGCCCGCAAAATTTGGCCATTAACAGGATAATGGCAATATCCCGAAAAATTTGGTATGACTCCATAAAGGCTCCTCCATGGGAAATCAATCCGTTTCGATGCGGCGTGTGCGCCCGTCTCCTCCGGATTCGTTGTTACAGAATAGCCTTTTATTTGCTCCAAGTCAATGGAAATATCGCTCATATTCCCCTTGCCCCCATCTTGCTTCCTCGGAGAAATATACAATTTCGTTTGGCCGTTTCAGCCCCATTGTTCTGCATTCCTTTCTTCCGAGGATCCTGGCCATTGACTTTTCCCTCTGATTTGTGTATCATTGTTTTATTATTTTTAGGGCTTATCTATTCAATAAAGCAATACAGTTCATTTCATTTTGCCCTAACAGGTGTGACTGACCTTTTGGATTCAGAGTGCTGTGGGACAAAGCACGCCGTCACCAGCAGTAAGCGACTTTACTGATAGGCAGCCCAACGTCCACAGAGTGTTTGTTTCCAGGATATGCCCATTCACTCCGCTAGACCTGGCCCTGCAGCGAATACTCCCGTGGGTTTTTATCTGCGTTTCCGGACTTTTAAAATGGTGAACCGTCCCTTTTCTATGAAAAAATTTTGGAGAGATTTTAGGAATATTTTCTGTGAGGAAACACGCGGTGGAGAATCCCTCCGCTCAAATTTGCGCCTGTGATGGAATTGGTAGACATGCGAGATTTAGGTTCTCGTGCAGCGATGCGTGTGGGTTCGAGTCCCTTCAGGCGCACCACATCGGAGCAAGCGTCATATCGCTTGCTCCGACTTATTTGATCCGTCAAGGGAGATGTTACCTCCCTCAGTCTGTTTTAAAATAAACCTGAAGCCTTTGCTTTATAAATATTAAAGTGTGCAATGAACTTAAAGGTTCAAAATGGGAGAGCGTCCTGACCAATTCGCTCCTTCGTTGGAAAGACAGCATGAGAGCCACAGCCCATCCGCCCAAACAGCGGTAAGGCTGCGGCTCTTTCTTTCCTCTTTAATTATTCTGATAGACGTGTTTCAAACAAAACCAAGACCCCTTTGTATCCAGCAGTCCTGCTTTTTTTAGTTTGCTGATTTCTGCCGACATGGCGGTACGCTCCACACCCAAATAATCCGCTAAGGCCTGTCGTTCACAGGGGACGACAAACTCAGCGCTTCCTTGCTGCTTTGCCTGATCAAAAAGATAGGCCAGCAGCTTTTCTTTTGTGGTCTTTTGAGACATATACCGCACTTTTTGTGTGAATGCCAGGTTTTTTTGCGCCAAACCCTTTAAAATGTTTTGGATCAACAAACTGTGAAAGTGGCAGGTATGGGAGCATAGAGTCAGGATTCTCCCACAGTTCAGGAGAAGGACTTGGCTATCTTTCATTGCGAATACACTGACAGGCATGTTCTCCAATCCGGCGCAGGAAAAGGCCTCGCCGAAGGATTCTCCAGGCTGCAAAATGGACAACACGCTTCGGTTTCCATAGTAATCGTCCTGAACCACCTGCACACCGCCGGAGAGAACAACACCCACCAGCTGTGCAGGAGTGCCCTCCAAAAAGACCGGGTCTCCTTTGGAAACCGAGATAAATTTCCCACCTAGGCATTTCAGCATTGCCTTCATATCTTCTTGCTCAATGCCAGAAAACAGAGGGCATTGAACCAGTATCGAAAAATATTGTTCCATAAGCATCTCCTATGTTGGAATTCCAACAACTGTTTTGCTCTCATTATAGTAAAATGCCAGCGTAAGGTCAAATACGGCGGGTTTGAAATGAACGTAAATAAGTTCCCCAAAACCGTATGAAACTGAATTCAGGCAAGGAGGCTTTCCCATGAATGTGAAAATGAAAAACATCAGCCAGGCAGAAGTACTGGTGCTGAAGGATCAGATTACCTATCAGGAAGGTCAGGTAGTCAGCAAAACCCTGGCCCAGAACGCGGCTCTGAGCATCACGCTGTTCTCCTTTGCCAAGGGGGAGGAGATCAGCACCCATGAATCCGGCGGCGACGCTTTTGTCACCTGTCTGGATGGGATGGGAAAAATCACTATCGACGGTGTGGATTATCTTCTGCACGAAGGAGAATCCATCGTCATGCCCGCCGGGCATCCCCACGCGGTGTATGGAGAAGAGGCATTCAAGATGCTTCTGGTTGTTGTATTTTAAGAAGAGGAGCGATGAATTATGAACGCAGTAGTCAATCCGGATACCTGCATTGGCTGCAGCCTTTGCTGCGGCATGTGCGGTGCGGTATTCCGCATGAATGAGGATGGAAAAGCCGAAGCCTACCAGGCGGCGACCGAGGAAAATCGCAGTGACGTGCAAAGCGCCATCGATTCCTGCCCCGCAGCGGCAATCAGCTGGGTGGATTAACTTTGAACCGCAACACTACGAAGGAGTATACCCATGGAAAATAAAATGTTTTGCTATCAGTGTCAGGAAACCGCCGGGTGCAAGGGCTGCACCATGGTGGGCGTGTGTGGCAAGAAGCCGGATGTAGCGGCTATGCAGGATCTGCTGGTATATGTGAGCAAGGGGATCTCCGCTGTCACCACAGCTCTGCGCAAGGAAGGCAAGCCTGTGGCTGCCGAGACCAATCATCTGATCACCCTTAACCTGTTCACTACCATCACCAACGCCAACTTTGACAAGGAGAGCATTGAGACCCGCATCCGTACCACGCTGGACGCCAAGAAGGAGCTGCTTGCCCAGTTGAGCAGCACTGCAAATCTGCCAGAAGCCGCTTTGTGGGACGGATCCGGAGACTGGGAGGAGAAGGCCAAGACGGTAGGGGTGCTTTCCACCGAAAATGAGGATGCCCGTTCGCTCCGTGAGCTCATCACATATGGCCTGAAGGGTTTGTCCGCCTACTCCAAGCACGCAAATGTACTGCTTCAGGACGACGAGGAAGTGGATGCTTTCTTGCAGCGTGCCCTGGCCGCTACTCTGGACGACACCCTCAGCGTTGATGATCTGGTGGCGCTGACGCTGGAAACAGGCAAGCACGGCGTTTCCGGTATGGCCTTGCTGGACAAGGCCAACACCACTGCCTACGGCAATCCTGAGATCACCAAGGTGAACATCGGCGTAGGTAAGAACCCGGGCATCCTAGTGTCCGGCCACGACCTGCGGGATCTGGAGATGCTGCTGGAGCAGACCCAAGGCACTGGAGTGGATGTTTACACCCACTCCGAGATGCTTCCCGCTCACTACTATCCCGCCTTCAAAAAGTATCCCAATTTTGTGGGGAACTACGGCAATGCCTGGTGGAAGCAGAAGGAGGAGTTCGAGTCCTTTAACGGCCCTATCCTCATGACCACCAACTGCATCGTGCCCCCCAAGGACAGCTACAAGGACCGCCTGTACACCACCGGCGCCGCAGGATATCCCGGATGCAAGCACATCCCCGGCGAGATCGGGGAGCAGAAGGACTTCTCCGCCCTCATTGAGCATGCCAAGAAGTGCGCGCCCCCCATCGAGATCGAGACCGGCGAGATCATCGGCGGCTTCGCTCACGCCCAGATGTTTGCCCTGGCAGACAAAGTCGTGGAGGCTGTGAAGTCCGGCGCAATTAAGAAATTTGTGGTGATGGGCGGCTGCGATGGCCGCGCCAAGAGCCGTGACTACTACACCGAGTTTGCCAAGGCCCTGCCCAAGGACGCGGTCATCCTCACCGCCGGCTGCGCCAAGTACAAGTACAACAAGCTGCCTCTGGGTGACATTGGCGGGATTCCCCGCGTGCTGGATGCCGGTCAGTGCAATGACTCCTACTCCCTGGCCGTCATCGCCCTGAAGCTGAAGGAGATCTTTGACCTGGACGACATCAACGACCTGCCTATTGTCTACAACATCGCCTGGTATGAGCAGAAGGCTGTCATCGTATTGCTGGCCCTGCTGTACCTGGGCGTCAAAAATATCCACCTCGGCCCCACTCTGCCCGCTTTCCTCAGCCCCAATGTGGCAAAGGTTCTCGTTGAAAACTTCGGCATTGCAGGCATTGGAACGGTGGAGGACGATTTGAAGCTGTTCTTCGGTGGAAATGCTTGATAAAATGATACGGCAGCACCTTGCTCCGCTCCTATCTGGGTAAGGCCAGGGAATTGGGCTCTAATGTATAAGGGCTGTAACAGAATTCGATGGGAAAAATTGTTCACTAAGGCGACACTACCTTTAGGTTCTCGTGCAGCAATGCGTGTGGGTTCGAGTCCCTTCAGGCGCACCATCGGAGGAACCTGCTTTTGATTTCGGTCAAAAGCAGGTTCCTTTCTATTTTGGGACTATTATTTTTCCGGAAACAACAAAAAATAGGAGTACATTTCCGCCACCGGATATGCATTACGGCAGGCCAGCACTTTGGAATGTATTTTATAAAAAACCGGGACCTCCCAGCAGATCAACGCTGCCGGCAGGTCCCGGGTTTCATTATACCAAATTATTTGTTGACCACATTGACAGGCGCGCCCGCCAGGAAAGCTTTCAGGTTGTCCACGGACATATCCATAATCCGCTGACGGGGTTCCTTGGCTGCCCAGGAAATGTGGGGGGTAATGATACAATTCTTAGCGGTAAGCAGAGGGTTATCTCCCTTAATGGGCTCAGTGGAAACCACGTCAACGCCGGCAGCATAAACCTTGCCGGAGTTGAGGGCGTCGGCCAGATCCTGCTCTACGATCAGCGGACCGCGGGAGTTGTTGAGAATGATAACCCCGTCCTTCATCTTGGCGATGGTGTCCTTATTGATAATGCCCTCAGTTTCAGGGAACAGGGGGCAGTGAAGGGCTATCACATCGGAGTTGGCCAGCAGGGTGTCCAGATCCACATACTCGGCCACAGCCTTACCGGCCTCATTTGGGTAGGAATCGTAAGCCAGAACCTTCATACCCATGGCCTTTGCAATCTTACCGGTGGTCTGGCCGATGCGCCCAAAGCCGATGATGCCCAGCGTCTTGTCAGCCAATTCAATGAGAGGGTAGTTCCAGTAGCACCAGTCAATATTGTGCTCCCAATCGCCCTTATGAACAGACTCATTGTGAGCGCCGATGTGGTGGCAGATCGCCAGCAGCAGGCCAATGGCAAACTGTCCTACAGAAGCGGTGCCATAAGTGGGAATGTTGCAGACGGGGATGCCCTTTTCCTTAGCAGCGGCTACATCCACTACATTGTAGCCGGTGGCCAGAACGCCGATATATTTGATATTGGGGCAGGCGTCCATGGTGGCTCGGGAAATGGGCGTCTTATTCATGATAACGATCTCCGCATCTCCGATGCGCTCAACAATTTTGTCAGCGGGAGTGCGATCGTAAACAGTGACCTCACCCAGAGACTCAAATCCGCTCCAGCTCAGGTCGCCGGGGTTCTCGGTGTAACCGTCGAGAACAACAATTTTCATGGTGGATGTCCTTCTTTCTTAAGTTTTATGGCCGGGTTATGGATCAGTCCTCCAGCAGAGCCCAGGCACGGTTCAAAACCCGCTTGGTATTGGCCAGGACTACATCCTCATCCTCACCGGGACGGAGCGTGACCTCCATGGACAGCACATAGGGATTTTCCGCGTCAAAGAAGCCTTCGGTTTTGAGAACACGCAGATAGTCCAACAGCTCCGGGGTATCATTGGCGCTGTTGGGGTAGCCCATACGAGGATGCAGATCCCCGTATCCATCGCAGCCCTTCTTGACCACTGCATTTCCGAAATGGAAGTGAGTGATGTAGGGGCGCAGGGTCCGGACAACAAACTGGCTGGTCTCATAGGTAATGGGGAAATGGCTCAGATCCACTAGCAGGCCAAAATTGTTGTGAGTAGTACGCATATCCGCAGCAAACTTGGCCGCATAGGGGGCGGGACCAATCAAGGCAGCCTTGTCAATATCGAAATCAAAGACTTCTAACTCCACCATCATGTCCTTCTTGGCAGCGTAGTCGCAGACATTCCGGGTGGTTTTCAGCAACTGCTCATAGGCCTTGTCCTTGGTAGCCTCTTCCCACTTGCCGGCCAGGAAGGCAATCCCCTTGGCTCCCAGATACTCTGCCTCATCCACAGCCTCAATCAGCGTGGCTTCCGCCTTCTTGCGGCCCTCTTCATCAATATCGTTTGGGTTGAGCTTGGGGCCCAGCAGACGGGGCTGCGCGCCATAGCAGACTTTCAGGTGGCTCTGTTCCAAAATTGCCTTCGCTTCCGCATTCTTCTCTCCATAGCCCTTCAGCTCAATAGCGTCAAAAAAGTCGTCCTTGGCGATGGCAAGCAGAGAGTCCATCGGATCGCGCTTGGGATAGCTCATCCACTGGATGGTACCAACCTGAAAATACTTATGAATACTGTCTTTCATGGTGCAAATCTTCCTTTCTTAATGGATTATGTCTGTCTCCGGGCGCCGGAACGGGCCAGCGCAGAGAGATGGTGCCCCAGAGGTGGGACCCAGCCCCGCCCATCCTTTCCGACATGGCATTATCATCGCACATTTTTTCCCAATAGTAAAGCCCCTTTGAAGCGAGCAGGGCATTTTATCCCCGCACCGGGAGGAAGGTGTTTCCAAAAAAGATTTACCCTCGGATAAGGCGCAACCGGCCGCCTCGCCACAGAGGCGGAGCAGCCGGAAGGCGCATCCCCACAGGGAATTTTTCAGTACGTACGTAAGATTATTCCTCGGGAGCCCAGCTCTTGATGTTGGCGATGGAACCACCCATGTCACACAGCTGAGTCTTGATGCAGATGGCATCAATGAGGTAGCAGCGGTTGGACGCCTTGGTAGAAGCCTTTGCGCGAACCAGAGCCTCCTTCAGCTCCTGGGGAGAGAAGACCCGCTCAGCCACACAGCCATAGGCTTCACCCAGCTTTACATAGTCAATGGTGCCGTCCTGGTTGTAGGGCATTTCTACGGCATACTCGAAGCCATAGCCCTTCTGATTCTGCAGAATCAGGCCCAGATAAGCATTGTTGACTACCACCACGATGATGGGCTTATGGAAAGCAGAGGCAACGGCGATCTCCTCACCCATAAAGGTCAGACCGAAGTCGCCCACTACTGTGACGCTGTCGCACTCAGGATGGGCAACCTTTACGCCAAAGGCAGCGGGAACCTCAAAGCCCAGGGTGCCGGCGCCGCCGGAGGGCAGATACTTGCAGGGCTTATTGATCTTCTGCAGCTGGCCGCCCCAAATCTGGGTGATGCCGCAGCCGGCAGTGAAGTAGGTCTCGTCGTCGAAGGCCTCGTTGACTTCCTGGAACACCCGGTGAGGCATCATGGGGCTGCAGTCATAGTCGGTCTTGCGGGCCAGCTCCTTACGCAGAGCGGGCAGAGCGGCGGCACGGGCAGGATTGATAGGCTTCAGACCCTGAGCCTTAACTTCCGCAATCAGGGCCTCTACAGCCAGCTTGGCATCAGAGACGATGCCCAGGTCGGGCTCAAAGACCAGGCCGATCTGAGCGGGAGCGATGTTGATATGGATAAACTTGCGGCCTTCGGTATAGGTCTTCAAATCACCGGTGTGGCGGTCACTGAAGCGGTTGCCGATGGCCAGAACCATATCGGACTCCAGCATAATCCGGTTGCCGATGGGCTGACCCACCTGGATGCCGCAGTGGCCGGCGTTGAGGGGGTGCTCCTCAGGAATGCCGCCCTTGGCCTGGTAGGTGGTCAGAACGGGAATCTGCAGCAGCTCAGCCAGCTCTACAACTTCCTTGGTGCACTCGCTGATAAAGCAGCCGCCGCCCATAATAATGACAGGAGACTTGCTCTCACTGAGCATCTTGACGGCCTCTTTAATCTTGGCCAGGTCAGGTTTCACGACAGGAATCTCACGAGGAACGTAGCTGTTAATATCAAAGTCCAGCTCAGCGTTCTGTACGTTGAGGGGGAAGTCAATCAGAACAGGGCCGGGGCGGCCTTCCCGCATCAGATAGAACGCCTCGTTGAGCATGCCGGGCAGATCTTCCGGCTTCATGGGACGGAAAACTTTTTTACAAACAGTCTTCGCCACATCTACCATGTCCACGCACTGGAAGGGCTCCTGATTCAACTGATGGGTGTTGGCCTGACCCACTACGCAGAAGACGGGCATGGAGTCGATGAAGGCGGTGTAAAGACCGGTCACAAAATTAGTGGCGCCGGGGCCCTGAGAGCAGATGGCCAAAGCGGGCTCATGCTTGGCACGCTGATAGCCGTCGGCAGCATGGACACAGGCTTCCTCATGACGCATGGTGAAATGCTGAATGGGGGCCTTTTCCAAGAACTGATAAACAGGGTTAATGCCGGCGCCGGGAATGCCAAAAGCGGTGGTGATGCCCTCTTTGACCATGATTTCCACCATGGCCTGGGCAGCTTTCATTTTCATGTCTCGTTCCTCCTGTCGCAATTTTGATAATTTGAAAGGAATATTCATTTCCTGGCTATATCATATCCCTTCCCGTTTAAAGTTGCAAGAGGCGACTTCAAATTCTCCTTTGTTCACAAAAAGTATCCGGGCCGATATGAATTTTAACCAAACCAAATTCGGGTTTTATACCCGCACAGGCAAAACATTCTTTAGGCTTTTTCTTAAATAAATCAGGTAAACACCCGATATTTTTCCTTAAAAACGTAAGAATTGTTGTATATTTGATGATTCGCTACTTGGGTAAAGTATCTGCATGAGCCGTGTATATCTCCCTGCAAATCATGTCTAATTTACCCGTTTGTCTGTCTCGGATCGGGGAAAAAAGCTGCCGGCGTACCGCAATACCGGCCATTTTCTATCCAAACGCCCTCTGTTTGGCATAATCAAAATGTTTATATCCCTTCAAATTTTTTATTATATATTAAGGTATACAAACGTTTCTCTCTGGCCACATCCAATCTCCCATAAGCAAAGGCGCCTTGCCGGAAGACGGGCCGGCGGCAGCACAGTTCCTTAAACCCCATCATCTCAACTTATCTCCTCAATATGTGAGACATAGGCCAGGCTGCCTAAAGCCTGTATCATCTCCCCATGCCCCTTGTGCTGCCTAAGCTCATGGTTTTCTATTGTCAAAGACACCGTATAGACACTTAGCCCCGAATGAAGGTAGGCTGGGTTGGATTCAATGTCATCGATCTTCAGCCCAAGCTGGCGTACAGTGGCCACAAAGTCCTGGAGGTCCTCCCTGCTTTTCAGTTCCAAGTGAACCTCAAAATGATTGGATCGGTCCTTCAGATAGCGTTCTGCTGCCGGCAGCAGGGAGATGCTGCACAGCAATGCCGCAAAAGCAACCAGTGTCACGGTATACAGGCCGGCCCCCACCGCAAGTCCAATTAGTTCGCACGTCCAAAGTCCTGCCGAGGTAGTCAGCCCCTTGATTTGGCTCCGGGAACTGAACAAAATGGAATTCCCGCTTACCATGGCCGCACCGACCACTGTGGCTGCCGATATGACAGGCAGAGAGATTCCCATACTCTCCAACAGCATCAAGTCAATCAGCATGGCCACAGTGGAGGAGAGGGAAACCAAGATAAATGTTCGAAGCCCTGCTGAGTGACGCTTGCTGGATCGCTCGCAGCCCACTGCCGCGGCCATTAAAACGGACAAAAGAATGCGCAGCAGGATAGAACCAGCACTTATTTCCCAAGACCAGCGCCCCAGTACAGCTGCAATTATATCAGTTCCCTTCACCAAAAATACCTCCTTCTCACATGTAAAGATCGACGTCCTGGGCCCATGGTGGCCAGTTGCTCCTCCGCAGCCTCCAAAAAGGCCGCCTCTTCCTCAGACATAGCCGGATTTCGCTTCGGAAGCTTTCCCTGTATCCTTTGTATTGCCAGGATTAGAGACTCCCCTCCGGGTGCTTCTCCTCCACACTCATAGGGTTCCTCCCCCTGCAGAAGCTCCTGCTCACGGGGGAAGGAGCCAGACAAGTAGAGGGATAGCTTGGCACACGCCGGTCCGATTAACTCATACAGCACACTGGATGCCAAAATAATGGTCTCCAGGGACTTCCCCAGCTCTCCTCCCAGGGTTCTGGCTCCCAGTGCCCCCAGACCGATGGCCACTCCGGCTTGTGGAATCAGGGCAAGGCCCAGATAATTCCGCACGCACGCCTTTTTGCCGGCCCACAGGCACCCCAAGTAGGCCCCAACGTATTTACCCACAATGCGTACCACAAAATACAGCACGCCTACCAGCAACAGAGAAACTCCGGCCACAGCCGATGTACCGCTAAATAGTGACCTTAAATCAAAGGACAGGCCAGAGCGCACAAAAAACAGGAGCAAAACAGGTGGGCTGAAATAATTGAGCTGCTTGAACAGTTTATCGTCCCCGGTCATGTTGATATAAACCGCACCCATGGACATGCACCCTAACAGAGGTGATACGTCTAATATGGCACAAACTCCACAAAAGGCAAACAAAAGCGCCACAGAAATGATCAATCGGTTGTCGCTGGTGTGTTTTCTTGACAAAAGGAACTTTTCTGCAAATCCACATGCGCACCCTAAAAGCAAAACACCTACATTCACGGCAACAGGCCTAACCAGGCTGTCTGCATCCAAAAATGCATCAGAGCCAGAACTCCATGCCAGGGCCACAGAAATAGCCGCGCTGTACTCCACCAGACACACTGCGTCATCCAGCACCACCACCTGGAGGAGAGTGTCTACAAAATCTCCCCGAGCCCCTGTCTGTCGTATGGTCATCAGGGACGAGGCCGGAGCCGTGGCCGAGGCCAGAGCTGCAAGCACAATGGAAAAGGCCAGATCCAAATGAAACACCAATCGCATTACAAGGAAGACCAGCACCGAAGCCAGACATGCCTCCCACAAGGTAATGGCTACCACTTTTGCCGCGTTCTTTTTCATCGTAGACAGCTTAAAAAATTCACCCGTACTAAAAGCAATAAAGGCCAGCGCAATGTCTGACAGAAAATCCATGCCGCTGATAATAGGTTCCGGAACCAAGTTCAGGCAACAGGGCCCCAGCAGAATTCCTGCCATAATGTATGCTGTCACATCCGGCAATCGAAGCAGCTTCGTCAGCCGGGTCATGAGAAACCCAGAAAACAGCATCAGGGCCACAGATACAATAACCGCTGCCGCAGATGACATGTTTAACCCCAAAACATTATAAGACATCCGTTCCACCCCCTTATTTTCTTTTTCTTACGGTACATCCTTTATCCTCTTTGGTAAAAGAACCTCAGCCTCTTTCTTTTTCTTCTACTTCATGATATACTTATTGAAAATAAAATCAAATTATATTATTTTTGATATAAATAAAAAGGATTGATATATATGCTGAGTGCAAAGGCGAACACATTACTTGCTGTGTCAGAATATCAGAATTTTACCAAGGCGGCTCAAGCCCTCTCCCTGACACAACCTGCAGTCAGCCACCAAATTTTTCAACTGGAAGAAGAACTGGGGGTTCCCCTCTTTATCCGGGGAAAGGGCGGGCTAAAGTTAACACCTCAGGGAGAAATCGCGGTCAAATACGCCAAACGTCTTAAGTCTCTCTGTAAAAATCTGCAGGCTGAACTGGAAAACGCAGGAAAAAATCTGACCAAACTGAGGGTGGGTATCACCCACACCTCCGAGAGCAATATTACCACCGAGGCGCTGGCCCGGTGCAGCAATCAAAACAATGAATTATTCATAACTATAATTACAGATACAATAAAAAATCTTTATGATATGCTGGGAAATTACGAGATTGATCTGGCGATTGTGGACGGTCCCTATCGTGATCCAGACTTTCATTCCCTGATGCTGGACACAGATTATCTGGTGTGTGTCATGTCCACCGGAAACCCCTTGTCCCAACATGCTATGGTCACCCTTTCCGAATTAAAACAGCAGAGGATGATTCTTCGGCTGCCTTCCTCGGCTACACGAACTCTGTTTGAATCCACTCTGAGCAGCATCAATGACTCCATCGACAACTTCAATATTATGTTGGAGGTGGATAATATTGCCACTATTAAGGACCTCATCCGAAAGGATTTGGGGGTATCCATTCTCCCAAAAAGTGCCTGTATGGATGAACTGCGCAAGGGTAAAATTGCAGCCCTGCCCATTGAAAACCTGAGCATGGTTCGGGAAACCAGGGTGGTTTACAACCGAGATTTTACTCATATCGATATTCTGGAAGAGATTACAAAAACCTATCAGGAAACTGCAAAGACTTACCGATAAATTCCCGTACAAATTTACTGAAGGATTCGACTTAGTGCGACCTGTTTTTTGTCCCAGGAAAAGTATCATAAAATAAACCGCCGCATCCTGTTTCGGCAGGATGCGGCGGTTTGCTTGTCTTTTAGCGGCGATTTTTATTATTTGAGAGATATCTCCACTCTCCGGACATTACAACATATCCTCCAGAAAAGGGTGCTGACTTAGGACAGCCCGCAGGCAACCAGCAATCATGGACCTAAAACTCACAAGCAGTGATGCCCTCTGTTTCCTTCCATGTTACTTAAGGGATAAAAATCTAAAATTTCCCGTTTCCACCTGACCGGAATCTCCAATAGTCCGGATTATGGTATTTCTGTCCCGGTAAAATGGAATTTGACAGCATGGATGTTGCCTCGCCGGCCAGTGCGGGACAGAGAAAGGGAGGAAATCACGATGATTGCAATTGTATGTGTTGATGATAAGGGCGGCATGACCTTTAATGGGCGTCGTCAAAGCCAGGACCGGATACTGCGGGCCCGGTTGATGGAGCAATTTGCCCCCCATTCTTTGTGGATGAATCAGTATTCTGCCGGACAGTTTGAGCCCAGCTATGCCCACAGGCTCCATGTATCAGAGGATTTTCTGGAGCAGGCTGGCAGGGGTACGGTTTGCTTTGTAGAAAACTGTCCTCTGCATCCATACCAGAATAAACTGGAGAAAATTGTACTGTTTCGTTGGAACCGAGTCTATCCCGCGGATACCTGGCTGGATCTCTCTTTGGACGAGGAGGGCTGGCACCTGGTAAATTGCCAGGAATTTTCCGGCTCTTCTCACAAGACAATTACACAGGAGGTATATGAAAAATGACTGACCAGCTTACCGCCGGATTGATGGCCCTGGTACTCTCCTTCTCTCTGCTCTCCGGATGCAGCTCTAGCGATGCCGGTTCTGCCTCCACTGCTCACCCAGCGGGAGTTCAGCCCTCCTTCACATTCCAAAGCTCCTACGATCTCTCCTCCCAGTCTCCAGACTCACCCCCCTCCACCCAGGCAGAGGCCCTTCCATCACCTGACTTTGATACCCCCGTACAGCTGCCCCAACTTCCTTCTTATACCGGCGATGCCTATATTGCTGTCAACGGCAACATCCCCTATTTCGACCCCACCGGCCTCTCCTCTGTCTCATTTGAATACTATTCCCCCCGGGACCCTCTGGGCCGATGCGGAACGGCCTACGCCTGCGTCGGCCCAGACAGTCTGCCCACCGAAGAGCGGGGCAGCATAGGGCAAGTGAAGCCTACAGGGTGGCACACTGTTAAATATGACTGTGTGGACGGGAAATACCTCTATAATCGCTGCCATCTCATCGGGTATCAGCTTACCGGCGAAAATGCCAATGAAGACAACCTAATTACAGGCACCCGCTCCCTCAATATAGACGGAATGCTGCCTTTTGAAAATCTGGTGGCCGACTATATCAAGGAGACAGGCAATCATGTAGTTTATCGTGTGACTCCCATTTTTGAAGAGGACAATCTTCTGGCCAACGGAGTTTTGATGGAAGGATACTCTTTAGAAGACGAGGGGGCGGGCATATGCTACTGTGTGTATGCCTATAACGCTCAGCCCGGCGTGGAGATCGACTACTCCACCGGAGAGAGCCGTGCAAGCAGTCCCTCTTGTCTCCAGGTGTCCCTTCAGGTGCAGGCTGACTCTCTTGAGCAAAAGCAAATTGATTACATCCTCAACACCAACTCCAAAAAGTTTCATATTCCAACCTGCTCCAGTGTGGAACAGATGAATGAGCAAAACAAACAGGCATATACAGGCAGCCGAGAGGATTTAATTGCCCAGGGGTACTCTCCCTGCGGCAGATGCCATCCCTAAAGCCATGTCTGTCTTAGCGTCTCCCGTCTCATTGCAGTGGAAAACCTGTTGTGCTATACTGGACTGGGTCGCAGTGCAATGGTACAGGGAAGCAGGAGGACAGCATGGACAGTCTTTTCAAGCAGACAGTACATTGGATCCAGGAGACAAAGGATGAGTGTCTTGAGCCCATGGCCAGCTTTTTTGACCGACGGATAGATGACTATGAGGCACATATGGCTCAGTGGTCTGACCACTACAAGTGGATGGCAGAACTTCTGCCGCCGTCTATCCACAGCCTGTTGGACATTGGCTGCGGAAGCGGCCTGGAACTAGGGCCCATCTTCTCCCGTTTTCCGAATTTACAGGTCACAGGGATAGATCTGTCCCGGCAGATGCTGGAAAGATTATTTAATGCCTACGCCGGCAGGGCTTTGACGCTTATCCATGGGGATTATTTTCTCTGGGATATGGGAAATTCCTGTTTTGATGCGGTAGTTTCCTTTGAGACGCTGCATCATTTTACTCCATCCAAAAAGCAGATCCTGTTTGAACGGGTGTTCCGCTGTCTGAAACCTGGGGGCGTATATTTGGAATGTGACTACATCGCCCCTTCCCAGGAATATGAGGATCTGCTCTTTACCGAATGCGCCCGCAGGCGGCAGCGCGACAACATTCCGGAAGATGTGTTCGTCCACTTTGATACTCCCTTGACCGTGGAGCATGAGTTGGCCGTCATAAAGGCGGCCGGCTTTTCCACTGTCCAACTGGTTGGGTTTTTGCCCGGCGACAGCCACACTGCCATGATTCAGGCAATCCGATAGAGCCCCGCCCTTGCTGCACAGTCCCTTCAAGCTCCCATAGAGTCCAAGAGCCAGACGAGGCATTTCTGCCCGTCTGGCTCTTTTCCCTTCCTGTTCCCCACTATATAGAACAGCGTTTACTGTGATTCCTTCCTGTTCACCCGGAAACCAAGCTCATTTTTCTCCCGCCAGTGCTGCCTTCATCTGCCGAATATATTCCCTCACATAAGGCACAGCATCTTTTCCGTACCGCTCCACCAGCTCTACCACGGCCGTATCCGCAATGAACCCATCACACAACGCAGCCAACACCCCCGCCTGTTCAGGAGCGGCGGGGCCAAAGGCTACAGCGCAGGGGATGTGGGCATTGGCACACTGCACCTCATGGGTCAAGGCTTTTACCTCAGCGGCAACCTGCTCCCAAGCCCGGGTAGTATCCAGGGCGGACGCGCAGTAGACAAAGCCCTCTGCTTCACCGACTATCTGTTCCACTCTCCCCCGAGAAGCAGGGGAAACCGCGGAGATAAACTCCAACCCGTTGGCCCGGCAGGGGGCGGAAAACTCTTCTTTCTCTTCCAGCGGAACATCAGACAAAATCAGTCCGTCCACCCCTGCCTGGGCCGCCCGGGCCAGAAAGCGGTCTGTCCCATAGGAAAAGACCACATTGGCATAGGTCGAAAGCACCACCGGTACTGAAACCTTTTTCCGCAGGCGCTCCACCATGGCAAAAATATCATCCGCCGTTACTCCTTTTTGGAGGGCCCGCTGGCTGGCGGCCTGAATGGCCGGCCCCTCCGCTGTGGGGTCAGAAAAGGGGATACCCAGTTCAATGAGGTCAGCCCCTGCTTCTGCCATGGCCAGCACCACCTGCTCCGTCGTGCCCAGATCCGGATCCCCACATACCACAAAAGGAATCAATGCCTTACCCTTGGCAAATGCGCACTTGATTCTGTTCATTCCCCAATCTCCTCCCCTCTATAGCGGGCCACAGAAACGCAGTCCTTGTCTCCCCGTCCGGAAAGATTGACCACCATAATTTGATTTTTCTCCATTTGGGGAGCCAGCTTCATGGCATATGCCACCGCATGGGCGGATTCAATGGCCGGAATGATCCCCTCTGTACGGCTGAGGTATTCAAAGGCCCCTACAGCCTCCTCGTCCGTAACCGCCACATACTCCCCCCGGCCCGTATCATGGAGCCAGGCATGCTCCGGCCCGACCCCGGGATAGTCCAGTCCCGCTGAGATGGAGTACACCGGAGCAATCTGGCCATGATCATCCTGGCAAAAGTAGCTCTTCATCCCGTGGAAAATTCCCAGCCGCCCCGTGGTTATGGTAGCCGCGGTATCCAGGGTATCCACCCCGCGTCCCGCCGCCTCGCAACCAATTAGGCGCACCGACTCATCTTCAATAAAGTGGTAAAACGCCCCGATGGCATTGGATCCGCCCCCCACACACGCCAGCACCGCGTCAGGAAGCCTGCCCTCTGCCTGTAAAATCTGCTCCTTAATCTCCCGGGAAATGACTGCCTGGAAATCCCGAACGATGGTGGGAAAGGGGTGGGGACCCATCACAGAGCCCAGACAATAGTGGGTGTCATCCGACCGTCTGGCCCACTCACCCATGGCCTCATTCACGGCGTCCTTTAATGTAGCTGTCCCACTGGTAACAGGCACCACCCTTGCCCCCAGAAGCCGCATCTTATAGACGTTCAGCGCCTGACGGCGGGTATCCTCCTCCCCCATATATACCACGCACTCCATTCCCATTAAAGCCGCCGCCGTGGCAGTGGCCACGCCGTGCTGTCCTGCCCCGGTCTCGGCAATCAGACGTGTTTTCCCCATCTTTTTAGCCAGCAGGGCCTGGCCCAACACATTGTTGATCTTATGTGCTCCAGTGTGGTTCAGATCCTCCCGCTTCAGATAAATTTTTGCTCCGCCCAGCTGCTCAGTCATCCGCTGGGCAAAATACAGCCTGGAAGGCCGGCCGGCGTAGTCATTGAGCAGTTCCGTCAACTCTGCCTGAAACTGGGGGTCCTGCTTATAATGGTTATAGGCCTCCTCCAACTCGATCACTGCATTCATCAGCATCTCAGGTATGTATTGTCCGCCGTGAACGCCAAATCGTCCTTTTGACATTTTGTATCTCCTCTCTCGCCTGACAGCTGCAGGAGCTGCCTTTTTTGTTTCATCTCTTTGTTTTGCCTGTCTTCCTTCTGCCGAATACACCTATACCGGGGATTCATTCCGAAAGCCACCCCGTCCCGGCATCTCAGAAGGCAGGTTTCGCCAGCCACAGTGGGTTCCAAGGGTTCGCTGCCAGACAGCATCTCATCCTGACTTTGGTAAACTTCCCCTGTCTTCTCCCAGGAGGGGCTGGTTGGTTCTTGTCTCCCCTCCTCATGACAGGCAATAAAAAAGCCCGTCCCTGACAATTTCTGTCAAGGACGAGCTGTTCACTCGCGGTGCCACCTTGATTCGCGGCCACAGCCGCGCACTTTGGGGATACCAACATATCCCAGGCAACTGACGTATGCCCCACGTCGCAGAATACTAGGCCTGTTTGGCCGTTCCTCGCGCCCTCTGTGACCCATTTGCCTGCCTGCATTCTGCCCGGCTCTCAGCCGCCCGGACTCTCTGTGAGGGCACAACAGACGTTATCTTCACATCAACGGTTTATCGTATCAAATTATGGTCTGGATTATACGCCCTGGCGAACTCAATGTCAAGATTTTTCTGTGGCCGCCTCTTCCGACACTCCGGCCTGCGTCTCCTCCTTCTTGGCAAAGTTTCCGGTATACAGCTGATAGTATTTCCCTTCTTTCTCAATCAGCTCATCGTGGGTACCCCGTTCAATAATACGTCCCTGCTCCATAACCATGATGCAATTGGCGTTGCGCACAGTGGACAGACGGTGGGCAATCACAAAGGTGGTTCGTCCCGTCATCAGGGCGTCCATCCCGTCCTGAACCAGCTTCTCTGTGCGGGTATCAATAGAGGAGGTGGCCTCATCCAGGATCAATACCGGGGGATCAGCCACTGCAGCCCGTGCAATGGCCAGCAGCTGCCGCTGTCCTTGGCTGAGGTTGGCCCCGTCTCCCGTGAGCATTGTATTATAGCCGTCAGGCAGGCGGCGGATAAAGCCGTCGGCATTGGCCAGCCGGGCCGCAGCAATGCACTCCTGGTCATCGGCCTCCAGGCGGCCGTAACGGATGTTTTCCATCACTGTACCGGTAAACAGATGAGTATCCTGGAGAACAATTCCCAGGGAGCGGCGCAGATCCTGCTTTTTAATTTTGTTGATATTGATGCCGTCATAGCGGATTTTTCCGTCATCAATGTCGTAGAACCGATTGATAAGGTTTGTGATGGTGGTCTTGCCCGCCCCGGTGGCTCCCACAAAGGCTATCTTCTGTCCCGGTTTGGCCCACAGGCTGATGTCATGAAGTACCAGTTTATTAGGCTCATAGCCGAAATCCACATGGTCAAAGACCACGCCTCCCTCCAGCCGGGTGTAGGTGACAGTACCATCAGCTTTGTGGGGATGGCGCCAGGCCCACAGATTGGTCCGCTGATTGGCCTGACTCAGCTGGCCATCGGCTCCTTCCTTGGCGTTAACCAACTCCACATAACCCTGGTCGGACTCCGGTGTTTGGTCCATCAAGTCAAACACTCTCTGAGCACCGGCGGCGGCGGTCACCACAAAATTCACCTGCATGCTCACCTGAGTGATAGGCTGAGTGAAGCTTTTGTTCAGACCAACAAAGGTGATTACCGTCCCCAAGGTCACCCCAGCCAGGCCGTTGATGCCCAGAATTGCCCCCAGAATAGCCACCAGTGCATAACTCAGCCAGCCAATATTGGCATTGATGGGCATCAGTAAATTGGCGTAGCGGTTGGCCAAATCCGCGCTTTGGCGCAGCTGCTCGTTTACTTTCCGGAAGTCGGCCTTGGCTGCCTCCTCATGACAAAATACCTTGACCACCTTCTGTCCATCCAGCATCTCCTCAATAAACCCATCCACAATGCCCAGATTCTTCTGCTGCTGAACGTAGTACCTTCCTGACAGCTTGGAAAACCGAGAAGTTACCCGCAGCATCACGGCGGCGGTGAGCAGAGAAATAAGAGTAAGGGTGGGGTTTAAAATAATCATCGTCACCAGAGTTGCCAGCATGGTAACGCCTGAGTTAATGGTCTGGGGAATTGACTGGCTGAGCAGTTGGCGCAGCGTGTCAATGTCGTTGGTATATACGGACATAATGTCCCCATGGGCGTGGGTATCAAAGTACTGGATGGGCAGCGCCTCCATTCGGGAGAACAATTCGTCCCGGAGCCGGCGCATGGTTCCCTGGCTAATGGAGACCATAATGCGGTTATAGAAGAAGGCCGCCACCACCCCTACTGCCATCACCCCTGCCAGCCGAATCAGATCCCGGCCCAGAGGAGCAAAATCAGCGGAACCACTGCTCAGCATGGGCGCGATGTATTGATCCACCAACTTTTGGGGAAATGTAGCACCCACCACGGTAGCCGCAGCCGAGAGAAGGATACAGGCCATGACCAGCAGGAAAGGCAGCTTATAGTAATGAAGCATATAGCGGATGACCCGTTTCAGCACAGAAACAGGCGCTCCTTGGGCCTTTTTTTCACTCATATGATTTCTCCTCCTTTCATGCTGGCTGGTCAAAGTCCCCGCCGCCCTTAACCTGAGACTGGTAGATCTCCTGGTAAATGGCGTTTGTTTTCAGCAAATTCTCATGGGTATCAAAGGCATTTACCTGACCGTTATCCAACACCAAAATGCGGTCGGCCCCCTCCACGCTGGAGACGCGCTGGGCAATAATAATCTTCGTGGTTCCCGGGATCTCTCTGGCCATGGCGGAACGGATCTTGGCGTCTGTGGCCGTGTCTACAGCAGAGGTAGAGTCATCCAGAATCAGTACCTTTGGCTTTTTGAGGAGGGCCCGGGCAATGCACAGCCGCTGTTTCTGCCCACCGGAAACGTTGGCCCCTCCCCGCTCGATGCGGGTAAGATATCCGTCGGGCATTCGGTCAATAAACTCGTCGGCACAGGCTGCCCTGCAGGCGGCTTCACACTCCTCTCGGGTGGCCTCCGGATTGCCCCAACGCAGGTTATCCAGAACGGTCCCGGAGAAGAGGGTATTTTTCTGCAGTACAACAGAAACCTGGTTGCGCAGCGCCTCCATATCATATTGCCGCACATCCAGTCCCCCCACGCGAACCGCCCCCTCATCCACGTCATATAGGCGGCAAATTAGATTGACCAAACTGCTTTTGCCCGATCCGGTACCCCCAATTACGCCAATGGTTTCCCCGGATTTAATATGGAGATTGATATCGGACAGGGCGTACTTGCCGCTGCCACGGCGGTAGGAAAAACTCACATGGTCAAAATCGATGGATCCGTCAGCTACCTCTTCTACCGGCTCTTCCGGCGCCGCAAGATCGGGAGTCTCCCGAAGCACTTGGCTGATGCGGCGGACACTGGCCATAGACATGGTGATCATTACCACCACCATGGACAGCATCATAAGCCCCATCAGCAGGGACATGACATAGCTGAACAGGCTGGTTAGATTTCCTGTGGTCATTTCTCCCGCCACAATGAATTGGGCCCCCAGCCAGGAGACCATGATAATACAGAAATAAACTGCCATCATCATGGCCGGATTATTGAAGGCCAACAGCCCTTCAGCCCGGACAAAAAGGCGGTACAGAGTCTCAGAGGCTTTTGAAAACTTACTGTTTTCATAGTCCTCCCGTACAAAGGCCTTTACAACCCGGATGGCAGACACATTTTCCTGCACACTTGCGTTTAAATCGTCATATCTGCGAAATACTTGGGTAAAAATCTTCATGGTAACTACCATGATGGAACCCAGTACCACGGCCAAAAACACTACAGCGATTAGAAATGTAAGGCTAAGTTTTGGGCTAATAATTAAGCACATAATGTAGCTGAAAATGAGATTTAGGGGGGAACGCACGGCTACCCGGATGACCATCATAAAGGCATTTTGTACGTTGGTAATGTCGGTGGTCATGCGGGTAACAAGGCCAGGAACGCTGTACTTGTCAATGTTGGAAAAGGAAAAGGTCTGGATATTGTCGTACATCGCCTGGCGCAAGTTGGCAGACAGTCCGGAAGAGGCGCTTGCGGCATACCGGCCTGCCGCAGCCCCAAACACCAACCCCAAAAAAGCCATGACCACCATCAGTGCCCCATAGCGGTACACGGTGGGCAAATCCCCTGCCTCCAGCCCCTGGTCAATAATAATGGCAGTGATAAAGGGAAGCAGGATCTCCATGACCACCTCCAGAGTGGTCATCCCAATACACAAAAGCGTATCCCGCCGATATCGTCCCAATTCATGCAATACAGTCTTCACGTGTCCATACCTCCCATCGCTTTTTTTGTGGAAATTCCAGACAGATTTTGCAGCATCTTTTTCTGAAGGCGGTACATGTCCTGCAGTTCCGACTGGGAAAAGCTGGAGTACAGCCTCCCCCGGATGGCTGCCACAGCTCCATTTAGGAACTCCCGCAGTGCTTCTCCCTGTGGGGTAGCGAAGATAATTTTGCACCGGTCATCCTGAGTACAGCTTTCCATACGCACATAGCCCCTTTTCCGCAGGGACTTGAGGGTGGTGGACAGGTGGGCCATGGAGTAACCCAGTACTCGGTGAAGAGCGGTCAGAGAGGTCCCCTGTTCCCCATGGTTTAAAATTTGAAGCAAAACATGGGCCTGGACAGCAGTCATATCCTGAGGGGCCAGAATTCCGTTGGCACATAATTCCATCTGTAGAAAAATGCGGCGGTTGTCCCACGCCATCTGATCCAAGTCCGCACCCGTCATCATTTACCCTCCGTTTCTTCTCTGCAAAACTGTTTTTGACTTTAAGGTTTATAACACAGTTTTATTAGAATGTGAAATACAAATGAGGTAATCATAATAAAAATTATTTATTAATTTACAAAAAGCCGGCCGGTAAAGTATACCTTTACCGGCCAGTTCTTCCAAAGCCCCGCCCTATCTTTTCTTCCGGTTACACTCCTTCTTCCGGAAAAGACACCTCTTTGGCCCAGTCTCTTAATAGATGCAGCAGGCCCCGCAGGAGAGGGGTCTCCTGGCCTGCCTTGCAGTACACCCCTAAAGACAGAGGGTCTACTCCCTCCAGGCGACATCTCCACAGTCCCGGCTCCGGCTGGGGAAGGATACCAGGCAGAACACAAACTCCATAGCCCGCGCGAATCAAAAGAAGGGCAGCCTGAGAGGATTCACAAAAGAACAGCTGGGAGGGTTTTTTAGATTCCCCCAACTGCAACTGAACCCTCCCCACCTCTGCCGGAACAAAGCTGGGGTGGTGAACCACCAATGGTCCCCCGCCAATCTCCTCCATACTAGCTGTCTTCCGCCCCGCCAGGGGATGATCCTCCCGGCACAGGCAGATTACGGGGACTCGCTTCAGCTCATGATAACGCACCCCGCTTCTCTCAAAGGCGGGGTCCCGAATCCCCAGCGCTGCATCCAGGCCCCCGTTTTCTACCAAGGTCAAAAGCTGCTTGCCCGGTAGGGTAAAAATGCGGGGGTGCACATTGGGGTATTGTTTTCTTAGTCCCTGCATAGGCTGCTCCAAAAGTTCCAGCCTCATCAGGCTGTCACAGCCCAGGGACAGATTTACAATTTCCTGGTCATCGGCGCTCTCAAACCGTTTAATGGCCCGCTTGGAAATGGCCACAATATTTTTGGCGTCCTCCAAAAAGGTCAGGCCCTGAGTGGTCAGCTCCACAAAGCGGGTGGTACGCCGGAACAACTTCACATGCAGTTCGCTCTCCAACGTCTGAATCTGGTGGCTGACCGCAGGCTGAGAAATATGCAGATCCTCGGCGGCTTTGGCAAAGCTGAGATAGTCCGCCACCGCTAAAAAACATTCCAACTGAAAGATATTCATGTGTTTCCTCCGGGCCTCTCTCCATTCACATGGGTTGTTTCCGACCAGCGGCCCTGCGCTGCTTCTGGGGCCAATTTTAAAGGATTTTCTCTCCAGATTCAAGAGATAACAGGTACAATTCCGCCCGGTAACATCTCACCGGGCGTTCCCCATTGCGGAAAATATATTTTTTGTCCTTGAATCCTCCTGAAACTATGCTAGAATAAAATAATATAAGCAGACCTTCCTTGTGAACGACTCATATATTATATTTCTCCTACTAAATCTTAGCCGATACCAAGCGCCAGCTCCCTCTTCTTTCCCGGAGCCCCTCCGCTTTGATATCCTGTGGCACAAAAAAGGAGCATAATATCATGAAAATTGCAGTTACTTACGAGAATGGTCAGGTGTTTCAACACTTTGGGCACACGGCCCAGTTTAAACTCTACCGCATAGCCGGCGGCTCTGTCGCCGACCAGGTAATTGTGGACACCAGCGGCAGCGGACATGGCGCCTTGGCGGGCTTTCTCCGGGAGCAGGGAGTGGATACCCTGATCTGCGGCGGGAGCGGAGAAGGAGCCAGACAGGCTTTGAAGCAAGCCGGCATCCGCCTTTATGGGGGAGTATCTGGCAGTGCCGATCAGGCTGTGGCCGATCTGTTGGCCGGGGTTCTCTCCTTTGACCCTCAGGCCACCTGTGATCACCACCAGCACAGCCAGGAACACCAGTGTGGGGAACATCCGTGTAAAACACACACCTGCGAGCTGCATTAAACTCACTTCAGCATCCGGGGGCGCGTTCTGGCGCCCCTTTTCATGTACTGTTCTCAGTAGGAAGTTTAAAATTCTTTACAAATTATATCTAGATCCTACTCTCCATCTATGTTATCTTTAAGGCAGGAATTACCCCGCCCACTCCCCCCGTTCTGCGGGCGGCAGGAAAGGAGAGTCGCAGCGTGAATGTGATTTCCCTGCTCACCCCCAAAGCTCAGGTGGCTTATTTGTACGAAGATTTTACCATTCGCCAGGGGCTGGAAAAGCTCCGGGCCCATGGCTATACTGCTATCCCTGTACTAGCCCGTGACGGCCGGTATGTGGGTACCGTCAGCGAGGGAGATTTTCTCTGGCACATCCTAGACCGGGAAAACAATAGTCTACGCACGCAGGAGAAACTTCCTCTTCGCCGTGTGCTGCGTGCCAACTTCAACCCGGCCGTCCGGATTGATGTGACCCTCTCCCAACTTTTGGAGCGTTCCATGCACCAGAGTTTTATTCCCGTGGTAGACGATCGGGGCGCTTTCGTGGGAATTGTCACCCGGCAAAACATCATCCGTCATCTCACCATTCCCAAGATGGAAGAGCCTGTTCAGGAGGAGATTTTACCTTCCGCGGTCCTCTCCGCCCCCAGGGCCCACAGCTGACCTGTGGTATCCCAGGCAGCTATTTCCCTGTTTGGGCTCCCGGGACACACCAATTCTCTCCCCGGTGTCCCCCCCTCAGTGCTCAGGCGGATATTCTGCGGGTATATCTATCCCTATCTTCTTCTCTTTGCGAGGGGGCGGCGGGCCACAGCTTTCCGTCCCCTTGCCTTTTTTCTGGTCATATAGTAAAATAATGCCAACCAAATATGCCTTTTCCTAACCCACGCCCAGTTCATGGACAAACTGTTCCACTTGTTTGTGTTACGCCCGCCAGCCTTGGCACGTGCACGCCCCTTTTCCTCTCCCCGTCCTTGAGCAGGCCCGGCAGCACACACCGCCGGAACAAATTTTAGGAGGCGATTTTGTTGACCCCTCCCTCTGTTGGAACCCACCAGAGACAGCTTGGGCTCCTATGGACAAAGATACTTCTATATTCCCTGCTCACCAGTCTGGCCCTGTCAGTGGAATATCTCCCTGCCCAAGGGGCTAGTGGCCCCATACGTCTGGAGATACAAGGGGGCAGCATTGTTTTTTTCGTGCTTTTTTGTGCTTTGGTACCGGCTTACCGCTTTCTTCTTTCCTCCGCCTGTGTCCTGCTGCCCAGCGCTGCCCTGGTCAGCATTTTCTTTTCTCTGTTTCTTCTTTTTGGGACCTGTTTTGAGGCAGCAGACAGTGCCGCCCCTATTTTCTCTTCCCCCTCTTGCCTGGTTCTGGCAGGAGTGATGATTTTGGGGTACTTTCTCTTTTTTTATTCCCTGACGGCGGCCCTCTTCCGCTGGCTGGACAGCCGCTGCCTCCCTGAATGCAGTTCCCTTTCTCCTGCGCAACGGCGGCGATTCTTTCTTATCTCGTTTGGAATCATCCTGCTGGGTTGGCTCCCCTACCTTATTCTGTGCTATCCGGGCAGCGTCACGTATGACGGCCTGTATCAGCTGGGACAGTTCTCGGGACAGGCTCCCGCCACCAATCATCACCCCTGGCTGTCCACTCTGCTTATGGGATGGATTGTAGGTTTGGGAGGAGATAATCCGGCCCGTGGGGTCTTCTTTTATGTAATGTTTCAATCCCTGGTGTGTACCGCCGCCCTTGCTGGGGTGTGCTGGCAGATTCGGCTGCTGGCCGGCAGGACGGCCGCCCTGCTTTCTCTGGCCTTCTTTACCCTGGTCCCCACCTTCGGGGGCTATGCCCAGATGTTCGTCAAGGATACACTCTTCTATGGGATATTTGCGGTCTTTTTCCTGTTGGCGGTGGAGTTCCTCCGCCGCAGAGGGGTATGTCATCCCGTGATATGGGCCGCTTTGCTTCTCACAGGAGTGCTGTGTGCCCTGCTGCGCAACAACGGGCTGTACCTGGTTGTCCCCACCCTGCTTTGCCTGGCATTCGTCCCCCGTGCTCTCTCCAGGCGAGTGGGCATCGCCGGGGTGGGCGTGGGAGTATTGGCGTTGTACCTTTGCTTCAACCAGCTGTGCCTGCCCGCTCTGGGGGTAGAACCTGGCTCTGTGCGTGAGATGCTCAGCCTTCCCTTTCAGCAGACAGCCCGCTATGTCCGCACCTACAGCCAGGAGCTGACCGAAGAGGAGATTGCAGTCATTGACCGTGTATTGGACTATGAGTCCCTGTTCACTGCTTACGATCCCAGGGTATCCGACGGGGTGAAAAATACTTACCACGGGGACAGCGAAGCTCTGAAGGACTACCTGGCCCTGTGGGTTCGCCAGGGTCTGCGCCACCCTGGGGTGTACCTGGAGGCCGCCTGGAATGCCATGTTCGGCTACTTTCTGCCGGGCTACCGCTACGGTCCCTTCGGCGGAAACTATTTCTTTATGCAGGAGCCCAACTACGGCATGGAATTTGAATTCCTCCGGCCCAACGGCGCCAACCTAATGGATCAGTTCAGCCGCCTGTGGAGCCGTCTGCCCGGCCTTGGCCTGCTCAACGCGCCGGCCACCTTCTCCTGGCTGCTTATTTTATGTACTGCTGCTCTGCTGCGGCGCAGGAGGTGGCGCGCCCTCATTGCCGCCCTCCCCCTGTGGCTGGCCCTGGCGATCTGCTGCGTATCGCCGGTGAATGGATTGGTGCGCTACATGCTGCCCAGCATGGCCGCCACACCCCTGCTTATGGCCTATACGTTATACGTCCTGACTCCAAATAGTCAAGGAGGTTTCCATGGATAACATTGCCGTTCTTATTCCCTGCTACAACGAGGCTGCCACCATTGGCAAAGTAGTGGGGGATTTCCGCGCCGCCCTGCCTGAGGCGGTTATCTATGTCTACGACAACAACTCCACCGACCACACAGATGAGATAGCCCGGGCGGCAGGAGCCGTCGTGGGCTATGAACACCGTCAGGGCAAAGGGAACGTCATCCGAACCATGTTTCGGGATATTGAAGCCCGGTGCTACCTGATGGTGGATGGAGATGACACCTACCCCGCCCAGTGCGCCAGACAGATGGTGGATGCCGTACTGAAGGAGGGAGCGGATATGGTGGTGGGCGACCGCCTGTCCTCCACTTACTTCCAGGCAAACAAGCGTCCCTTCCACAACACGGGCAACATACTGGTGCGCAAGCTGGTCAACCGTTTTTTTCACGGCAGCATTCAGGACATTATGACCGGTTATCGGGCCTTCAGCCGGCTATTTGTAAAAACCTGCCCGGTGCTCTCCCGGGGCTTTGAACTTGAAACTGAGATGTCTATCCATGCCCTGGATAAAAACTTTGCCCTTGTAAACATTCCTGTAGATTACCGGGACAGGCCTGCGGGCAGCCAGTCAAAATTGAACACTTATTCTGACGGGGCCAGAGTCCTTATGACCATTTTCCGTCTGGTGAAGGACTATAAACCCCTGGCGTTCTTCTCCACCTTGGCCCTGCTGCTGGCCGCCTTGGCTGTGGGGCTGTTTGTCCCTGTCTTCCTGGAGTACCTGGACACCGGCCTGGTGGCCCGCTTCCCCACGCTCATCGTGGCTGGTTTTTTCTTTCTAGGTGGACTTCTCACCTTCTGCTGCGGGCTGATTCTGGATACCGTTATTAAAAAAGAGCGGCAGAATTTTGAGCTGTGGCTTAACTTGCTCCGTTCCACGGAGGAGCGGTTGTGAGGCGGGCTCTGAAATGGCTGGGACAGCTGATACGGGACCCCAGTCTGCATTGGTTTTTGCTCATCGGCCTGGGCAATACTGCTCTGAGTGTATTTCTTCAGCTGTTGTTCTACTCCCGGTTTCACTGGGGCTATTGGCCCTCCAGCGCCCTAGCCTTCTGTATCGCCAGTGTCTCCAGTTTTTACCTCAACCGCCGCTTCAGCTTCCACAGCCACGGGGCGGTGTGGGCCGACGCCCTGCGTTTTTCTCTGAATATTGCCGTGTGCTACCTCATTGCCTATGGGATAGCTCAGCCTCTGACCAACCTGGTGGTGCCAAAAATTGGTTGGCCCCTTTTGGTGCGTTTTCAGGGAGAACTGTCCATGCTGGTGGGCAACGGGCTGTTCACCTGTCTAAACTACTTTGGCCAGCGTTTTTTTGCCTTCTCCTGCCGGGATTAGCGGCCGCACTGTGTAAAATACAGCACGTCCAAAATATTTTTAGGTTTTTTTCCAAACTGTGCATACTTTTCCTCTCTCCGGGTATGCTACCCTTGCATCCCAGGAAAGGAGGTTTGCACATGAATCCCAATCAACCCAATAATCCTGCCCCTCAGGACAGCGTTGCGCCCCAGTCTTCCAAGCATCAGCGCAACCAGAAGGCTCCTAAGGGGCAGAAAAACCCCTCCCAGCAGACCGACCGCTAAGTCTTTTTGTCTCCATCCAAACCCCATGTCTTCCATCCCTCTCCGTCCTGCCCGCCCGTATTCATACGGGCGGGCGTTTTTTATGTTACGTATGATCCACCGTGTCCAAATGCCCTCTCTTACAAATGGAGATTATTTTCCTTTGCCATACAACTTTCCGCTGTTAAGAATGGTTGTATACGCATAAAGATTTTGTAAGCAAACTCTCTCTTTTTCACGGCTTGATGGCCACTGGAGAACCCCCTCTTTTCCAAATATGCTAAAACATCTGTTTAATCTTGCTTTTTTGTAAAAGTGTTACCAATTTCTGTATTTCTCCCTTAACCTGCCCTGTCAGTGTGAATTTGACACCTCCTACCCATTCCCCTATAATGAAACAGAGACAAAACGTGCTGGTGGGTGCGTAGTTTCCAACCGGCTCACTTTTTGATACAGTGCCCAGCAGCGACCCCGGCCCACCCGCAGAAAGGAGTTTTTCCGTGCATCTGAACCGACAGCTTAAGGAGAAAAACCAGGAATCCCTAGCCAGTGTATTGCCTATCACCGCAATTGTATTGCTGCTCTCTATTACGGTCGCCCCTCTGGCTCCCGGCACCTTGATCCTGTTTTTATTTGGGGCCATTTTGCTGGTGGCTGGCATGGGGCTTTTTACCCTGGGCGTGGATATGTCCATGATCCCCATGGGAGAAGGCGTAGGCATAGAGATGAGCCGGCAGAAAAGCCCTCTTGTCTCCGTGGCAATTTATTTTCTCTTGGGTGTACTCACCACCGTGGCAGAGCCGGATTTGCAGGTATTGGCCCAGCAGGTACCTGATATTGAAAATTTGGTACTTATCCTCACTGTGGCCGTTGGAGTGGGTATCTTCCTGGTCGGTGCCGCCCTGCGCATTCGGCTTGCAATTCCTCTGCGGCGGATGCTGGTGCTGTTCTACCTGCTGGTCTTTGGGATAGCTGCCGTCGCCCCTAACCACTTTATTCCGGTCTCCTTCGATTCCGGAGGGGTTACCACCGGACCGATCACAGTCCCCTTTATTATGGCACTTGGCCTGGGCATTGCTTCTACCCGAAGCGACGCCAATTCCGCCAGTGACAGCTTTGGCCTGATCTCCCTGTGCTCTATCGGCCCAGTTCTTTCCGTACTGCTGCTGGGTATTCTCTATCGTCCAGAGACGGCGGTATATTCCGGAAATGAGCTGCCCGCGGTAGAGACCACCGCCCAGGCTGCCCGGTACTTTCTCTCTGCTCTGCCTCACTATTTCCGGGAAGTGGCCTTCTCTCTGCTCCCCATTGTGGGATTATTTCTGGTCTTCCAGCTTATCACCCGCCGTTTTCAGGGCAATCAGCTTTTGAAAATCTGTGCCGGGCTGCTTTATACCTACTTGGGCCTTGTACTGTTTCTGTGCGGGGTTAATGTGGGCTTCATGCCTGCAGGCCAATTCATCGGCGCCACTGTGGCCGGTGGTGGGCAGCGCTGGCTGCTGGTACCTATTGGGATGCTCATTGGTTACTACATCGTCAAGGCTGAGCCCGCAGTTGCCGTGCTCACCAAGCAGGTGGAGGAGGTGTCCAACGGCTCCATCTCCCACCGGGCGATGGGCCATGCTTTATCCATAGGGGTATGTGTGTCGGTGGGGTTGGCCATGGTGCGAATTCTCACCGGACTGAGCATTCTTTGGCTGCTGATCCCCGGTTACACCCTGGCTCTGGGTCTGTCTTTCTTTGTGCCGGCCATTTTTACCGGAATTGCTTTTGACTCCGGAGGAGTGGCCAGCGGCCCCATGACCGCCACCTTTCTGCTCCCCTTTGCCATGGGGGCCTGCTCCGCCTTGGGCGGCAACCTGATGACGGACGCCTTCGGCATTGTGGCCATGGTGGCCATGACACCCCTGGTCACAATCCAGACCATGGGGTTGGCCAGCCAGCTGCAGCACAAGCTGGCCCGCCGACGCCTGCGCTACCATATGGAGCGGGTGGAAGACGTGGTTGTTTATTTTAGCTGAGAGAGGAGGAAACCCTTTTGACACAATCCATGCGTCTGATTGTCTCCATTGTGGATCGAGGCAGAGGAACGGCGATGCAAAAGCTATATAAAAGCCGTCAGATTTTTCTCCACTTCCAGTGCGCCGGGCGGGGTACCGCCACCTCAGAGATTATGGACATCTTAGGCCTGGGTTCCAGTGAGAAGGACGTGGTGCTCTCCTTTGCTCCTGCTCCTGCCTGTCGGCAGCTTCTGCAGGAATTGGACCGGGAGCTGCGAGGAAGCACAGGGGCGGGCATTGTCTTCTCTCTGCCGGTGGGTGCCCTCAATAACTTAGCCGCCGCCCTGGTTGTGTTTAAAGCTGAGGAACGAAAACGAAACGGAGGAGAGGAACCTATGGACCACAATGAGGAGAATACTCTAATTCTAGTGGGCTGCAGCCGGGGACATACGGATGAGGTGATGACCACTGCCAAGGCCCAAGGGGCACGAGGAGGTACCGTAATCAAGGCCCGCCTGTCCGGACTGGAGGAACTGGAGCAGGCCTACAACCTGGCCGACTTAGCCGCTGAGCGGGAAATCGTGGCCATTGTGGTTCCCTCCACCCTGCGTTCCTCTATTATGGAGGCCATTAATACCGCTCACGGCCTGCGCAGCCCTGCTCAGTCTGTGTTGTGTGCCCTGCCCATCGAGGAAATCGTGCGGTTGGGATAGCCTCCCAAATTATTTTTAAAGTAAACTAAGGGGTCCGCGGAATATCCGCGGACCCCTTTCGTGCTTTAGGCAGGACGGGTGGGACGCACCCGCACCTCGCCTCCTTCTGCCGTAACCCTGAGGATGTCTCCCTTCTTCAAGCTGCCCTCCAGCAAAAGATCTGCTGCAGGATCCTCCACTAAATTGGCGATAGCTCGGCGCAGGGGACGGGCACCGTACTCCCGATCCTCTCCCCGGTTGGCCAGCAGAGCCACCGCCTCATCCTCGGCCTGCAAGGTCACGCCAAGAACAGACATGCGCTTTCCCGTTTCTTCCAGTAGCTGCCTGGTAATAGACCCCAAAGTGGCCCGATCCAGCGGGTGGAAGACCAGGGTGGCATCCAGCCGGTTTAAAAACTCCGGGGCAAAGGCCCGCCTGGCGTCGGCAAGTACCTCCCGCTCCAAATTTTCTCGCTCCACTGTGCTGTCTTCCAGAGCAAAACCCAGCTGCTTTCCTCGAGCAAACCGCCCTGCCCCCAGATTGGAGGTCATGACCAGTACCGTGTTCCGAAAATCTGTCTTGCGCCCCTGGGCGTCAGTGAGTACCCCCTCCTCCATTACCTGAAGGAGAATGGACCACACATCCCGATGGGCCTTTTCCAGCTCATCCAGCAACACCACTGACCAGGGGTTGCGCCGAACCTGCTCAGTGAGCTGTCCTCCCTCCTCATGGCCCACATAGCCCGGCGGGGAGCCGATGAGACGGGAGATGGTATGAGCCTCCATATATTCGGACATATCAAAGCGCAGCAGGGCCTCCTCCCGGCCAAAGAGCGCTGCAGCCAAGCTGCGGCACAGCTGGGTCTTTCCCACCCCGCTGGGGCCTAACAGCAGGAAGCTGCCCACCGGGCGGCGGGGATCTTTCAGTCCCAACCTTCCGCGCCGAATGGCTCGAACCACCGCATCCACTGCCCTGTCCTGTCCCAGCAATCGCCTGCGCAGAGCAGACTCCAGTCCTGCCAGCGCTTTTCTGTCGGCCTCACTGGGATCTGTGACGGGCACTCCTGTCCACTGGGTTAGTACGGCCTGGATGTGGCATTTCTCCACCTGGCAAGGCTGCCGTTTCTTGACCCACTGGCGGCGCCCCTCTTCCAGCTGGCGTCGAAAGCTGTTCTCTGCGTCCCGGAGCATGGCCGCCTTTTCAAAATCCTGCGCCCGGATAGCTTTCTCCATTTGCCGGCCAGCCTGTCCAGCCCGGTTCTCCAGTTCCTGCAGTTCAGGCGGGAGGTGTCGCCCGGCCAGCCGCGCCCGAGAGGCGGCTTCGTCTATTAAGTCGATAGCTTTGTCGGGCAGATAGCGCTGAGGCAGATAACGAATGGATAGGTCCACCGCAGCCTCCAGCGCCTCATCGGTAATGGTCAGATGGTGATGGGTCTCATACCGGCTGCGCAGCCCACGCAAAATTGCCATGCTTTGCTCCCGATTGGGTTCCCGGACCGTGACAGGCTGGAAACGGCGCTCCAACGCAGAATCCTTTTCAATGTGGCGTCGATACTCGTCCAGAGTGGTAGCCCCGATTACTTGTAGCTCCCCTCGGGCCAGGGCGGGTTTGAGGATGTTAGCCGCGTCAATAGCTCCCTCAGCACTGCCTGCCCCTACAATGGTATGCAGCTCGTCAATAAACAAAATCACATTTCCTGACCGACGCACCTCGTTCAGCACATGTTTTAGCTTCTCCTCAAACTCCCCCCGGTACTTAGTACCGGCTACCATGGCGGACAAATCCAGAGCACATACCCGCTTCCCCAACAGATGACCCGGGGCAGTGCCATTGGCAATGGCCAGGGCAAGCCCCTCTACCACCGCGGTTTTGCCTACACCAGGCTCCCCCACCAAGGCGGGGTTATTCTTGGTTCGGCGGGATAAAATCTGGATGACCCGCTCCAGTTCCTCTTCCCGGCCGATCACAGGATCTAGCTTTCCCGCTGCAGCCATACGGGTCAGATCCCGGGCACACTGGTCTAACTGCCTGGTGTCTGAAGAAATGGGCCGCTGTTCCGGTTCCCGAGCTCGGAACCGGGAATACTCTTCTCCCCCCAGAGAGGCGCTCACCATATGGTAAAGCTTCTGGGTGTCCACCCCACAGTCGGCCAACAGCCGGCAGGCACCGCTCTCCTCCGTCCCCAGCAGCCCCAACAGCAGATGTTCCGAATTGACTGCCCGCTGGCCCAGCC
The DNA here is from genome assembly GCA_944385675.1 of uncultured Oscillospiraceae bacterium. Taxonomy (GTDB): domain Bacteria; phylum Bacillota; class Clostridia; order Oscillospirales; family Oscillospiraceae; genus Lawsonibacter. Next base: position 48,842 of record CALWYD010000100.1, read on the forward strand.
GCTTACTCTCTCCTGCCGCCACCTGTATGGCCTGACAGCAGTGGGGAGTAAGCCCCTGATGAATGGCAGGGCATGGTACCCCAATCCCCACGCGCTGGGCGATGGCCGCCTGCAGAGCCTGACTGCTTGCCCCCGACTTGCGCAATGCCACCGCAGCAGGGCTGTACTCCTGACCGGCCAGCCCCAGCAGCAAGTGCTCACTGCCCACATAGCTGTGCCCCAGACGGGCGGCATTTTCCTGAGCCAGACGGATAGCCCCCAGGGCAGTAGATGTAAATCGGTTGTCTGACATATTTCGGTCATTCCCCCTTGTTAATCTTCTGTAAGGATTCCCCCCTTTTGCAAAATTTAGCATTGCTTTTTTGAAAAGTTGTGTTAGAATGATTATACATTCTAAGGGAGGTGTACTTATCATGGCTTATGTTATCGGTGATGCCTGCATCAGCTGTGGTTCCTGCGCGGAGACCTGCCCCGTAAGCGCGATCTCTCAGGGCGACGACCACTATGTGATCGATGCCGGCGCTTGTCTGGACTGCGGCTCTTGCGCCGCTACCTGTCCCGTGGGCGCTATTTCCCAGGGCTAAGTCGAAAAACAGCGTCGGCATGGCCGACGTTGTTTTTTATACGCTTTAATATAATTTTTAAAACTATATTTGGTGATATTTTATATTGATATTTTTAGGGCAGACGGATATACTGGTAGCATGAGGAAAGTTCATTTCCTGGAAAGGAGTGCCCTGTATGCGTTCTGATGCCCTTACTGCTGATTTTCCCCTTTATGAGCCAAAACCCCGCCGCCGAGAAGTTCGCGACCCCTATGATGGGCTACGGCCCTGGTCAGCCATCACCCACGGAGTGGGCGCGCTGCTGGCCGCAGCGGGTACTGCGGCTTTACTGTTTCAGGCAGCGATACAGGGGAAATGGACCTCTTTTCTGCTGTTTTTGATCTATGGCCTGTCTATGGTCGGTCTCTATACTGCCAGCACCCTGTACCATTGTCTGAACACTTCCGTGGCGGGGCGCATCGCTCTGCGAAAATATGACCACTGCTCCATTTATCTGTTGATTGCAGGCAGCTATACTCCTATCTGTATGACCGCTCTACGAGACAGCGGCGGGCCCCTCTTGCTCAGCTGTGTGTGGATCCTAGCGGTTGCCGGTCTTGTGCTCACTATCACTAAGCTGGGAATCCCCCGCTGGCTCACCAGCACTATTTATTTGGTAATGGGGTGGCTGGTTATATTTGCTGTGGTCCCGCTCTACCGTGCACTGCCTGCAGCAGGCCTTGGCTGGCTACTGGCCGGAGGACTGGCCTATACGGCAGGCGGTATACTTTACGCTGTCAAGTGGCCGGGCCGCCGTAACCCCAAATTTGGCTGCCACGAGATCTTCCACCTGTTCATTCTGCTGGGCAGTATTTTACACTTTGTAATGATGTACCAGGTGGTGGCCAAATTATAAGCGGGCAATTAAAGAAAGACGCATCCCATATGGGATGCGTCTTTTCTGATGATAGAAGTGCTCACTGTCCGGGGTGTCTATTGGGGAAGCTTCTTCAACGGCAAAATGTTCCGGCGATAAACCCGACTTAAAAACAGTGCGCACAGACTAACTGAGAACAGCTCCGCAATGGGAAAAGCCCACCACACTGCCTGCAGTTCAAACACACGGGAGAGAAGAAATGCCACCGGAAGCAGCACCACTAGCTGGCGAACTACAGATACCATAAGGGAGAGTACTCCATGGCCCAGCGCTTGAAAGACTGAGGAACTGACGATACAGAACCCGGCAAGAAGGAAACTGTATGAGATGATGCGCAGAGCCGGCACACCGATGGTAAGCATATCCCCTGAGGTCTCCCCCTCCGCCATAAATAGAGCCAGGAACACGTGGGGGACCAGTTGGAAGGCCAGCAGGCCCAGCACCATAATGCCTATCGCGTACATAATACTCAGACGAACCGTTTTAGAAATCCGATCCGGGCGCCCCGCCCCGTAGTTGTAGGCCACAATGGGCACCATGCCGTTGGTCAGGCCGAATACCGGCATAAAGATAAAGGACTGGAGCTTAAAGTACACTCCAAACACAGCGGTAGCGGTGGCGGTAAAGGCCAGCAGAATTTGATTCATGCCAAAAACCATTACCGAGCCGATGGACTGCATGGCAATAGACGGCACACCCACACTGTAAATTCCTCCAATGACGGAGAGGTTTGGACGAAAACGGCGGAAATTTAACTGCACATCTGCATTGTACCGCAGGTTAAAATAGGCGGACAGGCAGGCACCCACAATCTGTCCGATGACCGTAGCCAAAGCCGCGCCAGCCACCTCCATGCGTGGAAACCCAAACAGGCCGAAAATCATAATCGGATCCAGGATAATATTAATAATCGCCCCCACTGCCTGGGTTATCATAGTTAAAAAGGTACGGCCGGTGGCTTGGAGAATGCGATCGAAGGTAACACTGGCAAACAGGCCTACGCTCACTCCGCACACAATGGACAAATAGTCCTCGCCATAATCCACAATAGCCGTGATGTCTGTTTGAATCGTATAGAAGAGTCGGGAACAGGTAAGCCCAAGCAGAGTAAATATCAGACAGCTCACCAGGGCTAGAAACAGACCATTCATAGCTGTTTGGTTGGCCTTTTTCTGTTCCTTCTGCCCCAGGCTCCTGGAGAGCATGGCATTAATTCCTACGCCGGTTCCCACACATACAGATATCATCAAATTCTGTACCGGAAAGGCCAACGAAACTGCATTGAGGGCGTCTTCACTGAGCTTGGCCACAAACACACTGTCTACCACATTATAAAGGGCCTGAACCAGCATAGAAATTATCATGGGCACAGCCATGTTCAGCAACAACCTGTTAACGGGCATAACGCCCATCTTGTTTTCATTTGCAGGTTTTTCCACTATAAGTTCCTCCCAACCAGCACAGCTGTCTTCGTACCTCGTGCAAAGGTAAATTATAGTGGAAGCAAATTTTAAAGTCAACAAGACTGACAAAAATCTTTCAAAGAATTATTTATTATATGGATTTCCTACTTGTAATCCCCGGATGCCGCCCTTTCCTTTCAATTCTGACAGAGCGTTTTTACATCAAATTTCCGGGCTCAAACCCGCAGGAAGATACAACTCCGCCCCGCTCTCCCGGCTTTCCTCAGAATCCAGTGACATGACCGACACCTCAAAGGCAGTTCGAGCTTCTTGCCTGCCCTCTACCATTTTGGTATAAACTCGGCTCTGGAGCCGGCCCTCCAACCTCACGCGCTCACCTACTGACATGGCTCCACAACGCCGAGCTAGACTTCCCCAGGTGATGCAGGGCAGGTAATCCGCCCGCCCATACCGCCGGTTAACCGCCAGAATCATATCGCAGATAGTGCGTCCCAGGGGAGTAGCCCGTACACTGGGCTCTTTACACAAAGTGCCAGACAGCTGCAGCCGATTCTCATCCCTCCCCTGTTCCCGCACAAAGGTTCGGGCAAAAACACTGATGACTAGCCGGCTGCCTGTCCCGCTGCGGTTATTAAACGTACGTACCTCCCCCTGTACCGTCACTTCCTCCTCCTTCTCCAAGTCGGAAATTGGCTCCAGAAGTGCTCGGGGGGCCACCACATACACTCTGTCCTCTGCCCCAGACAGGCGGGAGACACAGAGGGGAAAGCGATAAAATTCTACGTCATGATTGACGTGAGAAAAAGAGGGGCACTCCTCTAGGCGGCCATGCAGCTGGATGCGGTTGAGGTCGGCGGGGCTTTGTCTCATGGCATATCACACTCCTGAATGGTTTCCTCCCATATATATGAGGCAGTCCCACAGGATATGTCCCACCATTAAAAACGGCGGCCGTCCCAAAAGGACGACCGCCGCCGGTTACCTGTCTTTTTCTCTTCTGCGCTGTTTCTCTCAGCGCCGACCAAAGCCGCCGCCACGGGAGCCCCCAAAGCCGCCGCCACGGGAGCCCCCAAAGCCACCGCCACGGAAACCGCCGCCGCCACCACGGGAGCCCCCAAAGCCGCCGCCACGGAAACCGCCGCCCCCCCGAGAGCCGCCGAAGCCACCGCCTCGGAAGCCGGAGCTGCCAAACCCACCCGGCCTGGTGGAATGTGCTCCACCGCCGGGCCTGGGCCCTCCAAACCCACCCGGCCTTCTGGGGGGAGGGGGAGGAGGCCTGCGCCACCGCCTGCGATACCAGCCCCAGCCAGGCCCATGCCAGAACAGAATGGGCCGAAACACCACCGGGGGATTGACTACCCCATAATACTGCTGACGGTAGGCATCGTACCGTATACGATCCAAGATTGCGGCAATGGCCAGCAGGATGATTACAAGTACCACAATCCCCAGTACTCTGCTGCCTGCCTGACCGTCCGGATAACTCTCATGGCTGGGGACGCCGTAAGCGGTGATATAATATTGATTCAACGCATCAAACAGGGATAGCACACCCCGACCGGACTCTCCGGCAGCCACATCGTCATAGAGATATTGGTTCAGATACACCCCAACCTGGCTGTCTGACAGAGGAAAATCCATACCAACCGCCAGATAAGCGTCCTGGGCAGAAGGGACAATGGCCAGGTAGCCGTCTACACTGCCCAACTGAAACTCTTCCGCCTGGCTTATGGTATATTCCTCCAGCCCCTGCTGGGGAGCAGAAGTAAGGGTTTCCACCACAATAATACTGCCGTAGCGAGCATCCCAGTTGGCATTATACAAACAAATCTGCTCCACCTGCTGCTGGGAGAGTACATCTGCACCGTCTCCCACCCACTGTTGGTAAGCGCTGGTGGACAGGGAGGTGTCTAATCCTGCGGCGAGGGACTGTTCCTGTCCGTCCCCCTTCCGCTGACCTATCAATATCGCCCCGGCCACCATCACCAGTGCAACGGCCACTGCCACCCAGGTCTTCTGAAAAAACTTCATTGCCGGTTCCTTTCTGCCCCACTCTGTTCCAAAGCTGCCGGTATACACTGGGAGAGGCGGGGCAACGCGCTCTCCGCCCCGGTCTAAATTTCCTTTGCTGTTCTGTCTTCACATGTTTTCCATGGACACCAGGGAGTAGCGGCACCGCATGTGCGTCTTACCGGGGCCATATATGGCAGGGCCGCATCTTTTGTGCCGCTTCAAACTTTCCTCTACAGCCGCTCCCGCAGGTCTGATTATCCCCGCAGCTCCAGCAGCTTCTGCTTCAGCTCGCCCTCAATGCGACCCAGCTCAGCCTCGGCCTCCCGGCGCTTTTGGGCGCCCTCGGTCTGAATTTTCATCACCTCGTCCAGGGTGGAAATAAGCTGCTGATTTGTGTGCTGGAGGGTCTGAATATCCACCACGCTGCGCTCCGCCTCCCGAGCGGTTTCCACTGTGCCCATCTTCAACATGTCCGCATTCTTTTTCAGCAGGTCATTGGTCATATTGGTGACGGCGGACTGAGCAGCGGTGGCCTGCCGGCCGTGCTCCAGCCCAAGGGCCAGCACCATCTGGCTCTTCCAGAGGGGGATGGTGTTGACCAGGGAGGATTGAATTTTCTCCAGCATCTGGGTGTCATTGTTCTGCAGCAAGCGGGTCTGGGGGCCCATCTGAATAGAAATCATTCGTGTCAGCTCCAGGTCATGGAGCTTCTTTTCAAACCGGGCACACAGGTTGGCAAAGTCGTTGTAGGCCTGGGCGTCCTCCTGGGCCCCGGTCTGGGCAGCCTTTTTCTTCAGCTCCTCCAAATCGTGGGTGCGCAGGTACTCCAGGCGCTTCTTCCCCGCGATAATATACATGGTCAGTTCTTTATAGTACTTGGTGTTCAGATCGTACATCTGGTCAAACATGGCAATGTCCTTCATCAGCACGACCTGGTGATCTTCCAGTACCTTCACAATTTTATTCACATTGGTCTCTGCTTTGGAATAGCTGGCCTTCATAGCTTCCAGCTGATCCCGCTTCTTCTGGAAGAAGCCAAAAATCCCTCCCTTTTTCTCCTCATCCTCTCCAAAATGCTTCAACTCTACTACCAGGGAAGAAAGGGCCTCGCCTACCTCTCCCAAGTCCTTGGTTTTTACATTGTTCAGAGCATTCTCAGAGAAGGCGGCAATGTTTTTCTGAGCCGCTGCACCATACTGCAGCACCAGGTTGGAGTCAGTGACATCAATCTTCTGGGCAAATTCGTCCACCATTTTTCGCTCCGCCTCGCTGAGCATAGACTCGTCCAGCTTCACTGCATTGGCGTCCCGCTGAGCCTGAAGAGCAGCTTGTTCCGCCTGAGCTGTGTCTACGGCAGGGGCTTCCAGGGTCAGTTCCGGGGCCGAAGCCACCTGGGCGGCGGTATCCGGACTGAGGGTCAGCTCCGGGGTCAGATTCAATTTATCACTCATGGCAGGTTCCTCCTGTTTTATTTTGTTTGCCTTTAATATTGTTTGTCATTAACAATCCAGCTTCTAAATCATGAAAGCGCCAGCAGCAGCTGTCCTCTGGCCAAAGGGATGTATATTCTCCAGCCTCCGCTGCCAGAAAAAGTACTGCGGACCGCTACGGCGCCAGACAGTGCAGCGGCCAGCAACCATAGACAGGCCTACATGAAACATGTTCGTGTCTCCGGCGGCCGGCCGGGAGGGGCGAAAGGTGCTCTCGCCCCCTCCTCACAGCTCCAAATCCACATTTTCATCTGTTTTCTGCTTCTGTCCCAGCTGCATCCCGCCCAGGCCCTCCCGGGCCAGCAGGTTCTCCATCACAGTAATATCAGTGGAAATGTCCAGGGCCTCCTCCCCAAACAAGGCATCCAACTGCTTGTCAAAGGCCTTCATAATGGTGTCCATCATTGTTTCCACTTTGCCCTTGGTGGTGTCGATGTTGCTGCCCGAGACGCCGGCAGCGTCCATGCGGTCATAGGCATTGAGAATCTTCAGAGTGGTGGGCAGATAGTAATCCAAAAATCGTCGAATTTGGGACAACTTTTTAGGTTGTGCCACCACTTGGTCAATAATCTTCCCTGTGACTTCCTCCAGATGATCAATCTGAGCGGAGATTTTTTCGTCCTGAATGCTGTCGTTCAGCCGGTGCATCTCCCCAAGGGCCCGCTCCCGCTCCTTCAGCAGGGCGTCTATCTCTGGATTTCCAGTAGACTTGGGTTCTTCCCGCTTAGGGGCCTCCCTCTCTTCTTCCGCCTGCTCCTCCCCGGGCATGGAGTAGGCCTTATCGGGAAAAATGGCTTTCCCCACCACAAACACCACTGCACACACCCCGGCACACAACACATAGTGCATGGGGCGATACAGGGGAAACGCCAAAGCATAGACCAGACTGGCCACACCCACAAGGTAGATAGGGAGCACCGAGCGTTTTGTATGCTTCACCATAACAGACCTCCACAGTCCCGAAACCTGTACGGCTCCAAATTTGGACCGAATAATGGTATTTTTCTCTTACCTAAGCATTATATCCCCCGGAAAGGCGGGGTGTCAAGTCGCCCCCCCTTCTCCTTGTCCCGGTTGAAATCTTTCCTCCGGCGCGTTACAATATGGTACACAACTCGACTGTTTTCGCCCCTGGTACAAACAGGATGGGCTCCGTCACTATTATTTCCGGGCTCATTTCCACATTCCGAATAATAAGGAGCTGTTGGATTCCATGTCTGTTTCACTGCCTACCGCACCCTCCCAGTTAAACAACCCCTCCTCTGTCCCCTCCCCCCTGTCCCGTCTGCGCCGGGCCAGGGTTCTCAGGGTGCTGGGATGGACGAGCGCCCCCTTCTTCCCCCTGTTCTGCCTCTTTGTCATGGACTACATGAATTTCAGCGCAGACCTGAGTATACAGATGACCTTCTGGGAACGGCACCCGGGCTCTGCCCTGTTTGAAACCGCAGTGGTACTGCTGGTGTTCGGTGTGCTCACCCTGTTTTTGCGCCGGCTTTGGATTTCAGGACTAGTCTTCGGCCTTGTGTCCCTGGTGTGTGCCTATGTTAATTACACCAAAGCCGCCCTTAACGGCGACCACTTTTATCCCCAGGACTTGGCCATGGTGACCCAGGCCAAAGAGTTGTCCTCCTTCATCAGCGGGGACACCCCCGGCTGGTTCTTCTTGGGCGCAGCGGTCATTCTGGCCTGGGTAGGCTGGTTCTTTCTGTTCCGCACCGCCCTACCCCGCCCCTTCTTCTTTCGCTGGTCGGCAGCGGCCCTGGTAATATTGGCAGTCTACTCCTCCGTAAACACCACCACCAAGACCGAGCGGGTCCTCAACCGCTTTGGCATGTCCACCATCGACTCCGCCCTGCAAAGCTCCAACTACGCCGCCAACGGCTTTGTGGGAGCTTTCACCATCAACCTGCTCAGCCTGCAGATCCATCCCCCCGCTGGATACAGCCAGGAGACCATTGAGTCCATCCTGGAGAGGTACGAAACTGTCCCGGCCAATCCGAACACGGAATTCTTTGATGTGGTGGCAGTACTCAGCGAGAGCTTTTTTGACCCCCGGATTCTGCCCGGAGTCTCCTTCTCGGAAAACCCTCTGGACAACTACGACCGGCTGCTCACCCTCCCGAACTGCTACAGTGGCCTTGTTTATACCACCGCTCTGGGGGGCGGCACTGTGCGGCCTGAGTTTGCCCTGCTTACCGGTCTGACCACCGACTATATGCCCGACGTGACCACCCCCTACTGGTACGTGAGCCACGCCTTCCCCACCTATGTGTCCAACTACAAAGACGCGGGCTACACCACCCTGGCTGTGCACCCCTATGACAAGAAATTCTATGCCCGGGACACCGCCTATCCCCTGCTGGGCTTTGATGAGTTTTATGGCCAGGAGGAAGTGGCTCAACTGGTAGAGCCCTCCTATAAGAGAGGCTATATTACGGACGAAACAACTTTTCAAGCCATTCAGGCCCTGGCAGACAGCCGGGAGGAACCTGTTTTTCTCTTTGCCATTACCATGCAGAACCACCAACCCTTCAAGGCCCTGGAGGAGGAGGATATCCGCATCCGGGTAGACGCCCCTTCCCTGTCTGAGGACTCCCTCACCGCCCTGACTACCTACACCCAGGGGCTCTACGACGCCGACGGGATGCTGGGGGCACTGGCCGACTGGGTGGACGGCCGGGATCGTCCCACAGTACTGCTCTTCTTCGGCGACCACCTGCCCACCCTAGGCAGTAACTTCGCAGCCTACGATGAGACAGGCTTTGCGGATATCGGGGGGCAGCAGGACACCCAGGATCGGCAGCTTCTGTACTCCACCCCCTTCCTTATTTACTCCAACCGGGATCTGGGGGAGGGGCTGCTGGAACCAGGCTGCGACAACGCCATCTCTGACTATAACCTGCTCAACTCCCTGGCCCGTTCCACTGGCATGGCCCGCACCCCTTACATGGAACTGCTGGCCGACTTTTACCAGCATGTCCCCTTCTATAATAACCGCTTACTTCTTCCGTTGGAGGAAGAGGCCGCCTTCTTTCCCCGGGCCATGGAACAGATCACCTATGACCGGGTGTTTGGGGAGGGCTGGTCTAAATAAAAGCTGCTCCGCCCCCTCTCCCGCATTGACTTATGGGGCCGGAGTGAGTATATTAAAACATAAAGTTGATCTTAACGCCTACATAAAGGAGAAGGAAGACATGACTCTCGAACAGTTCAAAAATGCCCGGAGCGTACTCCAGGGCGTTCTCCGTCCCACCCCTCTGATCCACTCCCCCTACCTGTCCAGGGCCTGCGGCAACAATGTGTATCTCAAGCCAGAGAATATGCAGGCCACCGGAGCTTATAAAATCCGGGGGGCCTACTATAAAATCAGCACCCTCACTGAGGAGGAAAAGGAGCGGGGCCTGGTCACTGCCTCGGCGGGCAATCACGCCCAGGGGGTCGCCTACGCTGCCCAGGCAGCCGGCGTGGCCGCCACCATCGTCATGCCCACCACCACCCCCCTGGTGAAAGTGAACAACACCAAGGATTACGGAGCCAACGTCATTCTCCATGGAGAGGTCTTCGATGACGCTGCCGAACTGGCCGCCCAGCTGGCTCAGGATCAGGGGCTGACCTATGTCCACCCCTTCAACGATTTGACTCTGGCCACCGGCCAGGGCACCATCGCCTACGAGATCTTTCAGGATCTCCCCGATGTGGATATCATTCTGGTACCCATCGGCGGAGGCGGGCTGGCTGCCGGCGTATCCACCCTGGCCAAGCTCCTTAATCCTCATGTGGAAGTCATCGGGGTGGAGCCGGTGGGCGCCGCTTCCATGAAAGCCAGCCTGGAGGCCGGCCATGTGGTCACCCTTCCCACCGCCACCACCATCGCCGACGGCGTGGCGGTGAAGACCCCTGGAGATCTGGTCTTCCCCTACGTACAAAAGAATGTAGATCGGGTGCTTGCCCTGGAGGACGGGGAACTGGTGGAGGCCTTCCTGGACATTATGGAACGGCACAAGATGGTGGTGGAAAATGCGGGCCTGCTTACGGTTGCCGCCCTGCGCCACCTGGAACGCGAGGGGAAAAATGTGGTGTCGGTGCTCTCCGGAGGCAATATGGACGTGATCACCATGGCCTCTCTGGTGCAGCACGGACTCATCTGCCGGGGTCGGATTTTCACCTTCGCTGTCCAGCTGCCTGACCGCCCTGGAGAACTTCTCCGCATCGCCAAGGTGCTGGCCGAAAACAACGGCAACATCATCAAGTTGGAGCACAACCAGTTTGTCAACATTAACCGCCAGTCTGGCGTGGAGCTTCGGGTCACTCTGGAGGCCTTTGGTCATGACCACAAGGAACAGATCCTCCGCGCTCTGGGCAAGGAGGGTTACCGCGCAGTAGAGACGGACACCGGCGACTTCTACAACTAAGCTCATCTTCTTCTGCCGCCCGCCGGAGGAGGAGCACTCCTCCGGCGGGCGGCTATCTGAAAAGCGGCGGGCCGGCCGGGAGCGGACAGCTGGGTTTGGGCCGTGGGCTCGGCCCGGAGCATGCCATCCTCCCGGAGGCGCCTGGAGCGCGTGGTCGCTCTCCCTCTCCGCTTTGCATTCTATGCGCCAGGAAGACGAACTGCCCCTGGCCGCCCTTCCCCCCTTTGGGTCCGGCTGCCGTCAGATGAAAAGTGAGGTTGTCAGAGATGGTAAAAATTGCACCTTCTATTCTATCCGCTGACTTTGTCAATTTGGAGCGGGATATCCGCCGCGTCTCTTCCGCCGATTATCTCCACGTGGATGTGATGGACGGCGCCTTTGTGCCTAACATCACCATTGGCATCCCTGTAGTACAATCTATCCGCAAGTGTACTGATATGTTCCTGGATGTCCATCTGATGATAGACAAACCTGTGCGGTATATCGAGGCCTTTGCCAAAGCAGGGGCCGACCTGCTGTCTATCCACTTGGAGGCCGACCACCCCACCCGTATTGCCCAGGCTCTGGATATCATGGGGAAATGCGGGGTAAAAAAGGCGGTCGCCCTGCGGCCCATCACCTCGGCAAATGCCATCCTGCCCTACATTGAAGATCTAGATCTGATCCTGGTGATGACGGTGGAACCCGGTTTCGGCGGTCAGGCCTTTATGGAGTCCCAGCTGGACACCATCCGCCAGGTGCGCGCCCTCATCGAGAAGTATAACCCCGCCTGTGAGTTGGAGGTGGATGGGGGCATCGCTCCCAAGACCGCTCCTCTGGTGGTAGCGGCGGGGGCCAACGTGCTGGTAGCCGGCTCCGCTGTATATGGTGCCGCCGACCCCGCCGCCGCTATCGCCGCTCTGCGGGTATAAATGGCTCAGGCCGGCTGGCGGGTAGTGGGAACCACCACTTGGCAACCCCGGTTTCAGAGTAAATTTGTGATTACCCTGGAGCGGGAATTCCAAAATTTCTAATTTCCCATTTATAATTTTTATCCCCCTGGAGGTTATTACCCATGGAGTATTTTCCCCCTGCCCTTGAAACCCTGGTGGAGCAGTTTGCAAGGCTTCCAGGCGTGGGCCTGAAATCCGCCCAGCGCCTCGCCTTTTATGTGCTCTCCCTCTCTCAGGAGGAGGCTGACACTTTCGCCCGTGCCATTGTAGAGGCCAAACGGGTCATCCATTGCTGCCCTGTCTGCCAAAACCTCACCGAAGGGGACGGTCCCTGTGCCGTCTGCCGCAGTCCAAAGCGGGATCCCTCCACCATCTGCGTGGTTGCCGACCCGAAGGACGTGGTGGCTCTGGAACGCTCCCGGGAGTACCAGGGCCTCTACCATGTGCTCCACGGGGTTATCTCTCCCTTGTGCCACGGGGGCCCGGGCGATCTACACATCAAATCCCTGGTGGAGCGGGTGGCTGCCGGCGGAGTGGCTGAAGTGATTATGGCCACCAACCCAGACACGGAGGGGGAGGCCACCGCCATGTATCTCGCCCGGCTTTTAAAGCCATTCCAGGTAAGGGTTACCCGCTTGGCCTACGGCATCCCTGTGGGCAGCCATCTGGAATATGCCGATGACGCTACCCTGATGCGTGCCCTGGAGGGACGGCAGGCCATGTGAACCTTAGCCGCAGGCCCCTTTATCCCGGGGAAGTGACCTTCGCTCTTGACGCCCTCTCCTGTTCCCTATTGTATCCACAGAAAATTTTCCCCTAACTTCACTTCCTCTGCCAAAATAGAAACTGCCTTCCTGAAGCTGGGGATCTCGGTCTCAGCCCTCTATACATCCCATCTTGCCCTCAATTTGCAGACAGCGAATTGAGGGCGTTTTTGTCAGTTCGCCCAATTTCCTTTTTTCTATTTGAATTTTTTTGTAAATTTGGAACTTTTTCTTTTCCTCTGCGTCTGTAGCTACAGAACCAAACAACACAGTACAGCATTCTGGAAAGGAGCGATTCTAGATGAAGAGACACGCCATAGCTGCCGTTTTGGTCTTTCTGTTCATTCTGCCTCTAGCCGGATGTAATTCCGTCTCTTCCAACAGCCCCCAGTCCCGCATTGTCTCTACAACCGCCCTCAACCAGCCGGTCTATCCTCAGTTCCCTCAGCAGGTAAATTACGAAGATTTTGCCTCGGAGGACTGGGAGGACTATCAGCAGGCCTCCAACCAATACTATGAGCAGCTCCTTGCTCTGCGGGGGGAGGGCGTCTCCCCGGACACTGTTCAGGCTTTGGTGGATTTTGCCGGACGCAGCACTCCCCTGGCCATAGCAGGCATGGAAGGGGAGAACACGGTATACTCCCCCCTGTCTCTGTGGTCTGCCTTAGCCATGCTGGCCCAATGCGCCGGTGGAGAGAGCCGGCAGGAGGTACTGGACGCCCTGGGCAGCACCGGACTTGATGCCCTTCAAAATCAAGTGGAACAGGTCTGGCGGGGACTCTATACCGAAGACGGAGTCAGCAGTCTGCTGTTGGCCAACTCCATTTGGCTCAACTCCGCCGCAGAGGGCTCCTATGTAGAAGAAACTTTGACCACCCTGGCGAATCACTACTACGCAGGGGCTTTCTCCGTTCCTATGGGCACCTCAGAGGCCGACCGGGCTGTCACTGACTGGATAAGCGAGCAGACCCACGGCCTCATCGGCGAAGAGGATCCCGTGGTGGAGACCCAGACGGACACCCTGGCCCTGTTGGTCTCCTCCCTCTACTATAAGGCACCCTGGACGGAGGAATTTTTGGAAGGCCAGACTTGGGCGGATACCTTTACTGATGCCGCCGGCGGCCAGTCCCAGGTGGACTTTATGCACCAGGAGCACTACGGAACCCTGCTTACGGGAGAGAATTACCGGGCTGCCCGTCTCAACACCCAGCTGGGGGAGGTGGTCTTTGTCCTGCCCCAGGAAGGACTCTCCCCTGAGGCGCTGCTTCAGGACGGCAGCCTGTTGTCCCGGCTGGATTTTGATAACCCCCAGGCCCAAAGCGGCTCTATTGCCTGGTCCGTGCCCAAATTTGATGTGGACTCTGAACTGGATCTGCTCCCCGCCCTGAAAGCTCTGGGTATCACCCATCTGCTGGATTCCACAGCCGACCTCTCCCCTCTCACTTCCATTGGAGCGTACCTCTCCCAGGCCACACAGATGGCCCGGGTAAAAGCAGATGAAGAGGGTGTGGAGGCCGCCGCCGTCACCATTCTTGAAGTAAGCGAATCGGCCGCCCTGGCAGACCCCGAACCCCTGGTCATGGATTTGGATCGCCCCTTCCTCTTTGTCATCCGTACACAGGGCGTGCCCCTGTTTGTGGGAGTCGTCAACCAGATGGATGGGTGAAGAAGATGCCTGTCCCGCCCTACAGAAATATAAAAAAGCCGGCGGGGACGCGTTGCGTCCCCGCCGGCTTTTTCCATCCTCTCACAGGCACACCGGCAGAGGATGGGCCACCCGCAGCTCCCGGGGTGTAACAGCACACTCCATGGCCAGCACTTCCACCCCTGCTTGGGCAGCCCGGCGCAGGGCCTGGCCAAATTGGGGGTGAGTGGCGTCATTGGGCTCCAGATACCGCATTCCTTCCATCTGTACGATAAAACACATGGTCGCCTGGTATCCGGCCCTCCGGGCAGATATGAGTTCCTCCAGGTGCTTTATTCCCCTCAAGGTGGGGGCATCGGGGAAGCGGGCCACTCCCTCCTCCTCCAAAGTCACCCCTTTCACCTCCACAAAGCCTTTCTCTCCTGCTCTTTCCCAATAAAAGTCAAAACGGGACGCCCCGTAGGACGTCTCCGCCCGCAGCAGCGTCAAACCAGGCCGAAAACCTCCGGCTGCGGCCCACTCTCCAAACACCTTGTTTGGGGCCTGAGAGTCCATGTTGATGCACAGAGGGCCCCGGGGCGTGCTCTTCTCCACCGCAACCAAATCAAAGCGGGTTTTCCGCGTCAGAGCAGTGCTTTCCTCTAAGTAGACCAACGCCCCTGGTACCAGCAGTTCCCGGCAGCGTCCGGTATTTTTTACATGGCACACCTCCGTCTTCCCCGCCACCTCCACGTGGGCAATAAAGCGGTTGGGCCGGTTCAAAAACTGTCCGGCACAGAGATTGCAATACCGCATCTGTCTCCTCCTCCTGGACTGCCGCAGCATACTCCGTCAAAATCCCCGCCCTTTGGCACGTCTTTGAGTATACCATTTCATCCCGGAAAAGCAAGAGCGGGCTCAGCCCGGTTTCCATAAAACCTTAACCTTTCTTTTTTCTTAAGAAATTTTTTCTTCCTTTTTAAAGTTGGGGGTGTAAGATGGTTTTCATTGGAGGATAGCCGAAATAGTCCTACCTCGGCCAACCCCTGCCGCCTCAGCAATCAATACCATCCGTTCAGAGGTGATCCCATGTCCCCTTCTCACAGCTCAGATTATCCAAAGCATAGAGTCCGCCGCTCTCATCCGCCCGCCCGACGCAAAAGGCCCGGTTTTCTGTCCTTTGCACTGGTTGCTGCCGTTTTGGTGGCACTGGCTCTTTTCATTCTCCCCCATGCGCTGTCCACTTCTCCCCCGGAGGGGAACAGCCAACAGGAACAGGTCATGGACGCTCTGCGAAAACTGGCCCGGAATCAACCGGAATTCCAACCCCTGCTGGACCATCCTGAACAATACCCTCAAGAACTTCTGGAGTTGGCTGTGCGCAATCCGGAGGCATTGGAATTTGTTCTGGGTTATCCCGAGGACAAGGATCTTCCCCCGGCCCAGGACGTGGGAGAGGTCACTCAGGGCTTCTTTCCCCTATTGATGCAGTGGGATCCCCGGTGGGGCTATCAGACCTATGGAGACGGACTGCTGGCTCTCACCGGCTGCGGGCCTGCAGTGCTGTCTATGGTGGTGTGCGGCCTGACAGGAGATAATACCGTCACCCCTTGGACGGTGGCCCAGTATGCCGACCAGGCGGGCTGGTATGTGGACGGATCCGGATCCAGCTGGGATCTGATTCGAGAGGGTTGCCGTCACTACGGTCTGGATGCCTGGGAGCTGTCCCTGGACGAGGGTGTAATGGCACGGGCACTGAACCAGGGAGAGGCCATCATCTGCAGCGTGGGCCCCGGAAATTTTACCACCAGCGGCCACTTTATCCTAATTACCGGTTTAGAGGGGGACAGTTTCCGCATCAATGATCCCAATCGCCGCTCCAACAGCGAGATCCTTTGGGACTATGACACCCTTGCCCCTCAAATCCGCAACCTGTGGGCCTGTACTCTGATGGAGTAATCCCCGGGGAAAAAATATAAACAGCGGCCCGGCCCCAAAAATAGGGGGCTAGGCCGCTGTTTTTCTGCAATTGCATAGGGAATTTCTTACAGATCTACTACTTCCCCGGTGAGCACTTCATGGCTGTCCACTGTCAGCTCTCCGTTTCGGCAGTCCACTTTCAGTGTCTGCCCGCCCTCTACCTGGTCAGCAATAATCTTTCGGCTGATCAAGGTCTCCACTGTGTGCTGGAGATACCGGCGCAGCGGCCGTGCCCCGTAGATGGGGTCATAGGCTGCAGCGATAATCTCAGCCTTGGCTGCGGGCGTAAGGGTAACAGTCAGCTGCTTGTCCTCTAGGCGATGGTTGAGCTCACCTACCATAAGGTCAATAATATGCGTCACATTATCCCTTGTCAGCGGCTTGTAGAACACAATTTCATCCAGACGGTTCAAAAACTCCGGCCGGAAGGAGCGCTTGAGCAGCTCGTTGACCTTGTCTCGGGCCTCCTGGCTGATCTCTCCCCTTTCGTCAATGCCGTCCAACAGGAACTGGCTGCCCAAGTTGGAGGTCAGAATAATGATGGTGTTTTTAAAGTCCACCGTGCGGCCCTGGCTGTCGGTAATCCGGCCGTCATCCAACACCTGAAGAAGGATGTTGAACACATCTGGGTGGGCCTTCTCCACCTCGTCAAACAGGATGACAGAGTAGGGCTTACGCCGCACCGCCTCGGTGAGCTGTCCGCCTTCCTCATACCCCACATATCCCGGAGGCGCTCCGATGAGCCGGGAGACGGAGAACTTCTCCATATACTCGGACATATCAATGCGTACCAGGTTCTTCTCACTGTCAAAGAGAGCCTCGGCCAAAGTCTTGGCCAGTTCTGTCTTGCCTACGCCGGTGGGGCCCAAAAACAGGAAGGAACCAATCGGCTTCTTGGGGTCGGCAATACCAGCCCGGCTTCTCAAAATGGCCTCGCTGACTAGGCGTACCGCCTCGTCCTGGCCCACCACCCGCTGGTGGAGGATATCCTCCAGGTGCAGGAGCTTCTCCCGCTCCCCCTCCATCAGGCGGGCTACGGGAATCCCCGTCCATCGCTCAATGATCCGGGCGATCTCCTCCTCCGTGACCTTGTCTCTCAGCAGGCTGCGGGTCCTGCTGTCATTGGCTATCTGCTCCTCTGCCTCCAGGGCCTTCTTCAACTCCGGGATGCGGCCATACTGCAGTTCCGCCGCCCGGTTCAGATCATACTCCCGCTGGGCCTTCTCCAAATCGGCATTGGCCTGCTCCAACTCCTCCCGCAGCTTCTGGACTTTTCCAATGGCCCCCTTCTCGTTGTCCCACTGGGCCTTCTTGGCCTTAAACTCCTCCCGCATGTCAGACAGTTCCTTCTGAATTTCTGCCAAATGCTCCTGGGAGAGCTTATCTGTCTCCTTCTTCAGCGCTGCCTCCTCAATCTCATGCTGGATAATCTTCCGCTGGATCACGTCCAGCTCCGTGGGCATGGAATCCATCTCCGTACGGATCATGGCACAGGCCTCATCCACCAGGTCAATGGCCTTGTCGGGAAGGAACCGGTCGGTAATATACCGGTTAGAAAGGGTAGCTGCGGCAATGATAGCACCGTCGGTGATCTTCACCCCGTGGTACACCTCATAGCGCTCCTTCAGACCCCGGAGGATAGCAATGGCATCCTCCACAGTGGGCTCGTTGACCATCACGGGCTGGAACCGCCGCTCCAGGGCGGCGTCCTTCTCAATATACTGCCGGTATTCGTTGAGGGTGGTGGCACCGATGCAGTGCAGCTCACCCCTTGCCAGCATGGGCTTTAAGAGGTTGCCCGCGTCCATGGCCCCTTCGGTCTTGCCCGCCCCCACAATGGTGTGCAGCTCGTCAATAAACAGCAGGATTTTGCCCTCAGACTTTTTGACCTCATTTAAAACGGCCTTTAGCCGCTCCTCAAACTCCCCCCGGTATTTGGCCCCTGCAATCAGGGAGCCCATATCCAGGGCGAAGATGGTCTTGTCCTTTAAGGAGTTGGGCACATCCCCCTTTACAATCCGCTGGGCCAGCCCCTCAGCAATGGCCGTCTTGCCTACGCCGGGCTCGCCGATGAGTACCGGATTATTCTTGGATTTGCGGGAGAGAATGCGGATGACATTCCGAATCTCGTCATCCCGCCCTATGACTGGATCCAGCTTGTTCTGCCGGGCCCGCTCCACCAAGTCTGTGCCGTACTTCTTCAATGCATCATAGGTCTCCTCCGGGTTGTCGCTGGTGACCCGCTGGTTGCCCCGGACGGAGGCCAGGGCCTGCATGACCCGCTCCCGGGTGACATTATAGGTGCGATAGAGCTGGCTCAGTTCCCGGTTGGCGCTGTCCAGAAGCCCTAGAAAAATATGCTCCACGGAAATATATTCGTCCTTCATGGACGCTGCCGCCTGCTCTGCACCCTTCAGGGCCTTGTCCACATCCTGGGCCACATAGATCTTATCAGCCTCCCGGCCACCTCCCGAGACCTTGGGTAGCTTGCCGACCTCCCCCTTCACCGCTGCCTCAAAGCTGGGAACGGTCATTCCCATGGCAGTCAGCAGCTGGGGAATGAACCCCTCCTGATCCGACACCAGCGCCAGAAGCAGGTGCTGCTGCTCAATCTGCTGCTGGCCGTACTCTCGGGCCAAATCCTGCGCACACTGAATGGCGGAAAGAGATTTTTGGGTGAACTGATTCATATTCATGGAAGAAACCTCCTTTTTCGGTTTCCAATTTACTGTTGTCGTTTTTAGCACTTATTTACTTTAAGTGCTAAATTTATCA
>CALWYD010000101.1 GCA_944385675.1 uncultured Oscillospiraceae bacterium
CGTTGTAGTCGATAGAGGACACCAGCATCTGGAAGGGGGCCTGGGTGTCGCACTCCGGGGCGGGGATATACTCCAGGATGGTCTCGAACAGGGGCTTGAGGTCCGTGCCCACCACGTCGGGAGAGTAGGAAGCGGTGCCGTTTCGGCCGGAGCAGAACAGCATGGGGCTGTCCAGCTGTTCGTCGGTGGCGTTTAAGTCCATGAGCAGCTCCAGAACCTCGTCGATAACCTCGTACACCCGCTGATCGGGCCGGTCAATCTCGTTGACCACCACAATCACCCGGTGGCATAGCTCCAGGGCCTTGCTGAGCACAAACCGGGTCTGGGGCATGGGGCCCTCCGCCGCGTCCACCAGCAGGATGACTCCGTTGACCATCTTCAAAATCCGCTCTACCTCGCCCCCGAAGTCGGCGTGGCCCGGGGTGTCCACAATGTTGATCTTCACCCCCTTGTACTCCACGGCGGTGTTCTTGGCCAGGATGGTGATGCCCCGCTCCCGCTCCAGGTCGTTGGAGTCCATCACCCGCTCCACCACAGTCTGGTTTTCCCGGTAGACACCAGACTGCTTGAGCATCTCGTCCACCAGAGTGGTCTTGCCATGGTCCACGTGGGCGATAATGGCAACGTTGCGCAACTTCTCGTTCTGCATTGAAAACTCCTCCCAATATGACAAAAGACAAGACCGCCCCGCCCAAAGGCGGGGCGGCCGCTCTTCAATTCGGACGAACAATTATATCCCTATTTTTTCAAAAACGCAACGGGGTTTCCCAGAAAAATCAAAATAAATCCCAAAAAATTGAAGAAACTGCCCCTTTCCTGTCTTCTCCGGGGAACTTTTTCCCCTCTGTTCCGTCTGTATGGACAAAGAGTGCAACACTACCTCCGGAAAAATCGAAAAAATGTTCGAGAAATTCCTTGACAAACTAGAACAAATGTTGTATTTTATGGTTAGAATATCTGTTCCCGGCCCTGAAAACAGAGAAAAAGTCCGGTTTTTGGGACGCTTTGCCGGGTAGAATAGACCCATCACCACAGGATGGAGGGAGACAGGATGCAGACCATTTACTACACCACCGCCAACTTTGTCCGCCACAGGGGGAATGTGGTGGATCTGGAGGAGTACCGCCGCCGCCTAGCCCTGTCCCAGGAGGGCAGCCTGGCCCCCCGGCCCCGGGGGTTTGACCTGTGGGAGGAGGAGCCGGCCCTGGAGGAGGGCTGGGAGGACTGCAACATTTACTCCCTGCCCCCCTGTCCCCCCGACCCCGCCCAGCTGCGCCGGGAGCGGCAGGAGCGCCGCGCCCTAGTTTTGGACCTGTGGGCCAGCCTGGGGGTGGTGGCCATGACCCTGGCCTTTACCCTGCGCCTGCTGCTGGGCTGAGGGCCGCCCCCCCTGTCATTTCGCTGAATTTCCCGCCCTGCCGGAGTCCCTCCGGCGGGGCGGGACTCTGTTTTTTGTGGCATGTGCCCCAGCCCCCCGGTGCCGTCCACAATATCTTGCTGTGCAGCCCCCCTGCCCCGGTTGGGAAAAGAAAACCCCGGCCCGGAAGCGAAAAAGCTTGACGGGAGCGGAAAAAGCGTGTATAGTACTTTTGTTACCAAATTGTAACTGTTATATCAGAATTGTTATTTTTTACCTTGGGAGGCACTATGCTGCAATTTTACCGCCGGGACGGCTGGAAGGGCGGGCCGTCAAAGAAAACCGAATCGGACCGGACTGCCGGGCGGGACTGGGCGGCTCTGCGCCGGGAGGCGGAGCGCCGCTGGGCATTGTGGAAGGAGTGGGGACGCATTCACCTTCGCCGGTGGGGCCACGTGGCCCACGGCGCCCTGTCCGTCCACCGGGCGGTGGGGCCGGTCTCCTTCCTGGCCGCCGCGGCCGCCCTGGGGGTGGCCCTCACCGTGACCACCCTGTACTCTCCCAGCTACGCCGTCACCGTGGACGGACAGGAGGTGGGGGTGGTGGCCGACCAGGAGATGGTGGCCGCCGCCATCCAGCAGGTGGAGCGGGAGGGCTCCTCCCTGCTGGGCTACGACTACCAGGTGGAGGGGGAGCTGGATTACCAGTTTACCCTCACCCTGAAAAGTGATTTGACCAGCGAGACAGAGATTGAAAATTACTTCTACAGCCAGCTCTCTTCCGTCAGCAGCAGCCTGCGCAAGTGCCAGGTGTCGGTGGACGGCCAGGTCATCGGGGTGGTGAAGGACGAGGAGGTCCTCAACCAGATGCTGGAGGAGCTGAAGAACCAGTACGTCACAGAGAACACCACCTCGGTGGAGTTTGTAGAGCAGGTGGATGTGGACTACGTCTACGCCGCCGACAACCTGATGACGGTGGAGGAGATGGAGGCCGCCCTCACCGCTAACACCACCGGCGAGACCACCTACACCGTCCAGAAGGGGGACACCTTTAACGCCATCGCCTACGCCAACGACATGTCGGTCAGCGACCTGAAGGCCCTCAACCCGGACGTGGACATCAACCGCCTGATGATTGGCGACGTGCTCAACGTGAAGGAGCTTATCCCCCTGCTCTCCGTCCAGACCACCGAGCACCAGGTCTATACCCAGGCCATTGAGTGCCCGGTGGAGGAGGTGGAGGACAGCTCCATGTATAAGGGGGACTCCAAGATCCTCACCCAGGGGGAGGAGGGGGAGGCCGAGATTGAAGCCGACGTCACCTTAATTAACGGCTATGAGAAGGAGCGCACCGTCACCTCCACCACCACCCTGCGGGAGCCCACCACCACTGTCAAGGCCATCGGTACCAAGGAGAAGCCCAAGACCGCCTCCAAGGGCACCTATCAGTGGCCGGTCTCCGGGCGCATTTCCTCCTACTTCGGCGGGCGGTACATCTTCGGCAGCTACAGCTACCACTCCGGGTTGGACATCGCCTGCTCCTACGGCACCTCTATCAAGGCCGCCGACGGCGGCACCGTCACCTTCGCCGGCACCAAGGGCACCTACGGAAAGCTGGTCATCATCACCCACGACAATGGCACCAAGACCTACTACGCCCACAACTCCTCCCTGCTGGTGTCGGCCGGGGACAAGGTGTACCAGGGCCAGACCATTGCCAAGGCCGGCCAGACCGGCCGGGCCACGGGCGTCCACTGCCACTTTGAGGTGCGGGTGAACGGCACCGCCGTCAACCCCCTCAACTACCTGAAATAATCCGCCCAGAGGCGAAAAGCCGGGAGGCCCTTTGGGCCTCCCGGCTTTGTGTCACAGGATAAAACGCGCCCCGGCTAAAAGCCGGGGCGCGTTTTTCAGGACAATGTCAAAAGTCCCTCCACCTGGGAGAGGTGGGAGATGGTGTAGTGGGGAGCCGGATCCTGGGCCGACAGAGACAGGCCGCCGGGGTTATACCAGCAGCAGCGCAGCCCCGCCCCCAGCCCGCCCGCCATGTCGCTGGTGAGGGAGTCCCCCACCATCAGTACCCGGCCCCGCTCCACCGGGCCGACGGCGGAGAGCACCCGGTCAAAGAAGAGGGGGCTGGGCTTCTCCGCCCCCACAAGCTCCGAGATGAACACCCCGTCCAGCAGCCTGTCCAGCCCGGAGTTTTTCAGCTTGCGCTCCTGGGCCACCCGGGTGCCGTTGGAGGCGGCGTACTGCCGCACCCGGCCCCGCAGCCGGGCAATGAGCCGGTCCGCCCCGTCCAGAATGCACGCCGTCTCCCCCAGCTTCTCCTGGTACAGGGCGTTGAAGGGGACGGCCAGCTCCGGGCTGAGCCCCTCCCGGGCGAAAAACTCCCGGAAGCGCTCCACCAGCACCTGGGGTTTCGTCAGCTCCCCCCGCTCCAGCCTCTTCCAATACTGCTGGTTCAGGGCGGAGTAAGCTGCCAGCCCCTCTTTTGTCAGGGGGGGCAGGCTAAAGTGGGCGTAGCAGGCCTCCATGGCCGCCTTCTCCGCCGCCCCGAAATCCAGCAGCGTCCCGTCCACGTCCCACAGGATGACTTCAATCATTCCGCGCCTCCTCCTCCCGGGTCAGGCCCCGGGGACGATTTTTGTCTCCCGGTAGTACTGCGCCCCCAGGAAGGCCCGGAGGAAATCCGCCCCCTCCGGGTCCAGGGCGTCGGTGACCGCCCCGTCTACCCAGTAGAGGTCCTGGCTGTGCACCAGGGGGGTGAAGGAGCGCAGCTGACGGGAGAGCTCCATAAAGTCCGGCCCCACCCAGCCGCAGTGGTCAAAAAGCTCGGTCATGAGGAAGCAAGGGGAGATGTCTCCGCCCTCCCCGGTGAAGTCCGAGCCCAGGGCCGCCCGGGCCGCGGAGTTGGCCCAGAGGAGGTAGGGGGTGGCGTAGTAGTCGTAAAACCCTCCGGTGGTGGACAGGTCGAAGGTGACCCCCAGCTCCCGGTAGCCCGAGTTGCCGTTGCCCCCCCAGGGCTTGTGGTCGCCGAAGAGAACCAGCACCACCGGCTCCTCCAGCTCCTCCAGCTCCGCCGCCAGGCCGGTCATGGCGTCGATGGTGTCGGCGGCCTGGGTGAGGTAGTTGTTGAAGAGATTGCAGGTCTCCCCGCTCAGCCCCGTCGCCTCCGGGGTGAGGTAGGCGTTGCCCAGGGTGGAACCCGTCTCATAGGGCCCGTGGTTCTGGTAGGAGACGGCGAAGGAGAAGCAGGGGCCATCCTCCAGTTCCGCCTCCAGCTGGCCCAGCAGCTCCTGGGCAAGGATGTGGTCGGAGTTGTAGATGGCGGCGGTGGGGTCCACCAGGGCGCCGTAGTGGTTGTCGGTGAACCACTGCTCCTCAAAGCCCAGGTAGCTGTTGACGTTCTGCCGGTTATAAAACCAGCCGTAGCCCGGATGGCTGAACAGGGTGCGATAGCCCTGCTGGCGGAAGTACCAGACGTAGGAGTCGGTGTCCTTGCGGAAGTCGTCGTGGGTGGTGTAGCCGGTGAGGAAGGCCCACTCGCTGTCCACCGTCCCCCCGGCGAAGATGTTGGTGAGCAGGTTCCCGGAGATAGACTGCTCCTCCAGCTCATGCCAGGGCTGGTAGACCTGCCGCACTCCCTCCACCGCGTCCAGGGACTCAAAGTCGGTCAGGTCGCAGAAGGCCTCCAGCATCACCGCCACCACGGACACC
>CALWYD010000102.1 GCA_944385675.1 uncultured Oscillospiraceae bacterium
CCACCTGGGTGGAGGACGCCCGGGCCTGGGCCATGGAGAACGAGGTGTCCGACGGCACCGGCGCCGACGATGCGGTGACCCGGGAGCAGCTGGTGACCATGATCTGGCGTTACGTGGGTGAGCCCCAGGGCACCGGCGACCTGTCCGGCTTTGCCGACGTGGGCACCGTGTCCGGCTGGGCGGAAGAGGCCATGAACTGGAGCGTGGGCGCGGGCCTCATCCAGGGGGATGAGAACGGCCTGACTCCCACCGCCACCGCCATCCGGGCCCAGAACGCGGCCATCCTCATGCGGTTCTGCGAGAACGTAGCCAAGTAATCTGAGCAAAACTTCATAACAAGCCAAAACGGCGGAGGGTTCCAGGTGGAACCCTCCGCCGCCTTAGTATTTTTTCTGCAGTAAGCTGAGAGATTCATTGTGATATCGCCTGCATTCATACGCAAAAGCTTTCCTGGCCAGGATCTGCGAATATGATTCTATGATTCAATGATCCCGGACCATCATGGAGCGGATTCGATATCCGGGTTCCAGTTGACCTCGTGGGTACACAGATAAATGAGCCGCTCCAGCAAGGGGCTGTGGTTGGTATCCATCCAGATAAGCTGGACCGTGTGAAAGATGCCCAAGGGTAGAAAGGAGAAGGCTGGCGCCCACAAAGGGTATAGCCAACGGTCACCGATGAAGAATCCGTCTCCCATGGCGGCGGATAGCAGCGCGTCGTCCATGCTGTCCTTGGGGATCACCACAGAAGGGGTAAAGCCCAGGGAGTTACAGCACATGATGTTGTCAAACTGGGCGTGGGTCTGATAGACCTCAGCCAGACAAAGCAGCGGAAGAACGGAAAAGTCGGCAGGGGAGAGCAGGGGATGCTCTGCTGGATGGAGAGCGGAGAACAAAAAGACCCGCTCCAGCTGGGCAATGGTGTGGGAGGTGACGCCCTCCGGGAAGCCTTGCAGCTCCCGATCGCCCCCCAGGCAGATAAAGGCGTCCAGCTTTCCGGATTCCAGGCTGGCAAGCCCTTCGGAGAGGGGGAGACTGTGGATGTCCAGGCGGGAGTGAGGCGCAACCCGCTGGAGCAGACTGCGCAGCTGGAACATCTGTCTGGGCAGAGGCCAGCCCTCCCGCAGTCCCAACCGCAGGGTAGGGGCCTGGGCATCCGTCTGGAGGCGGCGCAGGCGCTGCATGGCGTTGTCCAGGGCAGCTTGGCGGGACAGACAGCAGTTGTACACAATGCCACCCTCTGCGGTCAGCTCCATGCCCCGGGGAGAGCGGATGAAAAGAGGCGCGCCGAACTCCTTTTCCAGAAGAGAAATCTGCTGGCTGACAGCGGGAGGGGAGACAAAATACTCCTGGGCACAGCGGGTAATGCTTTTTGTTTTAACTAAATTCAGGAAGTACTTACATTGTAAGTCTGTCATAGATACCTCCATTAAGAAAAAACTTAATTAGATTAATATAAATGATTATAGACAAAAAAGTCGGGAAATGATATAGTGAAAATACGTTATAGTATAGAAAATAGGAACAAAAAATTGTATATTATGCCGAAAGAAGGGGGAGAACATGTCAATCTAGATCAACGGCGTCAACCACTTTGCCATCAGCGTGGCCGACCTGGAGGAGAGCCTGGCCTGGTATGAGCGGGTCTTCGGCTTCCGGGTGCTGGACCGCAGCGAGATCCCCGGCACCGGGGTGCAGGTGAGCCACATGCAGGCCCCCGGGTTTCTGCTGGAGGTGTTCTGCGCCCCCGGCTCCAACCCCCTGCCGGAGGACCGGAAGATCCCCAACCGGGATTTCCTCACCCAGGGCAACAAGCACATCTCCTTCGGCGTGCCGGACGCCCACGCCCTGCTGCCGGAGTTTGAGCAGCTGGGGGTTCACGTGGCCTTCATCGCCGAGGTGGACGGCACCTACGGGGTGTTCATCAACGACAACACCGGCAACCTCATCGAGATTTTCGAGGAGGGGGCGGCAAAATAAACCGGCCTGTTTTTGCCCCTATCCAGACCGCCGGGTTTGGAGTATAATAGAGCCACACTACCCAGAGGGGGGCGCCCCCGTCCCGGCCGGGGCGGGGAGAGAACAGGCGGCCCCGGAGAAAGGATCCAGACAGCCATGAAGTACGATTTTACCTCCATCATCGACCGCCGGGGCATGGACGCCACCGCGGTGGAGGCGGTGGGGCACCCCAAGCGGTGGGCCTCCACGCCGGACGGCCCCCGGGAGGGCTTTGACCTCATCCCCATGTGGGTGGCGGACATGAACTTCGCCACCTGCCCGGCCATTCCCGACGCCATCATAGAGCGGGCCAAGCACCCCCTATACGGCTACTTCGCCCCCCGGGACGAGTACTATGACAAAATCATCCGCTGGCAGACCGGCCGCAACGGCTTCCGGGACCTGCGCCGGGAATACATCGGCTATGAGAACGGGGTCCACGGCTGCGTCACCAGCGCGGTGGAGACCCTGTCCGCCCCCGGGGACAAGATCCTGCTCCACAGCCCGGTGTATCTGGGCTTTGCCTCCGACGTGGAGGGGCTGGGCCGCACCTCGGTGTACAGCCCCCTGAAGCGGGATGAGAAGGGGATCTGGCGCATGGACTATGAGGACATGGACGCCAAGCTGAAGGAGCACCACATCCATCTGGCCATCTTCGGCTCCCCCCGCAACCCGGTGGGCCGGGTGTGGGAGCGCTGGGAGCTGGAGCGGGCCATGGAGGTGTTTGAGGCCAACCAGTGCCTGGTGATCAGCGATGAGATCTGGGCGGACATCACCTACATCGGTCACCAGCACATCCCCACCCTCATGGTGAACCAGTGGTCCAGGGAGCACACCGTGGCGGTGTACGCCCCCTCCAAGACCTTCAACCTGGCGGGGCTCATCGGCAGCTACCACATCATTTACAACCAGTACCTCCGGGACCGGGTGCGCGCCAGGGGACACGCCACCCATTACAATGAGATGAACGTGCTGTCCATGCACGCCCTTCTGGGGGCCTACAGCCCGGAGGGGGAGACATGGGTGGGGGAGCTGCTCCAGGTGCTGGAGAGCAACTGCGCCTATGCCCATGCCCACATCCGGGACTGCTACGACGGGGTGAGCGCCGCCCTGCCCCAGGGCACCTATATGCTCTTTCTGGACCTCACCGACTCCTGCCGCCGCACCGGCCGCACCCTGGACGAGGTGCTGAAGGCGGGCTGGGAGGTGGGGGTGGCCTGGCAGGACGGCCGGATGTTCCACGGCTCCTGTCACATCCGCATGAATCTGGCCTCCCCCTTCTCCCGCATCCAGGAGGCCTTCCGCCGGCTGGACCGGCATGTGTTCCAGGTGTGACCCCGGCGGCATAGGGCGGGAAATGCCCTGACGCGCAAGCCCGCCTTCGGGCTGCGGGGAGGCCATACAGAAAAGGCCGGAGGAATGCCGGCAGAAAAGCCACGGGCCGCCCCCACAGCGGGGCGGCCCGGTTCCTTTCGCGTAAAAAAGTCGCTGCGGACGACAGATCGTCCGCAGCGACGTGGTTGGAGTGTAATTGTAGGACTTGGAAAAATCCAGTTATATCAATGGTTTGCAAGTAACAAGCAAGAGGCTTCTTATTTTCTGTTAATATTAAACCCTTCCTTTTAATGTTACATTGGAGTATTACATTCATGCGGAAGTGATAAATATTTTTTCTCCGTAACATGAACATTTAGAATTTCTGATATGTCCGAC
>CALWYD010000103.1 GCA_944385675.1 uncultured Oscillospiraceae bacterium
GATGTGATCATCCGGGAGGTCTGCAAGTTCTATGGCATCGACGAGGAGGCCCTGCGGGGCCAGAGCCGGGTCAAAGATACTGCTACGGCCCGTCAGGTGGCCATGTACCTGGTGCGGGTGCAGACCAACCTCTCTCTCAACGAAATTGGCCAGCAGTTTGGCGGACGGGATCACAGCACCGCTCTGCACGCCATCAAGCGCATCGAAAAGCAGGTGAAGGACGACGCAGAACTGGCCGAGATCGTCAAGGACATCAAGGCCAATATCAACGCCCACTACGAGTAAATTTCCACTGTATTTTGTGGAAATGTGGAAAGAGAAGGGTGGATAACTTTTTCGCCTCTCCTGACCCTGTGTATAACCGCTGCCGTTCTCCACAGCCTCTGTGGATGCCCAACCTTCTTCTTTTCAACGGCTCAGAGCCATTTTCCACAACTCCACATCCCCTACGCCATACTACGAAATTATAAAGCTCTCCTCTTTACAGCGGGAGAGAAGAAAGGAAGAGTTCCATGAAGTTCTCCTGCGAGAAGGCCCTGCTGCAGGGCGCCATCTCCATTACCGCACGAGCCGTCTCTCCCAAAAGTTCCATCCCAGCCCTGGAGGGTATCCTGCTGGAGGCCGGACAGCAGTTGCAGCTGACCGGATACAACCTGGAGACCGGCATCCGCACCACCGTACAGGCCGAAATCGCCCAGCAGGGTGCCCTGGTACTCTCCGCCCGCCTGTTCGGTGAAATTGTACGCAAACTGCCCGACGACATGATCACCTTCTCCACCGACGGGCTCATGGTAAACATCAAATGCGGACTGTCCGAGTTCAACATTATGGGCATCGACCCGGAGGAGTTCCCCGAGCTGCCCTCGGTAAACCAGGAAAATGCCTTTTCCATTTTCCAAAAGGACTTGAAGTCCATGATCAGCCAGACCCTCTTTGCCGTGAGCGATAATGAGAGCCGCCCCATCCATACCGGTTCCCTGTTTGAGGTGGGGGAGAACGGGCTGACAGTAGTTTCCGTGGACGGCTACCGCCTGGCCCTGCGGCGAGAGGCCATCCGCTCCCGCACGGGGGAAAATTCCTTCTCCTTCGTGGTACCTGGTTCCGCCCTGGGCGAGGTGGAAAAAATCTGTGCCGACAGCGAAGAGGAGGCCACGGTCACCCAGGGTGCCCGGCACATCCTGTTCCAGATCGGCCAGACTATGCTGGTCTCCCGTAGACTGGAGGGAGAATTCTTAAACTACCGCCAGTCCATCCCTAGAAACAATGCCATCAAAGTAGAAGGGGATACCAAGGAGCTGCTGACCACTATCGACCGGGTTTCCCTGATCATCAATGAGAACAACAAAAGCCCCCTGCGCTGCGTGTTCGGTGACGGAGTGCTGCGCATCTCCACCAAGACCGCCATCGGAGACGCCCAGGATCGCTGTCCCATCACCGGAGACGGCAAGGAGCTGGAGATCGGCTTTAACAACCGCTATCTCATGGACGCCCTCAAGGCGGCCCCTGCCCAGCGGGTGCGCCTTGAACTGCAGACCGGGGTATCCCCCTGTGTGATCTTACCCACAGAGGGGGAGGAGAACTTTCTCTACATGGTGCTCCCCGTGCGTCTGAAGGCGGGTGAATAACATGCAGGAGCAGCAGGTGACTATCTCTACTCCCTTTATCAAGCTGGACGCCCTGCTGAAATTTTCCGGTGTGTGTGAGACCGGTGGGGACGCCAAGCAGACTGTCCAGGCTGGGGATGTGCTGGTCAACGGCCAGGTATGCACCATGCGGGGCAAAAAAATTTGCCCTGGGGATACAGTGGAAGTGGGCGGACAGGTCCGCCTGAAGGTCACATGATCGTCAAGGGGCTCACTCTGGATTTCTTCCGCAACTATGTGCATCTGGAGGCCTCCTTTTCCCCCACAGTAAATGTAATCTACGGGGAGAACGCCCAGGGGAAGACCAATCTGCTGGAGGCCATTGCCTACCTGTCCGCCGCCCGCTCCCACCGGGCGCGGTATGACAGGGAGCTGATCCAGTTCGGGGTGGACAGGGCCTTCATCAAGGGAGAGATCTTTTCCCGGGAGCGCATGTTCACCCTGGAGGCAGAGCTGTGCCGGGGCAGCCGCCGGCAGCTGAGTGCCAACGGCGTCAGATTGAAAACAGCCGGAGAGCTGTCCGGCATCCTGCACACTGTGCTGTTCTGCCCGGAGGATCTTTACCTGGTACGGGAGGGCGCCGCCGCCCGCCGGCGTTTCCTGGACGACTGTATCTGCCAGCTCAAGCCCCGGTATGCCGCCGCCCTGGCGGAGTATAAGCGGCTGTATGAGCACAAGGTGCGCATTCTCCGGGACTGGGAGGAAAAACATTCTTTGCTGGATACCCTGGATGAATTCAACCTGCGTATGGCCCAGACGGGGGCCGTAATCATTCACTACCGGGCCCATTTCGTGCGCCGGCTGAAGGAGACAGCACCCCCTATCCACCTAGACTTTTCCGGGGGAAGAGAAAAACTGGAGCTGGGGTATGAGACGGTAAAGACCATCCAAAATCCCCTGGCCGCCCCCCGGGAGCTTTTGCCCGCCCTGCTGGAGCACCAGGAGAGCCACCGCCGGGCCGAGCTGGAGTCCCGCCAGTGCCTGTCTGGGCCCCACAAGGATGATCTGGAGATTCTCATCAACGGCGCCCCGGCCCGTACCTTTGCCTCTCAGGGGCAGACCCGCACGGCGGTGCTCTGCCTGAAGCTGGGCTGCCGGGAAATCTTTTACGAGAGCGCGGGAGAGTACCCCGTGCTTTTGCTGGACGACGTGCTCTCCGAGCTGGACCGGAAGCGGCAGGAATTTGTCCTGCGGCGCATTGGCGGCGGGCAGGTGTTCATCACCTGCTGTGAGGAGGAGCGTCTGGACGCCCTGGAGGAGGGAAAGGCTTTCCGCATCCGGGAGGGCGCCATTGTTTAGAAAGGAGAGGGCTTGTTATGTACGTCTGGCCCTACCCCAGGCTGCCGGTCTGGATCTTATGCGTGATCGCAGCTGCTGTGCTGCAGGGACTGATCACGGCGAAAACCCCGCGATTTGCCCCAAGACTGCTGCTGCCCGTGCTTTCTTCCATCCCAATTTTTGCAGGGATCGTTCTGGCTGTGGTGAGTCCTGAAGCGGAAGGAACTGCGATCTACCAGGGCTTTGCCGTAGCCCTGCCCGGCGTGTTCGCCCTGATCGGCACCGTGCTGGGTTTCTGGCTGGGCAGTATGGTATATACCCTGAAACACCGGGCAAAGGGAGGGTGAAAGGCTGTGTATCTGCATCTGGGGCAGTCAGTGGTGGTTCCCCAAAGGGAGATCATCGGCATCTTTGACCTGGACAACGCTTCCTACTCCCACCGCACCCGCAAGTTTCTGGAGCGGGCCCAGCGCCAGGGACAAGTGGTGACCGTCGGCGGGGAGCTTCCCAAGTCCTTTGTGCTCTGCGAGGACAAGGACGGACGGCAGACGGTGTATATTTCCCAGCTCTCCTCGGCCACCCTGCGGGGCCGGGCGGAGAGCGACAGCTTTGAATAACACGGGTGCTCACCAGGAGTCACCCCACTGTGGAGGTTATTATGTCTGAAGAGTTCGAGCTTGGCACCATCCATGTGGATCACGAGTACGGCGCCTCTGAGATCCAGGTGCTGGAGGGGCTGGAGGCCGTGCGGAAACGGCCTGGCATGTATATCGGGTCCACTTCCTCCTCCGGCCTGCACCACCTGGTCTATGAGATCGTAGACAACGCCATTGACGAGGCATTGGCCGGCTACTGCCAGAACATCCAGGTAACCATTCAGCCGGGAGATGTCATCCTGGTGGAGGATGACGGACGCGGCATTCCTGTTGACATCCAGCAGCAGACCGGCAAACCCGCCCTGGAGGTGGTCTTCACCATTCTCCACGCCGGCGGCAAGTTCGGCGGCGGCGGGTATAAGGTCTCCGGCGGTCTGCACGGCGTGGGCGCCAGCGTGGTCAACGCCCTGAGCGAGTGGGTGGTGGCCGAGGTATACAAGGATGGGAAAATCTACCAGATGAAGTTTGCCCGGGGCCTTGTGACCCAGCCCATGACAATAGTGGGAGACACAGACAAGCACGGTACCCGGGTCATCTTCAAGCCCGACCCTGAGATGTTTGAAGACACTGTCTTCGACTATGATATTCTCCACACCCGCATGCGGGAGGAGGCATTTCTCAACGCCGGCCTGCGCATTACCATCACCGATGAGCGCCCTGGCCAGGAGCAGAGCGACTCCATGTGCTACGACGGCGGCATCCGGGAATTTGTCTCCTATATCAACCGCAACAAGACCCCCCTGCACCAGCAGGTGATCTATATGGCGGGGGAGCGGGAGGACTCCATGGCCGAGGTGGCCATGCAGTACAGCGACAGCTACAACGAGGTCAT
>CALWYD010000104.1 GCA_944385675.1 uncultured Oscillospiraceae bacterium
GCCTCATCTAAGCGGAAGCCCTCACAATAGAATAGGTATACCAGGACCCGTTCCTGCGGAGGTAATGCCTCTACTGCCTGCCAGACAGGGTGCTCCTCCGAATGTGAAGGAGCGGCAATGTGCTCCGCCGCCTCCAGAGGGGCGGTGTAGCGAAGCCGGCTGCTCTTCAAAATATCCTTGCAGGCGTTGATGGCACAGCGCAGGATAAAGGCCCGCTCATAGTCCGGCGTATCGAAGCTCCGGTTCTGCTCCAACAGGGTGAGGAAAATATCCTGGCAGATGTCCTGGGCATCTGAACGCCCTAGGGAATAGGCGGCGCATATCCGCAGAATGGGGTCAGCATATGCTTGGATGAACCGCTCCGCCTGGTGGGGCTGTGTCCACTCTGTCATGGCCTCATCCTCCTTTCACCTGGTATACGACCATATGCCTCAGATTGTGACCAACCGATGGGGATTTCTGTATTTCGGAAACAAAAAACGGCCGCTAGGCGGCCGTCAACTGATGAAAAAGCTCTCCTGTATGGAGTTCCGCCGTCCGCAGACGACGGGATAAAACTCCGTCATTCCCGTGGACACATGCCTCGGAAATGTGGCTTCTCAGGAATTGTTTCGATCATTTTGAAAGAAATCCAGGCAAAAATTTTGTGCAGCCAAACTCGAAAAACGGCTCTGACGCATTTTTGACAAATTGAACCGGCCGCTAAACGGCCGGTTCATAAAGAGGGAGAGGGGGATAGACGCCGTGTTGCACACAGCGAGTTAAACAGTGCAGCTCTCCAACTTGGGTTCTGCGGCTCTGGCGGGCATATGCTCCATTCTGACGCCGCGCCGATATTGGGAGGGCGTGACCCCCATGGTGCGTTTAAAGGCCTTGGAAAAGGTCAGGGGGTCCGGATAGCCGCAGGAGCGGGCCACTTCGGAGACCGAAAGTACATGCTCCCGCAGTAGCTGGGCGGCCCGCGCCATTCGAAACCGCATTAAAAACTGCTGGGGTGACAGATGGAGGACGTTTTGGAATACCGTGGTGAGGTAACTGCGATTCAATCCCACATACCGGGCCAGCTTTGCCACGGTCAAATCCTCCTGAAAGTGGTTGCGGATGTATTCCGTGGCCAGTTCCACATATTCCTTTCCCGCCTCTCTGTTCCGGTGGAGACCGGTTCCAGAGGAGCTGGCAATCCAGCCTAGAAAGTAGTACAGCGCACCCTGAAGCATCAGCTCGTGGCCGCGACCGGCGGTCTCGTAGCGCATCATCTCTCGAACGCAGTGGTCAAGGCGGTCAGAGGCGGAGCAGCGATAGACCCGGTGGTCCGCGCCAAGTCCGCAGCTGCGCAGAAGTTCTCCTGCCCGGGACCCGTCAAACCCCACCCAAATGTGGCTCCAGGGGTCAGATTGATCTGCTTGGTAGGAGGTCACTTCACCAGGTAAAATGAGAAAACCCTCTCCAGGGCCGATGGAGTAATTGTGTCCATGGACCTGATAGGCTCCTCGGCCGGACAGGCAGAAGTGGAGCAGATGGTGATCGCGGACTGCTGGCCCAACCGTATCACCGGGCGCACAGCTTTGCCTCCCGCAGAAGAGGAATGACAATTCCCCAACCTCGCATTGGTTCTGTGACAACCAGGACTCTTTCATCCCGCGCCTCCTACACTGCCCCTCCCAAACTGGTGAGGGGCGCCCTGTGCAGTGGCCTCCAATCTCCTAGTTTTTATATTATATCATATTTTTTTCACAGAAACTAGGTGAAAGGAATACGTTTTATATCACTGAATCAAAATTTATGCAAAATACCCATTTATCACCTAGAGAACTATACTTAATGTCTGCCCTCCTTTGTGGCTGCCCTATCCCCCGCTTTCATGTTCTTGGCCCAGCAGAGGTGGAGTACACAAAATGGAAATCTGATGGAGCTGGCTAGGGCTCTCCCCGCGTCAGACGCCAATACTCCGCCATGCTCTGGCCGGGCTGTCCAGTTACCTCCCGAGCTAGGTAATTTGCCCAAGGGCCGGCCTCCCAGGAGAGGGCCGCCTCCCGTGTTGCAAATTCTATTTCGGCATAGAAGAAGCCTTTGGGCAGGCCTGGATCCACCTGATTGACTTCCAGGATGAGACCTCCCCCCAGGGAATAGCGTCTTTGTTCTTTCCCGATAAGGGGCCGACCGAAGAATGGCTCCAGTTGAGCAAACAGGTCGGGAGAGATCTCGGTCTCGATCTCTTCTCTGGCCAGCCCCTGCGGGTCTGCTTTCCCCTTGAAACAGAGAATATGACGGGTTAGCATTCCAGAGGTCTCTCTGCGGATGCGCACAGTGGGGTGCAGGGAGATATACCCCTGGTCCATCCGAATAATCTGAGTGGGGACCGCACCTTCTGGCCAGCCGTCGGTGAGCCATTTTCGTTCAATTTCCATAATGACTTGTCTGCCTCCTGTCTTTAGCATTTTTATAGGACCTCAGCTGTGCCTGATGGGAAACCGTGGCACAAAATGTCCACATGTGGTATAATGGAAAAAATATTCTCCCACAGAGGGAAGGAGAGAATCAGCTATGAAGCGACAGCGCCCCTATCCTGTGTACACAATTACGCCTAAGGGAGAGCGCAGCCTGACCGCTGGACATCCGTGGATTTATGAAGAAGAGATCCTCCAGAGGCCGACCACTTCTCCTGAGAACGGCGCCCTGGTGGATGTGGTGAGCCGACGGGGAAGCTACTTGGGCACTGGTATGCTCAGCTTGTGCAGCAAAATCCGCATCCGCCTGCTCAGCCGCAATGCCAACGATCAATTTGACAGGGAGTTTTGGCGCCGCCGGATAGAATATGCCTGGGCATACCGAAAGACCGTTCTGGAACCAGAAGATCTGGAGTGCTGCCGGATTATTTTCGGCGAGGCGGATCAATTTCCCGGTCTGACAGTAGATCGTTTTCACAATGTCCTGGTGACCCAAACCATGTCCTATGGTATGGAACAGCGGAAGGGGCTTATTTTTCCACTGCTT
>CALWYD010000105.1 GCA_944385675.1 uncultured Oscillospiraceae bacterium
CGCCTTGCAGGCCCGGTAGAAGTCCACCGCACCGTACATGACGCCGTGGTCGGTAATAGCCACAGCCTCCTGCCCCAGTTCCTTGACCCGTTCCACCAGCTTTTGGATGCGGCAGGCCCC
The DNA here is from genome assembly GCA_944385675.1 of uncultured Oscillospiraceae bacterium. Lineage (GTDB taxonomy): Bacteria > Bacillota > Clostridia > Oscillospirales > Oscillospiraceae > Lawsonibacter. The sequence goes on from CALWYD010000105.1 coordinate 121, forward strand.
GTCCAGCAGGGAAAACTCCGTATGCAGATGTAAGTGGACAAAGGACATCTCAATGCTCCTTTCCGATGCACCATTCCAACCGGAAGCGCGGCTTCACCGTGCCGCCTGCTCCAGCGTCTCCCCCGTCAGGCGGTACACCGTCCACTCGTCCATAGGGACGGCCTTCATGCCCTTGGTATAGAAGTCAATGGAGGGGGTATTCCAATCCAGGCAGGCCCACTCCAGCCGCCCGCAGCCCTCTTCCACCGCTATGTGGGCCAAGTGCTTGAGCAGGGCCTTCCCGTAACCGTGGCCCCGCTCCTCCGGCAGGACGAACAGGTCCTCCAGATAGAGTCCCGCCCGGCCCAAAAAGGTGGAGAAATTGTGAAAAAACAGGGCGAAGCCCACCGCCTTCTCCCCGACCAGGGCAAAGATGACCTTCGCCTTCCGCTTTTCAAAAATCCACTCCCGGAGAAGTTCCGGGGTGGCCACCACCTGGTCGGACATGTGCTCATACTCCGCCAGCGCTTGGATAAAGGACAAAATTAGAGCCTCATCCCCCGGCACAGCCGGGCGGAAAGATACTGCTTTCATGGCCATTCTCTCTTTCTCACCGGATTTATTTACAAATAGCGCTTTTGGTTGGGGAGGCGGGACAAAAAATCGATGGCCTCCCGCACAGATTTGCCCCCAAACCGGTCGGTGGGCACAGTCACCTCAACCCGCTGTCCCCGGCGCAGCTGGATGGCCACCCCGGCCAATCCGCTTCCCGCCACCAGTCCCCGGCGGAAAGTCATGGTCCAGGAATGGCGCAGGAGAAAGCTCATCCCTTCGTAGGGGTACATTTTCCGGGAAAAGGGGGTTTTGACCACCACCCGGTCGGTCTCGAAAATAATTTCCTCTCTTCTGCGGTACAGGGTCCACAGAACGCCTGCCAGTATCAGGGCAGCTCCTGCGGTGCCCATAACAATCCATCTCCCTACCACACCCAGCAGCAAAAGCACCAGGCCAAAAAAGCCGCAGCACAACAGCCCCGCCGCCAGCCGCTCCGGCAAAGCTTTCAGCACAATAGGTGCGTGGAATGAACGGTCACCGCAGGACATCCCGGCTCCTTTCTCAGGCTTGACGTTCCTCTTTTGCCAGTTCCACCAACTTGCGCAGCCGGTGGTTTAGTGCAGACTTGGTAATAGGCGGATCGCACTGCTCTGCCAGTTGTGACAGGGTATCCTCCGGATGGGCCAGACGTAAAAGGGCGGCCTCCCTCAGCTTGTCCGGCAGAAGAGCCAGCTGCCCCTCCTCCTCCAAGCGGCGAATGGCCTCCACCTGTCCCATGGCAGCCTCCACGGCCTTGTCCAGGTTGGCCGCATCACAGTTCACCCGCCGGTTGACGCTGCCCCGCAAATCCTTTTCCAGCTTGGCATTCATAATTTCCATCGCTGATAGAGGAGCCCCAATGGACGTGAGGAAGTCCTCAATCCGGTCGCTCTGTTTAAAATAGATCACTGCATTGCCTTTGCGCTGGGCCGACTTGGGCTCCTGCTCCATCTCCCGCATGAGGGCCAGCATTTCCCGGCTGACGCTTAAATGAGAAGTAGTCAGCTCCAAATGATACCCCTTTCTGGGATCGGTCACAGAGCCGCCCGCCAAGAAGGCCCCCCGCAGGAAGGAAAGCCGGCAGCAGGTCTCCTCCAAAACGGCGAAGTTGATGTGCAGCGCCAGCGACCCGGGATCGCTCCCAAAGGCCTGCTGTACCGTCGCCAGCTTCTCTGGGCTGGTTATGGAAAAAATTTGTTTTCCCTCTCCCTCCGGCAAACGGTCAAAGGAGAGCTTAAACGCCTTTTTCAGCAAGGCAGGCAGGCGCTGGGCAAAGGCCCGATTTTCCGTGACAATTCGGATCTCTTCGGGAGTATAGGTATTGCAGTAAAGGAATATCCCATAACACTCTGCTTGGGCGCAGCATTTTCGGTTCAATGGGGCGCGGCACAGCTCCGTTTTCACATCTCCAGAAAACGACATGGTCACTCCTCCAATATGTACCGCCGTTCGCCACGGAAAATCCGCATGGCGCGCTGCCGGTAGAGCTCCAAAATGGCCGCGGCCAGCTTATCTGGGTCGTGGCGGGCGTAGTTTCCCTCCTCTGAGGCCACGGGCCGCTGCACAACCTCCAGGCCCATGGCTGAAATTCGCTCTTCATCCAGTACCAGGGGGGCAGCATCCTCCTCCCGATAGCGCTCCACCAATCCGGGATGGACAGGGGCGGAATTGGCCAGACACAGATCCAGCATGCCCGGTACTCCGTGAACCAGCAGGGCCTCCACATGGTCGGCGGCGGTATATCCCTCCGTCTCACCCTCCTGGGTCATAATGTTGCACACATAAATTTTGGGGGCAGAGGCATCGGCGATGGCCTGGGCTATTCCGTCTACCAACAGGTTGGGAATAATACTGGTATACAGGCTGCCCGGCCCCAACAAAATCAGATCCGCCTCTTGGATGGCTTCCAGAGCGGCGGGCAGGGGCTTGGGTCTGTTGGGAATAAGGTTTACGTGGGAAATGCGGCAGTCCTGCTCTTTCTTGCAGGCATATATTTTGGACTCACCCACCACCCGGGCGCCGTTTTCAAACACCGCCTCCAGCTGCACATCCGCACTGGTGACCGGGATCACTTGGCCGGTAATGGCCAACACTTGGCTCATCTGTCTTACCGCCTCCTCAAAGGAGCCGGTCACCCCATTCAGCGCCGCCAGAATCAGGTTGCCAAAGGACTGACCCGCCAGGCTGCCCTCCGTAAAGCGATAGGTCAGCAGACGCTGCATGATAGGCTCGGTGTTAGCCAAGGACTCCATACAGTGGCGAATATCCCCCGGGGGGGGCATCCCCATGTCCCGTCGCAGCATGCCGGAACCACCCCCATCATCCGCCACAGTCACCACCGCAGTCAGGTTTTTGGTATATTTTTTCAGCCCTCGCAGCATGGTAGACAGCCCCGTACCGCCGCCCACGGCCACAATCTTGGGGCCTCGCTCCCACTGCTGCAGGTTTGGAATGGTATTTGACATGGTTGGCTCCTTTCCTCCGGCTTCCGGGTCAGTTTCTCCCCAGGTCCCGGTGGCTTTCCGAGACGGGATACCCTTTCTCCAACAGCAGCCCCGCCAGGGCGTGGGCCATGGCCACTGAGCGGTGGTGTCCGCCGGTGCAACCGATGGCGATGACCAGGGCCGTCTTTCCTTCCTCCTCATATCTGGGGAGCAGCCAGGTCACAAAGTCCCCCAGCCGGCTTAAAAACTCCCGGCTTTGTTCTGCGCTGAATACATAGTCCCACACCCCCGTATCCAGTCCAGTGAGGGAGCGCAGCTCCGACACATAGTAGGGGTTGGGTAAAAACCGCACATCAAAGACCAGATCCGCTTCCATGGGCACCCCGTGCTTAAATCCAAAGGAGGTCACCCTCACGTCCATCCTTCCCTCCAGCACCCCGCCTCTGCCAAACAGGCGGCGGAGTTCCCCTTTTAACTTAGCAGTGGACAAGTTAGAGGTGTCAATGATGTACTCGGCCCGCTCCCGCAGCGGGGAAAGCATCCGCCGCTCCATGTCAATGGCCTGTTCCAGGCTGTCGCAAGCCTCAGCCAGGGGGTGGCTCCGTCGTGTCTCCTTATATCGCTTAATGATGACCTCATCGGAGGCCTCCATAAACAGGATGCGGTAAGCGCACTTCATCGCCCGCAAATCATCCAGCGCTTGAAAAAGGCTGTCGAAATTGGGGCCGCCGCGTATGTCAGTGACCAATACTACCCGGTCGTACTCCCCCGACCCGGCCATGCCCAATTCCGCAAATTTTGGAATCAGAGGGGCAGGCAGATTGTCTACACAGAAGAAGTCCATATCCTCCATAAAAGAGGCCGCTTTACTCTTCCCCGCGCCTGACAGCCCGGAAATAATAACAAATTCCATCTTCCATCCCTCCCCGAACCATATCGCAAAGTGGGCGGGGCCCTTACTCCAGCACCCTCACTTCCATCTCCAGCTCCACGCCGGTCTGAGCCAGCACCCGCTCATGAACCTGCTCCACCAGCTTCAGCACATCGGTACAGGTGGCGCCTCCCCGGTTAATCACAAATCCCCCGTGTTTTTCGGACACCTGAGCTCCCCCAACCGTCAGCCCCTTCAGCCCACATTGGTCAATCAGAGCGGCAGCAAAGTGTCCGGGCGGCCGCTTAAACATAGAGCCTGCGCTGGGGTACTCCAGGGGCTGCTTAGCATGGCGGCGGATGGAGAGCTCCTCCATCCTGCTTCGGATTGCCTGGGGGTCTCCCCGTCTCAGCTGCAGCTTTGCGCTTAGGATGAGGCGCTTCCCATCGGAAAACGCACTGCGGCGGTATCCGAATTCAAACCTCTCCACCCTCTGCCGCACCCCTTGGGTAGTCAGGCAAGTGACTTCCCGCACTACCTGGGACATCTCCCCGTCATATGCCCCCGCATTCATGGTAATTCCGCCGCCCAGAGAACCGGGGATCCCATGGGCAAATTCAAGCCCTGCCAGGCCCCGATCCCGGGCAAAAATTGCCAATCTTGCCAAAGAAATCCCGCTGCCCGCCTCTATTGTGCTGTCCTCCGCCTGACACAGCTCCAAACCTGGTACCATTTTAATAATAAAACGCTCAACGCCCCGGTCAGACACCAGCAGATTGGAACCATTCCCCATAAAAAATGGCTCAATTCCCAGCTCATGAGCCGTCTGCACTGCGGCCAGGGCTTCCTGCTCCGAGCGAGGCAGCGCCATCAGCGCGACTGGCCCCCCAATATGGAATGAGGCGTGCCGCGACATGGGCTCCTGGGTGCGAACCTCCAGTGTGGGGCAGCATCGGAACAACTTTTCCCTCAGGTGCGCAAACTGATCCATGGAGACCTCCTGAACATAAATTCCAAACAAACGGCAGAACAAGAAACCTGGGACACGTCTGCCCCACTACTCCAGTGGCAGCAGGTGGGATAGCGCTACCAGGAGACCTGTCCCCTCTTCCCCCTAACCCACAGGGCGCAGCAGGATAGAAACTTGCCGTCTTGACCCTTGAGGGTATTATAGCAAATTTCTTTGGAGAATAGAATAGTCCCACTGAAAATCCTCTTTGTCTATCCAAGGCGCGCTTGTCGTTTTGGGTTTCAAAACGCCCTCTGGTTTTGCTGATGGCATTTGCTTCACTGCTGGGTTATATCCTGGGGTTTTTCCGCCTTGCGGGTCTTATCGGGTCCGGGAATTGGATGGAATTCCGGTTCCGGGTTCATTGCAATTTTCGTGCCCACACAGCGGTTAATGGGGATGCCCATGTTATAGAATTTCTCCTCGTAGTCCGTCATGATTCCCCTCATGCCCTGTCCGTGCAGATCCCGGGTCACCTGTGAGAGCTGATACCCTGCTTTGGGAAACTGGAACAGGGAATATTCAAACAAAGGGCTGTTGTCTGTTTTAAACTGGATCTCTCCTCCCAGGCGCAGGATACCCCGGTATAAAATCAAGAAGTTCTCATGGGTCAACCGGCGCCGGGCGTGATGGCTGGAGGGCCAGGGGTCGCAAAAATTGATATACAGCAAATCCACCTCATCCGGCTGGAAGTAGTCCCGCAGCCGGGCTGCGTCTCCGTCTACAAAAAAGACATTACGCAGCCCCATAGTTTGTACCCGCTCCATTGCCACAATCATGGCGTCAGGCACCCGCTCCACCGCAACAAAAAGAGCCTGTGGGTTTTCTTGGGCTGTCTGGGCTGTAAAACGGCCTTTTCCGCAGCCCAACTCCAATCTCAGTTGCGTGGCCTCCGGCATCAACGCTCGCCAACGTCCCCGATATTCCTCCGGGTTTTGAATCAGCAGGTGGGCACATCTCTCCATCCGAAGATCCAAGTTTGGCTTTTTCCGCATTCTCATGGGGATCACTCCATCTGTATATTCGTATTTTACATAGGTTTTTATCCTATCACACCCAGAGAATACTTGCAATCCTTAACACCGGACAATGTTACTTTAAAATTGCCCTTCCCTTTCAAAATTCTGCCCTGCCTGCCTCTGGAGGACAACGTAGATGCGTCCTTTCACTCAGCAAAACTCCTGCCAGAAAAAGCTTGATTTTTCTCTCTTCTCATGCTATCATGCAAAATAATGAGCATCTCGGGTGCGATCCAGTTGATATCTCGTCTTAGGAAAGATATGTCACCCGCTTGTCCATCAAAAGCGCTGTGCAACTGAATGTGTACGTTTCCCCGGTGGGCTATAGTTTGGCGCCTTACCCATGAACAGCAGACCTACCCTCCGCCTTATGACACAGCACCGCTAGAGGTGGGACACCTTTAAGTGGAAAATTTTGTTGAAAAGTGGCTGCGTCCCATATTTACCGCAGTTAAAAAATCTATATCCGGGTGTAGCGCAGTTGGTAGCGCGCTTGCTTTAGGGAGCATGAGGCCGGAGTTCGAGCCGCACTTCTCCAAAATCCCGGAAAGCTCTGGGACGCTAAAGCCGACGGAGTTTTACCCCTCGCCGGCAACTGGTCAAAAACCGGCGCTGACCCCATATTTGACCACAATCAGAAAACTTTATAACCGGGTGTAGCGCAGTTGGTAGCGCGCTTGCTTTGGGAGAATACGCCCAGGCCACCCCACAACTTCATATCCGGGTGTAGCGCAGTTGGTAGCGCGCCTGCTTTGGGAGCAGGATGCCGCAGG
>CALWYD010000106.1 GCA_944385675.1 uncultured Oscillospiraceae bacterium
TAAATTTTGTAGAGGCTGCGAATTTCAATTAAGCTCATGGTCAGCCTCCCCGGCTCATGCCGCCCATGCCGCCCATGTTACCCATGTTGCCGCCGCCGAAGTCGGGCATGCCGCCGCCGAAGTCGGGTATCTCACCGCCACCGGGGAAGCCGGATCCGCCCTCCTCCTCGCCGCCGTCGGAGGTGGTGTCCCCCCCGGAGGGCGCTGCGTTCTGGTAACGCAGGAACAAAGTGGCCCCCTCCTCCGCGCCGGAGAGGATTTGGACATACTGTTCATTGTAGCTGCCCGCCTCCACAGGGACGGCGTAGTAGCCCTCCGGGTAGTCGGTGACGCTGCCGCCCACTTCAGCGGGGTCGATGACGTTCTCCGGCCGGCTGTCCGCCTGGATCAGCAGGTAGTAGCCCTCGTCGTAGGTGCAAAGGGCATTGAGGGGAGCCAGTACGGTCTCCTCAGTGCCCTCTCCGCTGCCGCTGGTGTCAATGGAGTAGTACACCGTCACGCCGGAGGACAGGTCAAATTCCTGCCCTTCCAGGGGAGTGATGGTAATGGTGGCAGCGAAGGTAGATACGCCGCTGGTTCCGGCGGTGGCTTCCAGACTCAGATAGGTCAGCTCACCCTGGTAGTACACCGTACCGGAGGAGGCCGTGCGGTATATGGTCACCGGCATCCCCACCTCCAGGTAGTCCACGTCCAGTTCATCTACGTTGATGGAGATCTCCATAGACTCCTGGTTATAGACCACCACGCTGCCCACGTCCTGGCCGGTCATGCGGTTGGTGGCGTATTCAGCGGAGACCACCGTGCCGTCGATGTCTGAGTATCGGGTGTACTCCGTGGCGATCTCCTCCTGCAGTTCGGCAATGTTCTTTTCGTAGTTTTCAATCTGCTTTTCCACTGTCTCCAACTGGGTTTCGTAGCCGGAGGCATCTATGGTGAAGAGAAGTTGCCCTTCGCTCACCTGTTGGTAGTCCACCACATTTACCCCGGTCAATTCACCGGAGGTCTGGGCCGTGATGGTTTTCTCATGGAGGTAATCCAAAGTGCCGTCCGCCACGGCGTAGATAAGCTGCCCGTCTGTCCCCTCCAGCCAACAGGAGGCTGTGGTGCCCTGGGTGAGGGAGCCGGGGTTTTCCACCTCCAGGGTGACGGCAAAACATTTCATTCCCTCGGGGGTAATGTAGTTGACATATTGGATGTCTGTGACCTGCCCCGCCAGGGAGAGCATCTGGTCGGGCACAGAGACGGTGACCGTCTGGCCAACCCGGATATCATCCTGATAGTTGTAACTGAAGTAGAGGGTGGTCTTCATGACGCTGTCATCCACTAGGGTGGCCAGTACCGTGCCGATTTGCACGTTGTCGCCCGCCTCAGCCTGAATGTCTTCCACACGGCCGTTGAAGGAGGCGGAGATGCGCTGGTTGGAAATGCTCTCCTGAATCTCGCTGCGCTGTTCGTACAGGTCTTCCAAATCCACCTCGTACTCCAGCATTTGGTCCTCCGCCTCAGAGGAGTCCAGCACATAGAGCAAATCTCCGGTTTTGACTTCCTGCCCGGCCTCTACATTCCACTCCAGCACAGTGCCGGTAATTTCATAGGTTACCGAGTCAGCGGGGGTGGTAGTGCCGGAGCCCTCGATAGCCTCGTTGAGCGCGCCGTAAGTGGTGGTACCGGTGACGGCGATCCGCTCCTCCTGGGCAAAGAACAGCCGATAGATTCCCACTGCACCGGCAATGAACACTGCAGCCAGCAGGGTCAAAAGCACAACTTTTTTGGGGGAACGTTTTCTACCCGGTTGCCTGGAAGCTGATTTGGTCCGCCGGGGAAGTTTTTCTCTCAAAGCGGAAAAGGGGGATTTTTCCGGCTTTTTGCCATCTGGCACAGGAGTCAGGGGCTGGGTATCGATGGTGTTCATGGACAGGCCTCCCGGTTGATCATGATGGAGAAACGGCCCGGCGGGCCGCTTCCTCTCCTAATCCTATCCGGCAGTTGTGATGGAATTATGGTGGCACTTTGAATAAATTATAAAAAGCGCCCGGCGGCACGCAGCCGCCGGGCGCCTGAAGGGAACGTTCACTGGGGAGCGGGAGGAAGTTCCTGCCGCTGGGGCAGGGAGAAGGAGAAGGCAACTCCGTCCGGCTGGTTGACCGCCTGACAGCTGCCCCCGTGGTGTTGAATAATGCTCTTGACGATGGCCAGGCCCAGGCCCGCGTGTACCTCCTCCGAGCGGGTGCGGGCCTCGTCCACTTTGTAGAAGCTGTCCCACACCCGCTCCAGCCTGTGGGAGGGGATGGGGTCGCCCTGGTTGAACACCGTCAGACGCACCCATGTGCCGGTGCGCTCCAGGGACACGGCCACCCGTCCGCCCTCCGGAGTGTGGGCGGCGGCGTTGCTGAGGAAGTTGCCCAGGGCCATCTCCAGGTACTTGGGATCCCCCAGGACGGGGAATTCCCCCGCTCCCGGCCCTTCCACCCGGCAGCGGGCCAGCACCGGGGCCATGCGCTCCAGGGTGCTGCGGCACAGATCCCCCAGATCCAGGGGGACGGGCTCCATGGCCGACAGGCCATTTTCCATGGAGGACAGCTCCAGCATACTGCCCACCATTTGGTTGAGGCGCTGGGCTTCGTCGATGATGATGTCGCAGTACTCGTCCTTGTCGATGCCGGAGACATTGTTTTTCAGATTTTCCGCGTACATCTGCAGCAGGCACAGAGGGGTCTTCATCTCGTGGGAGACATTGGCCACAAATTCCCGGCGCATCTGCTCCAGCTGCTTCTGCCGATCCACGTCCCGGCGCAGGGCGGCGTTGGCCGTCTTCAGTTCCTCCACGGCCGCGCTCAGGTGCCCGGCCATGCGGTTGACGCTGCCAGCCAGATCGGACAGCTCCCGGATGGATCCCTCCTCCTCAGCCCGGGCTGAGAAGTCCAGGTCGGCCACCTGGCGGGACACCTTCTGAATTTCCTGGATGGGTCGGGAGATGCTCCGGGCCAGCAGCGCGCCTGCCGCCGCCCCCACCACCAGCACGGCGGCTAGAATATAGAGGGAGACCTGGTTAAACAGGGCGATGCTGCTCTCCACCGACTCCACCATCACCCACAGCAGTACATACCGGCTGCTTCCCTCCCAGTCGAAGCGGCCGGTGAGGGAGAGCATGGCTTCCTCCCCGCCCCGGGAGGGCAGCTCCACGGCGGTGGGGTCGTAGGAAAAAACCTGTCCGGACAGGGCGGGCAGGGGCGGCCCCCCGGGGGAGGAGCCGTCCACAGGTCGGCTGGTGTAGACCAGCCGGAAGCCATCGGAGATGAGAATACGGATGTTGTCTGCATCTTCCCCCTCCCGCAGCAGCTGATAGAGCTGCTGGGGGTCGTCGGTGTAGTTGGAGCGCAGGTGAGAAAACAGCCGCTCCATCTCTACCTTCTTGCAGTGGAGAAAATAGGGCCGCGCAAAAAACAGGCCAAAACTCAGTTGGCCGGCTGCCACCAGGGCCAGCAGCAGGGCTGAGAAGGACAGCAGACGAGTTCGGATGGAGTGAGAGCGCCTCATGGCTTTACCTCAAATCGGTAGCCCATGCGGTACACGGTCTGCAGATATTCAGACCGCTCCCCCAGTTTTAAACGCAGGTTCTTCACATGGGTGTCCACCGTGCGCTCGTCACCGTCATAGTCAAAGCTCCACACGTGCTCCAAAAGCTGGCTGCGGGAGAGAATAATCCCCTGGTTTCTCATAAAATAGAACAAAAGAGCAAACTCCTTGGGGGTCAGCTCCACCCCCCGGCCGTCCACCTCCACCCGGCGCTGGTCGGGCGTGATGGAAATACTGCCGGCAGTGAGGGTGTCCACCTTCTCCTGTCCCGACCGGCGCAGCACAGCCTCCATCCTGGCCAGGAGCAAAGAGGTGGAAAAGGGCTTGGGAATGTAGTCATCCGCTCCCTGGGAGAAGCCCTGGAGCTGGTCATACTCCCCGCCCCGGGCGGTGAGCATAATTACCGGAGTGCGGGGGGAAAGGGCGCGCAGCCGGCGCAGCACCTCGAATCCATCCAGCTGAGGCATCATCACGTCCAGCAGAACCAGATCCACACTGGTGCTGTATGCTTCAAAGCGCTCCAGTGCCTGACAGCCGTTTTCCGCTGTCAGCACATAAAAACCGTTGGCAGACAGCAGATCCCGCAGGGCGCGCAGAATGCGGACTTCGTCATCTGCCACCAACACACAGCGCTTGAGCTCATACATGGGCATACCTCCTTGGTCCCGGATAGATAAGATGGAAGGCGGGGAGCAGAAAAGAGAACGTACAGGCTGGCTCTCCCGCCCAACCATTATAAATTGGGGCGGAAAATGCTGTCAAGCCTGCGTCCCAGAAGACCGCCCGGAGGAGAAGAAAAATCCCTCAAAGGGAATTGACAAACCGGGGTGGATGGGGTATGATATAGGACAATCATCAAAAAGCGATGAGCGGGACAGTAAGTATGCCTGGATGTGCAGAGAGGGAGCGGGCGGTGAAAGCTCCACTGAAGGGCCCATCACCGAACCTCACCCGTGAGCAGTCCTTCTGAACCGGCGCGGCCCCAGTAGGTTGGAACGTCGGCCCCACGTTACGGGGACAAAGAGTGCGCATCGCCCGAGCGATGCGAATTTAGGTGGTACCACGGAGTTTCGGCTTCGTCCTATCCAAGAGGTAGGACGAGGCCGTTTTGCTTTTTCCCAAGAGATATAACAGGAGGTGACGTTCCGTGAACGGAGCGCAGGCGTTAATTGAAAGCTTATTGCAGGAACAGGTGGATCATATCTTTGGCTACGCCGGTGCTACAATCTGCCCGGTGGCGGATGCTCTGAAGGAGCACCCGGAGATTGCGTATACCCTGGTGCGCACGGAACAGAACGCGGGACATATGGCCTCCGGCTATGCCCGGATTTCCGGCAAGGTGGGGGTGTGCATGGTCACCTCCGGGCCGGGGGCAACCAACCTTATCACCGGCATTGCCACCGCCTACATGGACTCCATTCCCATGGTGGCCATCACCGGCCAGGTGCCAAGCCATCTGCTGGGCCGGGACATTTTCCAGGAGGTGGACATTACCGGTGCTGTGGCTCCCTTCTCCAAGCACAGCTACCTGGTCAAGGATGCCAACGACATTCCCCGGGTGGTAAAGGAGGCCTTTCACATCGCCTCTACCGGCCGCCCCGGCCCTGTCCTTATTGATATCCCCATTGACGTGCAGGAACAGAAGCTGAAGGGGGAGTTTTCCTACCCGGAGCAGGTGAATATCCGGGGTTACAAGCCCAGTGTCAAGGGAAACGAGCTGCAGATTAAGCGGGTGGCCGAGGCTATTGCCCGGGCCAAGCAGCCTCTGATCTGCGCGGGGGGCGGGGTGTGGCTGGCCCACGCCAGGGATGAGCTGCTGGAGCTGGCCGAAGGATGCTCTATCCCGGTGGTCAAGACCATGATGGGTCTGGGGCTGGTGCCCACGGACCACCCCCTGAACATGGGCATGGTGGGGGCCCACGGCAACCACTGCGCCAACCAGGCTCTGGCCAAGGCGGACCTGCTCATTATGGTGGGTACCCGGGCTGCCGACCGGGCTATGGTGGATCCGGTGGATATCCAGCGCAGGATGGCCACCATTCACATTGATGTGGACCCGGCGGAGATTGGAAAGAATATGCAGGCCGCCATCCCCCTGGTGGGAGATGTGAAGGTGATTTTGCGCCAGCTGCTGGATCGGGACATCCCGGTCACCGACTCCGCCACCTGGCTGGAGCGGCTGAAGGACTACCGCAAGGCAGAGCTGAGCCGCCAGTTCCCACGGCGGGAGGGCTACGTCTTTCCCGGCACTGCCCTGCGCCGTCTGGGTCAGCGGTTGGAGGAGGACGCGGTGGTGTGCGTGGATGTGGGCCAGAACCAGATTTTTGCCTGCAAGTACCTGCCCCAGAAGAGCGGGCGGCTGCTCACCAGCGGTGGATTGGGTACCATGGGTTATGCCCTGCCAGCCGCAGTGGGGGCCCAAATTGCCGCCCCCCATCGGCAGACGGTGGTGGTGTGCGGGGACGGCTCCTTCCAGATGGCAATGAACGAACTCTCCGCCGTCCGGGCGGAAGGGTTGGAGATTAAGATTGTTCTCTTCCGCAACCACACCTTGGGACTGGTACATCAGATACAGAGCCGCAGCCCCTACCACGGGCCTTTCGGGGTGGCGCTGGATGGCTCTCCTGACTTTGAGACCATCGCTTCCGCTTACGGCATCCCCAGTATCACCGTCTCCGACGAGGACAAGCTGGACGGGGCACTGGACAGCTTTTTGGGGGAGAAGGGGAGCTGCCTGCTTATCTGTGAGGTCCACCCCGATGTGGGCACCAACGATTAATAGAGAGGGGAGACAGGAATGAAACAGACCATTTCCGTCCTGGTGGAAAACCGGGCCGGTGTGCTCAACCGGATTACCGGCTTGTTCTCCCGGCGGGCCTTCAATATTGAGTCCCTGGCCGTGGGAGTTACCGACGACCCCACCGTCTCCCGCATTACCATCATTGTGGACAGCGGAAACAGCGTGGTGGAGCAGGTGGAGAAGCAGCTTAACAAGCTTATTGAGGTCATCAAGGTGCGCACCCTGGAGGAGAACACCTTTATTGGCCGGGAGCTGATGATTTTAAAGGTAAATGCCAACAACAAGACCCGCCAGGACATTATGACCATCTGTGAGATTATGGGGGCCAAGGTGGATGACATCTCCCCCACCTCCATGACCATGGAGCTGTCCGCCACTCCGGAGCAGCTGGATACCTTCCAGGCCATGATGCGCCCCTTCTCTATCCTGGAGGTGGTTCGCACCGGGGTCATTGCCGTGCAGAAGGGAGGGGGCAAGATATGAAGATCCGGGCCACCCAGGCCATTATGGAGTGCCTGCTGGAGCAGGAGGTGGACACCGTATTTGGGTATCCGGGCGGTACCATTTTAAACCTCTATGACGAGCTGTATAATTACCAGGGTAAAATCCGGCATATCCTGACTGCCCACGAGCAGGGTGCCTCCCACGCCGCCGACGGCTATGCCCGCTCCACGGGCAAGGTAGGGGTGTGCTTTGCCACCAGCGGCCCCGGGGCCACCAACCTGACCACCGGTATTGCCACCGCCTACATAGACTCCTCCCCTGTGGTCTTTATTACCTGCAATGTCACCGAGCCTATGCTGGGTAAGGACTCCTTCCAGGAGGTGGACATTACCGGCATTGCTATGCCCATCACCAAGGCTACCTACCTGGTGCGGGATGCCCAGACCATTCCGGACGTGATGCGCCAGGCCTTTGCGGTGGCGGCCACCGGGCGGCCGGGGCCGGTGCTCATTGACTTTTTAAAGAATGTCACCGCCCCCAGTGTGGAGATCGACTACGAGTTTGTCCCCTGGACCCAGAACCGATCCTGCAGCAGTATCCAGGCTCTGTCCCACAGCCATGAGCTGAAAAGCCCGGAGCCCGATCTGGAGGATATCGAGATTTTGGCGGACATGCTTGCCCAGTCCCAGCGCCCCCTGCTCATCTGCGGCGGCGGGGTGGTTCGGGGCCGGGCCCATGAACAGTTCCGGGAACTGGCGGAGAAGCTGGACGCCCCGGTGGCCATCACGGTCATGGGAGGCGGCGGGTTCCCCGGGGGCCATCCCCTCACCACCGGCATGATCGGCATGCACGGTTCCAAGGCCAGCAACGTGGCCTGCAGCGAGTGCGATTTGCTTTTGGCAGTGGGCTGCCGGTTCTCCGACCGAGTGGCCCTGAACCCTGCCACCTTTGCCAGCCAGGCCAAGATTGTCCAGATTGACATCGACCGCTCGGAGATCGACAAAAACGTGCTCACTGACCACCACATTGTGGGCTCAGCCAAGCGGGTGCTGGAGCTTCTGAACCAGCGCCTGCCCCAGTATGAACACAAAGAGTGGAAAGAACACATCCTCCCCTTGCGGGAGCCCTCCATCCCCCGGGACAGCCAGAGTCTGACACCCAAGCAGGTGCTGGAGGTCATCCGCCGTCTGGCCCCCTGGGATACCATCGTGTCCACCGATGTGGGCCAGCACCAGATGTGGTCCATCCAGCATTTCCATTTTGACTACCCCGGCCAGCTGCTCACCTCGGGGGGCTTTGGCACCATGGGCTTTGGCCTGGGAGCGGCCATCGGGGCCAAGCTGGGCAACCCGGACAAGGTGGTGGTTCACACCACCGGAGACGGCTGCTTCCGTATGAACTGCAACGAGCTGGCCACAGTAGAGCACTACCATCTGCCTATCATCACGGTGGTGTTTAACAACGGCACCCTGGGGATGGTGCGCCAGTGGCAGAACCTTATCTACCACCAGCGCTACTCCCAGACCACTCTGGACCGGGGCCCCGACTTTGTGAAGCTGGCCGAGGCCTATGGCCTCAAGGGCTTCCGGGTAACTAACCGCCAGGAGATGGAGCAGGCCATGAAGGCCGCCCTGGAGGCGGGCTGCGGCTGCGTGCTGGACTGCCATTTGGACATGGATGAGATGGTGCGGCCCATGGTGCCCGGCGGGGCCGATATCACCGACTTTTTGCTCAAATAGGGGGTGGACAGGATGAAGCGGGAATTTGATACAGAGAAAAAGCTTTACACCCTGGCCATCCTGGTCCGGGATATCCCCGGTGTTCTCAGCCAGGTGGCCCGCCTCTTCTCACGGAAGGGGTACAACATTGAGTCCATTGTTTCTGGTGAGACCGACAGGCCGGGTATTACCAGAATTACCATTGTAATTCTGGGGGACGAGCTGATGGTCAACCAGATTGCGGCCCAGTGCCGCAAGCTCATCCCCGTCCAGGCGGTGAAGATCCTGGAGGAGGGGGCCTCTATCCAGCGGGAGTTTGCACTGATTAAGGTGAAGGCGGTGGACCGGAATGCCAGGGACGAGGTCATCCAGATGTCCAACCTCTTCCGGGCCAATATTATTGATGTGGGCCGGGACACCTTGACAGTGGCCATCTTTGGGGACAAGGACAAGACCGGGGCGCTTATCGGACTGCTGGAGGACTTCGGCATTTTGGAAATTGCAAAGACGGGTACACTCGCCATCGAAAGAGGGCGCAGCACTATATATGATGATAATAAACTGAAGGAGGAATATAACTATGGCAAAAATGTACTATGAGAAGGACTGCGACATCAATTACCTCAACGGGAAAAAGATCGCCGTCATCGGCTACGGTTCCCAGGGCCATGCCCACGCCATGAACCTGAAGGATTCCGGCTGCGACGTGTGTGTAGGCCTGCGTCAGGGCTCCAAGAACTGGAAGAACGCTGAGGAGGCCGGGCTGAAAGTGATGACCGTGGCGGATGCCGCCAAGTGGGGCGATATCGTCATGATCCTTATCAACGACGAGGTGCAGGCGGACGTCTATAAGAAGGACATTGCCCCCAACCTGGAGGCGGGCAACATGCTCATGTTTGCCCACGGCTTCAACATTCACTTCAAGCAGATTGTGCCCCCCGCCGGGGTAGATGTGACCATGATCGCCCCCAAGGGCCCCGGCCACACCGTCCGCTCCACCTATGTGGCGGGCAAGGGTGTACCCTGCCTCATCGCTGTGGAGCAGAACGCCACCGGAGATGCCTACAAGCTGGCTCTGGCCTATGCCGCCGGTATTGGCGGCGCCCGGGGCGGCGTGATGGAGACCACCTTCCAGGACGAGACCGAGACCGACCTGTTCGGCGAGCAGGCTGTGCTGTGCGGCGGCGTGGTAGAGCTGATGAAGCTGGGCTTCGAGACTCTGGTAGAGGCCGGGTACGAGCCGGAGAACGCTTACTTCGAGTGCATCCACGAGATGAAGCTGATCATCGACCTCATCAACAAGGGCGGCGTGGCTGCTATGAACTACTCCATCTCCGACACCGCGGAGTATGGCGAGTATGTCTCCGGCCCCCGTGTTCTGCCCTATGAGGAGACCAAGAAGAACATGAAGGCCGTTCTTAAAGACATCCAGGACGGCGTGTTCGCCGGCAAGTGGATTGCCGAGAACAAGAACGGCCGCACCTTCTTCAACGCCAAGCGGGCCCAGCTGGCCAAGCACCAGATGGAGACCGTGGGCGCTGAGTTGCGCCGCAACATGCTCTGGGGTGACGACACCAACCTGGACACCGCCTCCAACTAAGCCAATTTCCCGTACAAACAGGGCTGCGCCGCGGGCCATTTGGCCCGCGGCGCAGATTTTCTCCAAGAAAGGGAAATAAAGCCGCCGGGAGTCCCCCCGGGCGCTTTGCCCCTAGAGAGTCAGCTCCAGCAGCCGCTGGGCGTTGCCCCCCAGGATGGCAGCCTGTTCCTGGGCTGTGAGGGGCAGGCGGCGGATTTCCTCCAGGGCTTCCTTCTGGCCGCCCCAGGGGCTGTCCGTACCGAAGAGGATCCGGTGGGCGCCGAAAGCACGCACCATGCCCATAAAGGAGTCCTGGTCCATCAGCTTCAGATCCGACGGGCCGTAATAGCCGTCCCCCAGGGGGGCCATAATCCCCAGGGAGAAGGCGGTGTCCAGCAGTACGCTGGTGTGGGGCAGCAGTCTCTCCACCTCGTCCCAGCAGCGCCAGCCTCCCATGTGCGCCAAAATCAGGGTAACAGGTCCCACCTGCTCTACCGCCCGCAGCACCATCTCCGGCGAACAGTTTACCTTGCCGGGAAAACCCACATCCAGGCCTGCATGGGTGAGAACGATAAGGCCCAGCTCCCCGCACCGGTCCAGAATGCGTAGATACCTGGGGTCGTCAAAGTCCACGTTCTGATAGACCGGATGGAGCTTGATGCCTTTCAGGCCCAGTCTGGCTATTCGAGCCAGCTCTTCCTTCCAGTCAGAAAAGTCGGGATGCATGCAGCCAAAGGATAAGATTCCTTCCTTCCCACCTTCCTGGTTCAGCCGTGCTGAGGTGTCGTTGATGTGACATACCTGGCGTGGGGCTGTGGCCACTGGGAGGACCAGGGAGAAATCTACTCCGGCAAGGGCCATGGAGGCCGCCAGACCGCGCTGGGTTCCGTCGGTAAAAGGCCGGGTGTGGGACAGATTCTGCAGTTTAAGGAGGGTGGATCCGGCAATACTGTCCGGGAAGGTGTGGGTATGGATGTCAATAATCATGAGCAAAAGACCTTTCCATCAAAGAGGATAAAACCTGTGGTATACCAGAGAGCATACCACAGGTTTTTTAGTTTGAAAAGGGCAAATGGTGTTTACTGTCTGTCCCCCAGTGCCTGGCGCTGACTGACAAGTACCTTTTCCTCGTAGCAGGAGAAGGCCTCGTTCACCAGTGCCCGGTCTGGCTTAGGTGTGAACAGAGAGACCAGAGGCACCAGTATCAGCCCGGCCACCATGCAGAAGGCGCCGGCATTGATCGGAGACTGGAGGAAAGCGGGGAAGAGGGACTTGGCCCCGATGTTAGCCAGCATGACCACGGTGGAGAAGGCAAAACTTGTCCAGCAGGCGGCCTTGGTGGCACCCCTCCAGTACAGCCCGTAGAGGAAGGGGGCCAGGAAAGCTCCGGCCAGGGCGCCCCAGCTGACCCCCATAAGCTGGGCAATGAAGGTGACATTGGACTTGTACTGGATAATGGCCAGCACCACGGAGATGGCGATAAACACCACAATGAGGCAGCGCATCACAAAAATTTGTCGTTTCTCATCCATCTCCCGGATGACATGCCCCTTCAGCAGATCCAAAGTGAGGGTAGAGCTGGAAGTGAGCACCAGGGAGCTGAGCGTGGACATAGAGGCGGAGAGAACCAGAATGACTACTACTGCCAGCAGAATATCAGGCAGGCCGGAGAGCATAGCAGGAATAATGGCGTCGTAGCCCTCGGCGGCCACATTTACCTGGCCGGAGTAGAGCCGGCCGAAGCCCCCCAAAAAGTAGCAGCCCCCTGCTACTACGGCAGCAAAGAGAGTGGAGATGACAGTCCCGGTATCAATGGCCTTCTCGCTTTTAATAGCGTAGAATTTCTGTACCATCTGGGGCAGCCCCCAGGTGCCCAGGGAGGTGAGCACCACCACTCCCAGCAGATTTATGGGGTCCGGGCCAAAAAAGGAGGCAAACACCCCGGGAGCGGAGGAGACCGAGGGATCGCTCACCTGGGCCAGTTCCTCCAGCGCGTTGAGAAATCCCCCATGGCTGCCCAATACTGCTCCCACTACGGCAATAATACCTACGATCATGATAATCCCCTGGATGAAGTCGTTGATGGCAGTAGCCATGTAACCCCCGGCGATGACATATACTCCAGTGAGTACAGCCATGACAATAACACACAGGGAGTAGTCAATGTGAAAGGCCATACCAAACAAGCGGCTCAGCCCGTTGTAGAGACTGGCTGTGTAGGGAATGAGAAAGATAAAGATAATAACAGCGGCGGCAATTTTCAGCGAGCGGCTCCCGAAGCGCTGACTAAAAAATTCAGGCATAGTGGCGCTGTTGAGGTGTTGGGTCATGATACGGGTGCGGCGGCCCAGAACAGCCCAGGCCAGCAGGGAACCCAGAAGA
The DNA here is from genome assembly GCA_944385675.1 of uncultured Oscillospiraceae bacterium. GTDB lineage: Bacteria > Bacillota > Clostridia > Oscillospirales > Oscillospiraceae > Lawsonibacter. The sequence continues at coordinate 12,500 of CALWYD010000106.1, forward strand.
GCGTTTCCGATGCCCGCCCAGGTGGCGGCAATGCCGTACTTCCAGCCGAACTGGCCGGCATAGCCCACAAAGACCACGGCGGAGAAATAAGAGGTGCCATAGGCAAAGGCGGTCAGCCAAGGTCCTACCGACCTGCCTCCCAGTACAAAACCGCTTACATCTGTGGTATGGCGCCGGCAGTACAGACCGATGCCAACCATTACCCCGAAGAATACCACCAGCATACCCAGCTTAATACCCATTTTTAACCAGTCCTTCCGCATACTCATTCAAAATCTTTTCCGCTTTGCTCCGTTGCAGTTTAACGCAAAAAAGCAATAATGTCAAGTAAAAATTAATTGGCGGCTTTTAAACAAAAAAATTTCAGCTGTCTTGACAGGAAAGAGAAAGCCCTTCTGCCCCAAGGGAACAGTAAAAAAAAGTAAAAAATAAACAAAGATAAATGAATAAAAATACCGCTTTGCTACTGCAATGCACTAACACAGCACTACTGGGCTGAAATAGCGCACAAATAAGGTAGGAAATGAATGAATATTTTTGTTGATATACGACAAAAAGTGTGGTATGATACCTACAGAAGAACCCACAAACCCCACAAGCGTTTGGAGAGGCGGCATGACTTTTTCCGGTGGCGATGAACCAGAGGACAAAAAGCCATGCCGTTTTGAACAACTGGGGAGAGGGTATTGGGGAGAGAACCTGTGTGGGGAAACTGAAGCCGAGAACAAGAAAGGAAGAGGAGAAAAGTTTATGGAAATTATAACTAACCCCGTAACCATATCTGTTATCGTCCTGTGTGTCCTCAGCTTGCTGAAGCTGAACGTGCTGCTGTCCATGCTCATCGCCTGTGTGGTGGGCGGACTGGTGGG
>CALWYD010000107.1 GCA_944385675.1 uncultured Oscillospiraceae bacterium
GGCGGTGGCCGCTTTGGCGTTGGTGTTGGAGGTAAAGTGGATGACCTTCCGGTTCTGCCGGTCGTACACCCCCTGAAACTCCTTGCCGCAGCCGATGGGCCAGTTCATGGCGTAGGTGTCAATGCCCAGCTCGTGCTCCAGTTCCTGGCACAGTTCAAAGGGGTCTCTGGCCTCCCGGTCCATTTTGTTGATAAAGGTAAAGATAGGGATGTCCCGCAGGGCGCACACTTTGAAAAGCTTTCTGGTCTGGGCCTCCACGCCCTTGGCGGCATCAATCACCATGACGGCGCTGTCCGCCGCCATCAGAGTTCGGTAGGTGTCCTCGGAGAAGTCCTGGTGCCCGGGGGTGTCCAGGATGTTGATGCAGTACCCCTCATACTGAAACTGCATCACGGAGGAGGTCACCGAGATGCCCCTTTGCTTCTCAATTTCCATCCAGTCGGAGGTGGCCGCCCGGGTGTTCTTCTTACCCTTCACCTGGCCTGCCTGGGCAATGGCCCCGCCGTAAAGCAAAAACTTCTCCGTTAAAGTGGTCTTGCCCGCGTCCGGGTGGGAGATGATGGCAAAGGTTCTCCTGCGCTTGATCTCTGATTCATACTGTGACAAAGGGTCCACTCCCTTGCAAAAAATCTCAATTGGCAAATTATTTTACCACACAAGCCCCCCTGCCGCAAGGGGCCCCTTGGCTTTTCCTCTGCAAAAGGGGCACAGGAAAGCGGCAGCAGGATTTTCCCCCGCTGCCGCTATGCCCAATTCTCCCCTAAAGGCCCAGGGTCATCCCCTGAGACTGGGACAGGCCGTCCTTGGCCAGCATCCGCTCCAGTACCTCCACGTCGGTGGTAATGTCCATGGCATCCCCCTGAAAAAGCTGGTCTAATTGCTTTTCAAAGCCCTCCACCACCTTATCCATCATCCCCTCAATGCGGGACATGGCCGAGGTAATGTTCTCCCCCGCCACCTCCTGATCCTCCAGCTGGCTGTAAGCCCGGAGAATTTTCAGGGTGGTGGGCAGGTAGTAGCTAAGAAAGCTATGCAGCTGGGGAGCTTTTTCCGGGCGGTTTCGCTGGTACTCCAAAATTTTGGCGGTAATAACCCCAATCCGGTCAATCTGAGCAGAGAGCTTCTCGTTATCCACTGCGTCGTTCACCGCCCGGATCTCCGCCAAAATAGCGTTCTCCTGCTGGTGGGCGTCGGGCTGCTCCTTCGGGGGCTGTTGGGGCTCAGGTTGGCTGCTCAGCCCGTCCCCGGACAGCACCAGGGCATCCCCGCCGTAATCCAAAAACCCCTGGGGAAACAGCCCCTCATCCAGCATATCCTCCAAATCTTCCCGCACCTTCGCCGGAGAGCGGCCAATGGCCTTGGCTAAGTGGGAGACCGGAACCGACTTATGCTGGCCAACCATGGCCAGATAGCTGCGGTAGCGGCTGGCCTGCTTGCGCCGGCGCACTCCTGCCCACAGACAGCCCAGTCCGCCCCCCGCAAAGCACATGAGGGGAATCATGTCCATCAGGTCGGAGACAAACCACCCCGGCTCTCCGTTCATCAGCCAGTAAACCGCATCCCCCAGGCTGGTGAGAATGACAAAGGCGAAGACAGCGGCTACAATACCTCCCACAACGGTCAGCTTCTTTCCCTTGGCCGCAATTGCGGCAATCAGCTCCTGCTCCCGCCCGGCCCTGGGGGCAGAAGGAGCTGCGGAGGTGCGGGCTCCCACCGGTTCCTGCCCCTCCTTTTGCACATAATAGGGGTGGCGGCCCTGGACGGCGGGGCGTCTGCGCCCACTCAGCAGCTTGAGTACAATCATTAAAAAGCCGATGGGGGCAGCCACCCCCGTAATAATCAGAGCGATGGCTACAACCCAATAGGATAGGTCATTTTTCCCGCCGGAGCGGGCTGCATTGTTCGACATGGGGCTCCCTCCGCGTGCTGTGTCAGACTGTTTTTTCAGCATAGCAAATCCCGGTCAAAAGAAGATTGATTTCTCCTTAAAATTCCATGAAGAAACTCCCGCCGGCATTTCCTGTATTATCATACAGCGGCCGGCGGAAAATGTAAATGCCCGGAGCAGGTAATTTTCTTCCTCTGTTTTTGCTTCTCCGACTCCCGGGGGAGTTGTAACTGTTCTGTAATTGCTATCCCCGGGAAAAGGGTGATATAATACCCTAGGCGCGGCATCCTGCCGCCCATTGAAAAACAGATATCGTCCTGCCCTCCGGCGGGGCGTGGAGGGATGGATATGGAAGGTCAACGTGTGGAAAAAACACCAGGCAGGCCCAAAAAAGCCTTTATCATTGCCGGTGCGGTTTTGGCGGTACTGGTGGGCGCTTATGTGGGCTTGTGCGCCTGGGCAGGCCAAAGTCAGCGGATTTTCCCCCACACCTCGGTAGCGGGCGTGGATGTGTCCGGCATGACGGAGGATGAGGCCGCCCAAGTCCTCTCTCAGCAGCTGGAACAGGCCGCCGACCAGGTGTCTCTGCCCCTGAGCTACGGCCACTGGTCCGGTCGGTTGGAGGGGGGCGCGGTGGAGCTGGACGCCGGTGCCTGGGCCCACAGTGCCTGGCAGGCCGGCCGGGAGCATTTCTTCCTCCAGGGGGGGACCTATCTGGGCCATCTCATGGGGAAGAACAGCGATCTGGCCCCCTCTTTTACCCTGAGTCAGAGCGGCCAGCAGCAGTTAGCGCAGCTGATGGATGAGGCCGACGAGCTGGTGGGGGGCGCCCTCACCGATGCCTCCTACGCTGTGGAAGAGGAAGAGCTGATCCTCACCAAAGGGGTCACCGGCGTGACCATTGATCGCCAGGCGGCGGAGGAGACCGTCCTATCTGCCTTGGGGGAGGCAGTATCCGCATCCATGGGCTCTGACGGAGAGAAGCAGCCTCAGACCGTAGAACTTCCTGCCCACGAAACTGCCCCCCAGGAACCAGATTTTGACCAGCTTTACGCCGAGCTGCACACCCTGCCTCAGGACGCCCAGGTGGATCCGGAAACTCTGGAAGTATCCAACCACGTAGTAGGGGTGGATTTTGACGTCTCAGCAGCCAAGGCTGCCTTTGATGCGGCGGAGGAGGGGGAGACCATCCGCATCCCCTTAACCATCACCCAGCCCCAGGAAACCAAGGAGGGACTGGAGGCCAAGCTCTTCCGCGACCTGCTGGGAGAGGGCACCACCAAGGTATCCGGTTCCGCCAACCGCAAGAGCAACGTTAAGCTCTCCGCCTCCGCCTGCAACGGGGTAGTACTCATGCCCGGGGAGGAGTTCTCCTACAACAACACCACTGGCAGCCGCTCTGCTGACAAGGGCTACCTGGCCGCCCCCGTGTACTCCGGTGGCGACTCTGTGGACGAGGTGGGCGGCGGTATCTGCCAGACCTCCTCCACCATCTATTACGCTGTCCTCCACACCTCCCTGGAGGTAGTGGAGCGCCATGCCCACACCTACAACACAGGCTATGTGACCCAGGGGATGGACGCCACCGTCTACTACGGCAAGGCTGACTTCCGCTTTAAAAACAACACGGACTACCCGGTGAAAATTGTCACCGAGAGCTATGATAAAAACGGTTCCCGTTATCTCACCGTGAAAATTTACGGCACCAATGAGGAGGGTGTATACGCCGTCCCAAAAAGCGATGTCTTTGACCGGGTGAACCCCACTACCAAGTATAAGGCCGACGAGTCCATTCCCCAGGGCACCACCAAAGTGGACAGCAAGCAGAACGCCTATATCGGCTGGTCCGCCCAGACCTACCGTTACATTTATAATAAGGACGGAACTCTTTTGGAGAAACAGGACATGGGCTTCAGCAAGTACAAGATGCGTCCCAAGACGATTCTTTATAATCCAGCTGACGGGGACCCTGCCACCTGGGTGGGGGGCGTACCGCCCCAGCCCGGCCAGACTACTGACCCCGGTACGGGTACCGGTACCACCGACCCCGGTACGGGTACCGGTACCACCGACCCCGGTACGGGTACCGGTACCACCGACCCCGGCACGGGTACCGGCACTACCGACCCCGGCGGGGACACGGGAAATACCGGCTCCGGCGGGGCGGAACCCGGGGAAGGCAGCGTCCCCGGGAGCGATCGCCCCGTCTGAGTTCGGCCGCTTTATCTCTATACTAAGGAGTTACCGCAATGTTTCAAGGTTTTTCCCAGGCAAGCGTAGACTTTCTCTGGGGGATACGGTTCCACAATGAGCGCAGCTGGTTTCTGGAGCACAAGGAGGAGTTTCTCACTCTGGTGGATGGCCCTATGAGGGCCCTGGCCGCCCAGACGGCGGCCGCCATGGAGGAGGAGTATCCCAAGTTGGGGCTGAGTCTGAAGGTCAGCCGCATCTACCGGGATGCCCGACGGCTCCACGGCCGGGGGCCCTACAAGGATCACCTATGGTTCACTCTGCGCCGACCGGGCCAGAAAGAGGGGGCAGTGCCCTGCTTTTACTTTGAATTAGCCCCGGAGTACTACAGCTACGGTATGGGCTGCTACGACCCCACCCCCCTGACTATGGCCAAGCTGCGGGCCCGTATCGACCGGGATCCCAAACCTTTGGAGACATTGGCTCGGCGGCTGGCCCGCCAGAAAGAGTTTGTCCTGGAGGGGGAACCCTACAAACGGCCCAAGGGGGATCCAGGTCCTCTCCTCTCGCCTTGGTATAACCGCCGGCAGATCACCCTGTCCAGTGACCACAACTGTGAAGGCCTGCTCTTCACTGCCCAGCTCTATGACCAGGTGATAGCAGGCTTCCGCTTTCTGGAGCCCTATTACCGCTGGATGCGGGCGCTGGCAGATGACCCCCCTCCTCCGCAGCCCTGAGTTTTTTCTGGGCCCCGAAGTTTCGGGGCCCAGTTTTTTCCGTTTTGCAAGATTCCAAAATTCGACTTGTAATTTTAAAAAAATAATTTTAAAATATATACAAAAAGGTGTTGACATATGGCCATCTCTGTGGTACATTATATCCAGAAAGGATGAGTCCAATGTACTAAGTAGAGTCCCAGCACCTGACGTCAGAATGCAAGGTCAAATGTAAAAAACACCAGAATTTTAAGAACTGCGCATCCGATCGAACCATGGTGCGGCACCAAGCAAGTACCCTTACCCATGGAAAGGAACCTGAGCAAACCAGCAAGGAACCCTGACCCAGGAAAGGAGAACCCAGAAGCCACATCCGATCAGAATGTAGACCAGGCAATTTGACACAGGGTATGCGCATACCACAAAAGCAGGCGATCCAAAGAACATTCCAACGTCCGTTGCCTCACGTATGAGGAGATAAACCGAAAAAAAGCGGTTATAAATCAGGTTGAGAATTGGTTCAAGTGAAGCCGAGCAAATGATTGGTATGTGGCGATTCAATAGAAAGAGAGGTAACCATATGATGTTAGATAATAAGAGTTCACAGAAATAACCCTTGGCTGCAGCGGATTACGAAACGGGCAGTCAAGGGTTATTTCTTTGTCCGGAGGGCGGGAACGGGTCGCCCTGACGCCCCACAGGGGGCTATTTTTTTGTCCTTTTTCTGACGAGCACCGGGAATTCCACTCCCTGAGCATGGAGGGCTGCCAGGTAGAGTACCAGGGCAAAGGCCAAGCTGCACAGTCCTGCCGCCAGCGGTGGGACTCCCTGGTCCTTCAGGACCCGGAGCAGCAAATTAGCGTTCAATGCAGCCAACAGAGAGGCCAGGCCAGGTGCGGCCAACCATTGAAACAGGGCCGGGCGCAGCCCGGCATAGCGTACCGCCAGCCTCAGGCACAGCAGGATCTCCAGTCCTGCGGACACGCAGGCCCCCGCCACGTAGCCCCCCATCCCCACCCCGGGTAGGGGAACCAGGGCCAATGTAAAGAGCAGCTGGACGCCGCCCCCTATCAGGGAGACAGCGGCCACCGCCCGTTGCTTGCCCACCCCGTTGAGTACCCCTCCCAGGGCGGAGCAGTAGCAGCTCAACGCCATGGTGACTGCCAAAGGGATTAAATACTCCCCAACCTGGGGCTGATTGAACATGGCCTGCCCTAGGTCAGGGCCCAGCACCACCATCAGGGACATAGCAGGCAGGGTAAGCAACGACACCACGGACATGGCCCGCCCGGCCAGCCTCCCCGCCTCCTCCCGCCGTCCCAGAGCGCAGGCCCGGGCCAGACGGGGAACCAGCACCAAGTTCAGTGGCCCCAAAAATACCGTGGGCAGGGCCAGCATGGGCAGGGTCATGCCGCACACCACTCCAAACTGGGAGACGGCCGCTTCCCGGGTCAATCCGCCCTCCACCAGTTTCTGAGGGATTAAGGCGGCGTTGG
>CALWYD010000108.1 GCA_944385675.1 uncultured Oscillospiraceae bacterium
TCCCCCGCCGAAGGTGATGCTTTCCTTTTCCTTACCCAGTATCTTGTCGTACAGTTCGTTCATCGCCTCGAGCTGTTCGCGCAGCTTCTCGTAACGTGCCGTGCCGTTATGTCCCAGCCCGAAGAGACCGGGTGCTGACCATGGATCTGCACGCCAACCAGATCCAGGGCTTCTTCGTTATTCCGGTGGACAATCTGCTGGGCTCCCCTATCTTTGTCAATGAGTTCTTCCGCAAGTACGCCGCTATTCAGGACGAGACCATGGTGGTCTCCCCCGACGTAGGCTCCGTGGCCCGGGCCCGGGCCTTTGCCCAGAAGCTGGGGATGCCTCTGGCTATCGTGGACAAGCGCCGCCAAAAGGCCAACTCCTCCGAGGTAATGAACATCATCGGCGACGTCACCGGCAAGCATGTGATCCTTTTGGACGATATGGTGGACACCGGCGGCTCCCTTTGCCACGCGGCCAAGGCCCTGGTGGACATTGGCAAGGCCAAGAGCGTCACCGCCTGCGCCACCCACGGCCTGCTCTCCGGCCCCGCTATCCAGCGTATCAATGACAGCGTACTGGAGGAGGTCGTTTTCCTAAACACCATTCCGCCCCGTCCCGGCATGAAATGCGACAAAATTCGGTACATCTCTGTGGCCCACCTGTTTGCAGAGGCCATCAGCCATATCTACGAGGAGACCTCTGTCTCCCGGCTGTTCTCATAATAGGGATTTGTCAGGGGCAGCCTTCGGCTGCCCCGGGCGCGCCGCGACGGCCGGAATTTTGAAACTCGCCGTAGGGGCGGACCTGTGTGTCCGCCCCTATTTTGCGGATTCAAAATCCGGGGATGTATCCGCTCTTTAAGGGCAGCTATGGGATCATTTTTCACAACAGAAGGAGAAACTCTATGTTTTTCTCAACAAAAACGAACGGCGCAGCTTGGCTTATTGTGGGCCTGGGCAATCCGGGGGAGAAGTACGAAAGCACCCGCCACAACGTGGGCTTTCTGGTGGTGGACGAGCTGGCGGAGCGGCAGAGCGCCCCCATCCAGAGGCTGAGATTCAAGGCCCTCACCAATCTGCTTACCATCGCTGGAGAGAAAGCGCTGGTGATGAAGCCAGTGACGTATATGAACCTGTCCGGGGAGGCGGTGCGCCCGGCGGCGGATTTTTATAAAATTCCCCCGGAGCGCATTTTGGTCATCTCCGACGACACCGCTCTGGACCCCGGAAAACTGCGCATCCGCCTAAAAGGCTCCGCTGGAGGGCACAACGGCCTGAAAAGCATTATCCAACATCTGGGCACCGATCAGTTCCCCCGCCTGCGGGTGGGAGTTGGTCAAAAGCCTCACCCGGACTATGACCTGGCCGACTGGGTTCTGGGAAAATTTCAAGGTGAGGACAAAAAGACGATGGACGCGGCGGTGAAGCGGGCTGCTGATGCGGTGGAGTGCCTTCTGCGGGAGGGGCCAGAGCGGGCCATGAGCCAGTTCAACGGCTGACCCCTTTCTGCACCGCCGGAGGGAAACACATCCCCAATCTGCCGCCCTTCGTCCTTTCCGTATCTCCGTCTATGGGGCTATTTTGCAATTTTACCTGTTTCGAGTAGTGAACTGAGCCATGGAAAAGCTGCTCTCCCATGAGAAAACCCTGTGGGTCACCGCCCTTTTCCTTCTTCTGGTTGGGTATTTGTCTGTCTTTGCTGTCATTAACTTCATCGGTCTGCCCTGGTTCATGGGGGCGGACACCTACGGCGACACGCTGGTGGCCCGGTATATGTGGGAGCAAAAGACCCTGTTTCCCGAGGGATGGGTCTTTGGCAACCAGTATTATGTGATTGCCACCCCCGTACTGGCCGCTCTCTTCTACGGTCTGACCGGGAGCATGAATTTTGCCATGGCCCTGGCCACCACAGCCATGACCGCTTTTCTGCTGTTGGCGCTGTGGTGGATGCTGCGCCCCTTCCTCAGCTTTGGCCAGATTCTGGCGGCGGCAGTGGCACTGGTGGCGGCCGCTCTGTCCATGGATCTGTACTACAAGCTGGAGGCTCAGCTGCTCTTCGTCATGGCCAGCTACTACGCCTGTTACCTGCTGACCATCTTCGTGGTGTGGGGAGATTACCTCCACGGACTCTTCTGCAAAAAAAGGCTGCTGTGTCCCGGCTTTCTGCTGGGCTTGGTACTCAGCTTCGCCACCGGGATGCAGAGTCTGCGACAGACCTGCATCATGGCGCTGCCCCTGCTGGCGTTTGAAGTCCTGCGGATTCTGGGCATGTTTCTTCTGCCGGGACAAATCTCCCGCAGCTGGAAGCCCACTGTCCGTGCCCTGGGCGCCGTGGCAGCAAATCTGGCGGGTCTGTTGGCCATTCGAGCGCTGGATGTGCCCTCTTCCACCATTTATGGCTCTGTGGAGCTCGTCTCTCCGGACCAGTTCTCCCGACACCTGGAAAACATTGTCCTGGCCGTCGGACAGATTACCGGTCTCAGCTACTTGGACAACTACGGCCCCACCTGGTTCATGCTCCTATTCTGCTTTGGAACCATTGCCGTGACGGTGCTGAACCTGGCCGTCGCTGGGTATCAGTGGGTCCGGCACCGGGAGGCCGCCAAGGCTGCCGCCCCCCTGGACGTGCTGACCGCTCTGTGTGTGCTGAGTCTGCTGGCTGTGCTCTCCAGCAGCCTGGTGCTGAGCATTGAGCTGCGCTCTGTCTATCTGTTTATGTGGTATGTGCTGATCAGCCTGTCCGTGGTCTCCCTCCTGAAGCGTCTCTCCTGGAGCTGGGGAAAACGGGCGGTGGCCGCTGCTCTGTGCGTCCTGGCGCTGTTCAACCTGTATGGCAGCTATGTCTCCAACATGCGCACCTCCCTCCTTAAGCCCATCAACGTCTGGTATCAGGTGGCCTGCGAGCTGATGAACCAGGACTTTGAGCTGCTCTATGGCCGCTGGGATTTTGCCAATATGGTGGCCGGCTACACCGACGGGAAAGTGACCAGCGGCGCCTGGTATGGGAGCCCCTATCAGGTCCTGGGGTATATCAATGCCCAGGATCTGTACGAACCAGAGGACAACGACCGGGCGGTCTATCTGATTCGGGACGCCGAGCTGGAGGACTCCATGCGCATTGCGGAGGAGCGGGGCGCTCAGCTGACCCTGGTGCGCCAGTTCTGGGGGGTGGCTCTGTACACCTCCTCGGAGCAGCTCATGTACCTCCCGGAAAATCCGGATTGAATTTTCCCAAACGCCCAATGTTGATGATTCCT
>CALWYD010000109.1 GCA_944385675.1 uncultured Oscillospiraceae bacterium
CTGGAACAAGACCACCTTCGGTAAGAACATGTTCGCTCTGGGCTCCAACGAAGAGGCCGCCCGGGTTTCCGGCGTCACCGTGTTTATGACCACCATCCTGGTCTTCGCCCTGGCCGGCGCCATGTACGGCTGGACCGGTTTCGTGGAGGGCGCCCGCATCGGCTCCAACACCGCCAACACCGGCTTTAACTACGAGCTGGACGCTATCGCAGCCTGCGTCATCGGCGGCGTCTCCTTTGTAGGCGGCATCGGTAAGATCCGGGGCATTATCATCGGCGTGCTGCTGCTGCGCCTGATCTTCGTGGGGCTGAACATGGCCTATGTGCCTCAGGACCTGATTTATATGGTTAAGGGCGGCATCATCCTGTTTGCCTGCGCTTTGGATATGCGCAAGTATCTGGTTAAGAAATAAACAGATGGAGTTGCCGGGGCGTCCGTCCGCGTTTGCAGGCGGGCGCCCTTTTCTATTCCACAATGAAGTGAGCTATGGTATACTATGGTAAAGGAGGGAACTTTCGTGGAGCCCTATCGCGTGCTGCTGGCAGACGATGAGGAGGAAATCCGGGTAGGAATCAGCCAAAAAATAGACTGGTCTGCCCTGGGCTTTGTGTTGGTGGGAGAGGCGGAAAACGGGGCGGAAGCCCTGGAATTGGCAGAGCAGCTGAAGCCAGATGTGGTACTTACCGACATCAAGATGCCCTTTATGGACGGACTGGAGCTGTGCCGGCGCCTGAAGCAGCCCCTGCCAGCGGCAAAGATGGTGGTATTCTCCGGCTTTGATGACTTTGAGTACGCCAGGCAGGCAGTAAGCATGGGAGTATCGGAGTATATCATGAAACCCATCAACGCTCCGGAGCTGGCTGCAGTGCTGGAGAAATTGCGGCATCAGCTGGATGAGCAACGCCTGGAACGTCGGGACATGGAGGCCCTGCGCCGCCGCTATGAAGAGAGCCTGCCTGTACTGCGGGAGCTGTTTTACACCCGCTTGCTGGACGGACAGGTGAGCCAGGATCAGATCCAGGATCGGGCGGTTCGATATGAGATTGAGCTTCCTCAAGGCACTTGGACGGCTGCCCTGGTTCAGGTGGATGGCATGAGTGAGGCAGGAAAGGTGGAACGGGACGAACTGCTGTTGTTGTCTGTGCGGGCCTTTCTTCAGGAGCACTTTACTTTGCCTGGTTGTTCGGTACGGGCCATTTTGTATAACGATGCAGTGGCCCTGCTGGCTTGCTTGGAGGGGAAAGAGCAGATCTACCCTCTGATTGAGGAGATGGAACGGCTGTGTGCCCTGTCCCATAGTTATCTTGGAATGTCTTTAACGGTTGGTATCGGTCTTCCGTGCCAGGGTCCGGGGGAACTTCATGCCTCGGTAGAGGAGGCGCGTTCCGCGCTGGACTACCGGGTGCTGATTGGGGGAGATCGGGCCATCTACATCGGTGATTTGGAGCCAGACCGCTCCCTGCGCCTGTCCTTGGAGGAGGAAGACCAGCGCACCCTAGCTGCGGCAGTCAAACTGGGCAGTGAGAGCCAGGTGGAAGAGATGGTGCGCGGACTTTTGGACCGGGTACGGGAGAGACGGCTCTCCCTTTCCCAATGCCATCTGTATTTCCTGGAAATTGTTACGTGCCTTATTAAACTGGCCCGTTCCGGCGGTGCAGAGGTGGAGGATGTGTTTGGCCCGGGCTTTACGGGGGTGGTGTCCATTACGGATTTCAGCTCCCTGGAGGAGTTGGGGCGGTGGCTGAACAGCCGCTGCTTGAGGCTGCGGGAACTGTTGGGGCGTCAGCGCACGGATTCAGCCTGGAAAACAGTGGAACGGGCCAAGGATTTTATTGCCCGAAATTTTGACAGCGGCGATCTGAATGTGGAAACGCTGTGCGATTATCTCCACCTGTCTCCTGCCTATTTCTCCACGCTGTTTAAACGGGAGACAGGGATGAGCTTTACCGCCTATGTCACAGAACTCCGGATGGAGCGGGCGGCAGAGATGCTCCGGGAGACAGATGAAAAAACCTATTTGATTGCGGAAAAGACGGGATATGTGGACCCAAACTACTTCAGCTATGTATTTAAACGCCATTTTGGAGTAACACCGTCCAAGTTCCGGGCTGGGCAGAGTAGATAGGGGGCTGTGCCCTGGGTGCCGGGAAAGAGGGGGAGACGCAGTGGGAAGCTTTGTCAAAGGGTTTGCCGGCCGAATGGCCAGGCGCTATGGGAAGATGAGCATCCAGATGGTAATCTCCCTGTCTTTTACGGCTGTGGCGGTAGTAGGCATGGTATTTATGGGGCTGAGTCTCTCCTGGCGCTTTTCCGCCGGCGCGGAGATGCTGGTGGAGGACAACAGTCAAAGAGTGCTGTCCCAGGTCAATATGAATTTGGACAGCTACCTACGCCGGATGATGCGGGTGTCGGACACTGTGTACTATCGGGTCATCAAGGATGCGGATCTTGCCCAGGATGACCTGATGCCGGGGCTGGAACTTCTGTATGAGGAAAACCGGGATGACCTGGTGTCCATTGCCCTGTTCAACGGGGAGGGGGAGTTGGTGGCTGCGTCGCCCCTGTCAGGACTGAAGGCCTCTGCAGTTCCCCAGGAGAGTCTGTGGTTTCAGGCGGCGATGGAAAAGATGGAAAATCTCCACTTTTCTGCTCCTCATATCCAGAATATTTTTGAGGATCCTGATTACCGTTACCAGTGGGTGGTCTCCCTCAGCCGCTATGTGCAGTTGACCCGGGAGGGAAGCACAGAGAGCGGAGTGCTCCTGGTAGATATGAGCTTTGCGGGAATTGAACAGGTGTGTCGGGATGTGGAGCTCTCAAACGACGGTTACCTCTATCTCATTGATGCCAGTGGAGAGCTTATTTATCACCCCAAGCAACAGCTGATTTATGCCGGACTGTGGGAAGAGAATAACCTGGCGGCGGCAGGTTACCGGGATGGAGTACATGGAGAGACGTTCCAGAACGAAAACCGGCAGGTGATTGTAAAGACAGTAGGGTATACGGGCTGGAAACTGGTGGGTGTAGTACCCAGGGAGGGCCTTGGAGGCGACGTGCGGCAGACGTTCCTGTTTGGCTTGTCTCTACTGCTGTTTTCTGTATTTCTCATGGCCTTCCTTAATTTCCGCATCTCTGCCCATATTTCTGATCCAATACGCCGGCTGGAACAGGCCATCAAGGAATTGGAGGCGGGACGGGAGGATGTGGAAATCCCACAGGAGGGGTGCTATGAGGTGCAGCGTTTGGGCCACTCCATCTCCTCCATGGTCTCTACCATGCGTCATCTGATGAATGATATTATTCAGCAGGAGCGGCAAAAGCGGCGCAGTGAACTGGAGGTGCTTCAATCCCAGATCAATCCCCATTTCCTGTATAACACATTGGATTCCGTCATTTGGATGACAGAGGCCGGCCGGTACGAGGAGGCCATTCAAATGGTTACCTCTCTGGCCCGTCTGTTCCGCATTTCCCTCAGCCGGGGCAGAAGCGTGATTCCCCTGGCCGATGAACTGGAACACGCCCGGAACTATATGAATATTCAGCAGATCCGCTATAAGAATAAGTTCACCACCCAGATTACTGCCCAGCCGGAGACAGAGGGCCTGTTCACCCTGAAGCTTATTGTGCAGCCCATTTTGGAAAACGCCATCTACCACGGCATGACCTGTGCGGAGGGGGATGGAATTATTTCCGTAACCGCCCGGCGGGAGGGGGATGATTTGCTCATTGAGGTGACGGATAACGGGATTGGAATGCGCCCGGAGGTGGCAGCTTCCCTGCTGGATGATGACCGCCCCGATGTACGTACCACCGGTTCCGGAATTGGAGTACGCAACGTACACCAGCGCATCCGGCTGACCTTTGGCCCGGAGTATGGACTGACTATCCTCAGTGAGCCGGACGAGGGAACTACAGTCCGCATTCGCTTGCCCGCCCTGGACGAGGCCGGGGTGGCCCCCTATGAGAGGGAGGAAACCCCATGAGACAAAAACGCAATGTAGTCATCCAGCTGACCATTCTGGTGGCTTTGGGAACGGCGGTCATTTTAACACTGGTATTGCCCCAGTTGACCATTACCCGCACCAGTACGCCCCCGGTGGAGCTTTCCGTTATTTTGCGGGATTCGGACAGTACCCTGTGGTCCAACGCCCGTCTTGGGATGGAGCAGGCCGCAGGGGAACTGCGGGCGGAGCTGCGCTTTCTGACCCTGTCATCTGCAAATGACAGCGCAGAGCAGGCGGATTTGATAGCCAGGGAAGCAGAAGGAGGAGCAGATGTAATGGTAGTAGTTCCCGCTGACAGCGGCCAGCCGTTGGCAACGGAACAACTGCCTGTGGTTACAATGGAGTCTTGGGCAGAGGGGGCAGCCGTCACAGTGTCTCCGGACAACGAGGCTCTAGGACAGGAGTTGGCTCAGTGTGCATTGGAGGACTGGGCCGGAAGCCCTGTGCTCCTCATCCAAACGGCACCAGCCAGCGCGGGGGTGTCTCAACGGTTGGCTGCGGCCCGCCAAACTTTGGAAGAAGCGGGCGTATTGGTAGAAGCAGCTGAGTGCCCTGTGGAGGAGTTGGTTTCTGTATTGCCAGACTTGCTGAAACAGACGGGGGCCGGACAGGTCATGGTCTTTGAGCCGGCAGCCACTCAGCGGGCTGCAGAATATAAGGAAAATGTAGGCCTGTCGCAGATGCTGTATGGTGTGGGAGTGACTTCCAGAATTGCTGCCTACCTGGAACGGGAGACGGTGACAGCTGTAGCCGCCTGGAGCGATTTTGCCGCCGGTTACCTGGCGGTGGAGGGGGCAGTCCATGCAGCGCAGAGGAAACCGTATCAGGCAGATCCACTGCCCTTCACTGTGCTGCGAGGGGAGGATATTTATGAACCGGATAACCAGAAGCTACTCTTTCCCGTTACCAATTAGGCTTCTACTGCTGACACTTGCAGTGGCTGTGTTGCCGCTACTGCCCGGCTGTGGAAGGGGACAGGAAGAGGAAAGCACCTTGCGCATAGGTGTAGCGCTCTATACCCAGGATGACACCTTTATTGCTACTATAGCCCAGGAATTGGAGCGCATGGCGCAGGAAGAGGAGGCAGAGGGTGAGATAAAAATCAACCTCTCTATTGCCGATGGGCGCAGTAACCAGACCACACAACTGGATCAGGTGGACCAGTTTATCAGCCGCGGCTGTGATGTGATGTGTGTAAATATTGTGGATCGAACCGCGGCAGCAGTCCTGATTGACAAGGCGGAGGAGGCAGATATCCCGCTGATTTTCTTTAACCGTCAGCCTGTGCTGGAGGATATCCAGCGGTGGGAGAAGACGTACTATGTGGGCGCCAGGGCAGAGGAGGGAGGTGTTCTCCAGGGACAGATTGTCGTGGACGCATGGCTTTCCAATCCAGATCTGGACCGCAACGGAGATGGGGTGCTCCAGTACGTGATGCTGGAGGGTGAGCCGGGGCATCAAGATGCGATGCTGCGCACTGAATATGCTGTAAAGACTTTGACACAGGCCGGCATTGAAGTAGAAAAACTTGTCAGTGGGACGGCCAACTGGAAGCGGGGACAGGCCATGACAAAGACGCTGCAGTGGCTGGACGAATTTGGAGATGGAATTGAAGTAGTCTTTGCCAACAATGATGATATGGCCTTGGGGGCCATTGACGCTTTCCTGGAGACGGGGCGGAGCCTTCCCTTGGTGGTGGGTGTAGATGCCACAACGCCTGCGTTGGAGGCTGTGGCCGATGGAACGTTATATGGAACCGTGCACAACGATGCGGGGGGCATTTCCAGAGCGATGTTGGATCTGATACTTGCCCTGACCTCAGGGGAGGATCCGGCTCAGAGGGTGGAGCTGGAGGAGGAACACTATATTTGGCTGCCTTATCAGCAGGTGACGGGCAGCAACCTGGAAGACTTTTATCCGGGGGCATGAGGATACAGCCCCAAAAACAAGTAAAAAAGAGGCCCGGACAAAGATGTCCGGACCACAGAACCTATAGATGGTGAGGGGGGGATTTATTTTCTGCCAAAAGTAAATTGGGTGGTATGGTCGTAGTGTTCCCCCGCCTTTAAAACCGCGCTGGGGAAGGCGGGCTGGTTGGGGGAGTCGGGGAAAAACTGGGTCTCCAAACAAAAGGCGTGGCGGGGGCCATAGAGTGCTCCGCCTTTGCCCCTGCGATGGGCAGGAATAAAGTTAGCAGTATAAAATTGCAGACCGGGCAGGGTGGTTTCCGTCTCCATGGTGATACCAGTCTCTGGGCAGTGGGTCCAGGCGGCCGGCCGTAGCGTGCCCATGGGTCCGTCCACCACATAGTTGTGGTCGTAGCCATTGCCCAGAATCAGCTGGCGGAAGGGCTGATGGATTTGAGCGCCGATAGAGGTAGGTGTGCGCAGATCCATGGGGGTACCTTCTACTGGGTCGATGGTCCCATAGGGAATACTGGTCTCATCGGCGGGGGTGTAGTAGGAGGCATGCAGCTGCACCAGCTGTCCCAGTACAGAGCCGGAATTGTGACCACCCAGATTGAAATAGCTGTGGTTCGTCAGGTTGCATAGGGTATCCCGGTCTCCCTGAGCCTGGTAGTGCAGGGAGAGAGTACTTCCCGTCAGCTCATAAGTGACGCGCAGGAACAGGTGCCCCGGGTACCCCTCTTCCATGTGGGGGCTGTCCAAGGTGAGTACTGCACGGCAACTGGTGAGCTGCTCAACTGTCCACACCCGGTAGGAGTAACCAACTACCCCACCGTGGAGATGGTTGGGACCGTTGTTGGTAGCCAGGATATAGCTGTGCCCGTTGAGAGAAAAGCGTCCTTTTGCAATACGGTTTGCAAAGCGGCCTACCACAGCCCCCAGATAGCCGTCCTGTGTCTCATATTCTTCCAGTGTATCATATCCCAGCACGACATCCACTGGACAGCCATTTCTGTCCGGCACGTACACAGCACGTAAAGCAGCGCCGAACGTTATGATCTGGCAGGAGAAAGTGCCATTGTCAAGAGTGAGAAGTTCAACAGGTTCCCCCTTGCTAGTGACGCCAAAGGGGCGGCGGCATTGGTTCATGGAAAGGACCTCCTTAATCTGACAAGCTCTTTTACGGTAGAATTGATTGTAGCAGATTTTCATACAAAAAGAAATCTCCCCCCTTGCCAAAGTGAAGAAAATACTGTATTTTAATTTTAGTAAAAATTATGGAGGGAAGGCCTGTGGCAACCTTAAAGGAGTTGGCGGATCGGACGGGGTACTCGCCCGCTACCATTTCCCGGATACTCAGCGGAGATCCTTCGCTGTCGGTCACACCGGAGGCCCGGCGAAAAGTGCTGGAGGAGGCGGGACGGCTGAATTATACAGCTACCCGCAGCCGTCGGGGACGAACCCCCAAGGGATTTTTGCGCATTGGGGTGGCGGAGATGCTTACCCCCGCCCAACAGTTGGACGACCCCTATTACCTGTACTTAAGCAGCTTTGTCCGACAGGGCTGTATGGACAGGAAGTACACCTGTTTGACCCTGGAGGGCAGGGGAGAGGGGTTTGTGCCGCCAGAGGGGGAGCGGCTGGACGGTATTGTAGCAATCGGCCTGTTTACCACGGGTCAGATCGAATCCATGGCATCCCTGTGTTCCAACATAGTCTTTGTGGACTCCTCCCCCTTTGAACAGCGGTTTGATTCGGTGGTTTTAGGTTATGAATTAGGGATTTCCCTGGCGCTGGAACATTTAACCAAACTGGGACACCGCAGCATTGGTTTTATCGGTCCTACCTATAAATTGGATGATTATCGCCGCCGTGCACCGGAGGTGCGCCGACAGCTGTTTTTGAAGTTGATGGAGCGACATCGGCTATTGAAAGAGGCCCGGCTGGTGGACTGTCCCATGGAGACCCAGGCGGCTGCTAAGGCTGTTGGGAAGCTGTTGGCCTCTGGGGAGCGGTGCCCAACTGCCTTCCTGTGTGCCAATGAGGAGAGTGCCATTGGAGCTCTCCGGGCCCTGGATGAGGCCGGGATGGCAGTGCCAAGAGAAGTGTCTGTGGTCTCCTTTAATGATACACCCAAATCCTCCCTGGTGGATCCCCCCCTTACCTCTGTGTCCACACATGTGGAGGAAATGGCCAATACTGCGCTGCGCCTTCTGGGAGAACGGGTTGTCCTGCCAGGAAAAGAGCCGGTACGCACCCTTCCCCTCAAGGTAGTAGTGCCTCCCTCTCTGGTGGTACGGGAGAGCAGTGCCCAGGTTCGCCTGTGAAGATGTCCAGAAACGGATGCCTGTTTCTGTGCATACCGCTGAAGTTTAGAAAAGCAAAAAATTGAGGTTGAATTTTTAGTAAAAATTAAATATACTGAAATCAATAAGAATGATGAGGTGAGTGCCCATGTATTCCTGTCAAGCGCTGCTGCGTTCTCTGTCTGCAGGAGAGCATGATAAAATTCTGGCGAAGCTGTATGCTTTGGATGGGTCGGACAGCAGCCTGGATGCTGCCCGTGCCCGTGCCCTCCGGGTGGTAGAGTCTTTCCGGGAGCGCTTCACCCCCGCTGAAGAGGTCCAGGTTGCTCTGTTTAGTGGCCCTGGCCGTACGGAAATTGGTGGAAATCACACGGATCATCAGCATGGACGGGTGTTGTGCGGCAGTGTGGATCTGGACATGCTGGCCTGTGCGGCGCCCAATGGACTGCAGGTAATCCGTGTGGTGTCAGAAGGGTATCCCGCCCTGGCGGTGGAGCTGGATAAGCTTATTCCCCGCAAGGAGGAACGCAACACTTCTGCTGCTTTGGTACGGGGGGTAGCGGCAAAGATACAAGAGTTGGGCTACCAGTTGACCGGGTTTGACGCCTTTATCACCTCTAACGTGTTGTCCGGCTCCGGATTATCCTCCTCAGCTGCCTATGAGGTACTCATGGGCAATATTATCAACGACTTCTGCTGTGGCGGGGAGCTGGATCCTGTGGAGCTGGCAAAAATCGGTCAGTATGCGGAAAATGTGTATTTTGGGAAGCCCAGCGGCCTGATGGACCAGATGGGGTCCTCAGTGGGCGGGGCGGTAGCCATTGACTTTGCCGATCCGGCTGCCCCGGCGGTGGAGAAGGTGGAGTACGACTTTACCCGCTCGGGCCACGTGCTGTGTATTGTAGACACTGGGTCCTGCCACGCAGACCTGACCGATGACTATACTGATATTACCAGGGAAATGGGTGCCGTGGCCAGCTATTTTGGGCAGACTTATTTGCGTCAGGTTCCGGAGTCCAAGTTTCTGGCGGCTATTCCAACCCTGCGGGTACAGTGCGGTGACCGGGCGGTGCTGCGGGCGATGCACTTTTTTGAGGATGACCGCCGGGCAGCGGAGGAGACGCAGGCCCTGAAGACGGGAGATTTTCAGGGTTTCTTGAAGCTGCTGCAGGCCTCCGGGCTGTCCTCCGCCCTCCATCTGCAGAACACCTGGTCCATTGCCAACCCCAGGCAGCAGGCCATTCCCATAGCGTTGGCGGTGGGAGAGCGGCTGCTGGAGGGAAGTGGGGCCATTCGAGTTCACGGAGGCGGTTTCGCCGGTACCATCCAGGCCTTTGTTCCCCAGGAGAAGCTTGACAGCTTCAAATCGGGTATGGAGGCGCTGCTGGGCAGTGGAAAATGTCATGTGCTGCATATCCGACCAGTGGGCGGTTGTGTGGTAATCAAGTAAGGCGGTAGGAAAGGAAGGAATTAAAATGGCAATTTTAGTTTTAGGCGGGGCCGGCTATATTGGTTCCCACACGGTATATGAACTCATTGAGGCGGGCAGGGATGTAGTGGTAGCAGACAACCTGCTTACTGGCTTCAAAGCGGCCGTTCATCCCAAAGCGCGCTTCTATCAGGCGGACATCCGGGATCGGGCGGCGATGGATGAGATTTTCGAGCAGGAGAGCATTGATGGCGTCATTCACTTTGCCGCCTCTTCCCAGGTAGGGGAGTCCATGTCCAACCCCCTGAAATATTACGACAATAACCTGTGCGGAACCTGCGTCCTGCTGCAGTCCATGGTGGCCCACGGAGTGGACAAGATTGTGTTCTCTTCCACCGCTGCCACCTATGGCGAGCCGGAGCGGGTGCCTATTCTGGAGACAGACAAGACGCAGCCTACCAACTGTTATGGGGAAACAAAGCTGGCCATGGAGAAGATGATGAACTGGACCGGGCGGGCTCACGGACTGCGGTATGTGGCCCTGCGGTATTTTAACGCTTGCGGCGCCCATCCCTCTGGGGCTATTGGGGAGGCCCACAACCCGGAGACCCACCTCATTCCCCTTATCCTTCAGGTGCCCAACGGTAAGCGGGAGAAGATTTCCATCTTCGGAGATGATTACGCCACCCACGACGGAACCTGTATTCGGGACTATATCCACGTCTCTGACCTAGCTCAGGCCCATATTCTTGCCCTGGACTATCTGCTCAAAGGTGGGGAGAGCAACGTATTTAATCTGGGCAACGGGGTAGGCTTTACTGTCAAGGAAGTCATTGACGTAGCCCGGAAGGTCACCGGCCACCCCATCCCCGCTGAAGTTTGCCCCCGCCGGGCAGGGGATCCCGCCCAGCTGGTGGCTTCCTCAGAGAAGGCCCGCACCGTCCTGGGCTGGAACCCCAAGTATGCCGACCTGGAGACTATCGTCTCCTCTGCCTGGTCCTGGCACAAGAGCCATCCCAACGGCTTTGAGGGCTGAGGCGCGGTCCAATTTGAATTGAGGTGATGTGACATGATGGACGCCGCTGTGTCCAAGCTGGCCACCTATGCCCTGCGCACGGGGCTGATAGAAGAGAGCGAGTATGTCTGGGCAATCAATACCATTCTGGATGTACTGAAACTGGACGGTTACACCGATCCGGGCCAGGAGTGGGGGGAGATTGATCTGGCCGCAGTGCTGGAGGAGCTGCTGGATGATGCCCACGCCCGGGGAGTACTGGCAGAAAACTCTGTAGTTTACCGGGACCTGTTTGACACAGAACTTATGGGCCGGCTCACCCCCAGGCCTGCCCAGGTTATTGCCCGTTTCCAGGCGCTGTATGCTCAGGAGCCCAAGGCGGCCACCGACTGGTACTATAAGTTCAGCCAGGATACCAATTATATCCGCCGGGACCGCATCGCCAAGGATATGCAGTGGAAGGCCCAAACCGAGTACGGGGAACTGGACATCACCATCAACCTGTCCAAACCGGAGAAGGATCCCAAGGCCATTGCCGCTGCCCGGAACCTGCCTGCCTCCAGCTATCCCCGCTGTCAGTTGTGCGCGGAGAACGAGGGCTACGCCGGGAGGGTGAACCATCCCGCCCGACAGAACCACCGCATTATTCCCATCACGATTAACGCTGCCCCCTGGTTCCTCCAATACTCCCCCTATGTTTACTACAATGAGCACTGTATTTGTCTCAACAGTGTCCATACACCCATGAAGATAGACCGGGCCTGCTTTGGAAAACTGCTGGACTTCGTAGCCCAGTTCCCCCACTATTTTGTAGGTTCTAATGCCGATCTGCCCATTGTAGGCGGCTCCATTCTGGCTCACGACCACTTCCAGGGTGGGCGGTACACCTTCGCCATGGAGAAGGCCCCTGTGGAGTACCCCGTTACCTTTCCCGGATTTGAGGACGTGAAGGCGGGCATTGTCAAGTGGCCTATGTCCGTCGTCCGACTGACCTGCCCGGAGCGGGAGCGGCTGGTAGAATTGGCTGACCGCATCCTGCTGTCCTGGCGGGGCTACACGGATGAGGCCGCAGTCATCTTTGCCGAAACCGAAGGGGTACCTCACAATACCATCACCCCCATTGCCCGGAGAAGGGGGGAGGATTTTGAGCTGGATCTGGTGCTGCGCAATAACCTTACTACACCGGAGCATCCTCTGGGGCTCTATCATCCCCACAGTGAACTCCACCATATCAAGAAGGAGAATATCGGCCTTATTGAGGTCATGGGCCTTGCGGTGCTGCCTGCCCGACTTAAGGAGGAGCTGGCCGCAGTGGCCGATGCCTTGGTAGATGGCTCGGACCTGCGGGGCAATGAGTTGACGGAGAAGCACGCCCGGTGGGCGGAGGGCTTCCGAGATAAATACCACATCACGAAGGAAAATGCGCTGGATATTGTCCAAAAGGAGACGGGCCTGGTGTTTGCCCAGGTGCTGGAGCACGCTGGCGTCTATAAGCGAACCTCCCAGGGACAGGAGGCTTTCCTGCGCTTTTTAAAGCAGGTATAGCGATGGGTACCAGGACAGGGAAAAAAGTTTAAAAAAACAGTTGACAGCGCCCCAAATGGGTGCTATGATGCGTCTTGGAATTTGGAAAGGCAGAGGAGTTTACCCATGAAGAATCTGTTTGCAGCTTTCTTTTATGGCTACTTTTACTTTTTTAGCTTTAGTGCTGACAAGGTAAAAGTGCTTTTTGCTGCAAATCAAGGTACGACCTCCTTTGCGTAAGAAAAAGGGATCGGATTTAAGGCCTGCGGTGAAAAACACTTCACCGCAGGCCTTTTTCATTGCCTGTGGGGAGAGTCCGCCGGCACATACAGGAAAGGAACGAGGAAGCCATGATTATCATTGTCAAACAGGATGCCAAAGAGGAGCGTATACAAGATCTGATTCACTGGATTGAATCCCAGAACCTGCGCACCCATGTCTCGGCAGGGGATTATTCCACCATTATCGGTATTATCGGCGACACCAGCAAGCTGGACGATGATCTTATCTCGGGCCTGGACATTGTGGAGGGAGTCAAGCGGGTGTCCGAGCCCTTTAAAAGTGCCAACCGGAAGTTCCATCCCCAGGACTCCGTTATTGAGGTAGGGGAACAGAAGCTGAAGGTAGGCCATGGCAACTTTGCCATGATTGCCGGCCCCTGTTCGGTGGAGAGCGAGGAACAGATTATCTCTGTGGCTAAGAGCGTCAAGGCAGCCGGAGCCACCATGCTTCGGGGGGGAGCATTCAAGCCCCGCACCTCTCCCTATGACTTCCAGGGCCTGAAGGCCGACGGCATTGAGTTGCTGTTGGAGGCCAAGCGGGAGACCGGGCTGCCCATTGTCACCGAAATTATGAACGCCAACCACCTGCCCCTCTTTGAGGATGTGGACGTCATCCAGGTAGGGGCCCGGAATATGCAGAATTTTGAGCTGCTCAAGGAGCTGGGTAAGCTGCAAAAACCCATTCTGATCAAGCGGGGATTGGCCAACACCATCAAGGAACTGCTCATGAGCGCCGAGTATATTATGGCCGGAGGAAACGAAAACGTCATCCTGTGTGAGCGGGGCATCCGGACGTTTGAGACGGCCACCCGCAATACCTTGGATCTGTCTGCGGTTACGGTCCTCCACGAGCTGACCCATCTGCCGGTGGTAGTGGATCCCAGCCACTCTACCGGAGTAGCCCGGTATGTAAAGCCCATGGCTATGGCGGCGGCGGCTTGCGGGGCAGACGGACTAATTATCGAGGTACACAATGATCCGCCCCACGCCCTGTGTGACGGGGCCCAGTCCCTGCGGCCGGAGCAGTTTGAGGATGTGGCCCGGGCTGTGCGGGCCATCCGGGCCACCGCGCTGGAGGTAACGCAATGAGAACCCTGCGCGTAAACACCTCCCGTCCCTACGATATTGAAATTGACCGGGGACTGCTGGATCGGGCAGGGGAGAGGTGCCGGGCGGCAGTACCCCGAGTCCAGCGGCTGTTTGTGGTAACAGACAGCCATGTGGGCCCCCTGTACGGGGAGCGGCTGGTTCGTTCTCTGGAGGATGCCGGCTTCCAGGTGGGGCTGCACACTGTTCCTGCCGGGGAGGAGAGCAAGTGCTCCCGCTGTTTGGTGGAGCTGTGGGAGGCCATGATGGCCTTCGGGCTGACCCGAACGGATGGCGTGGCCGCCCTTGGGGGCGGCGTAGTGGGCGACTTGGCGGGATTTGCCGCGGCCACTGTGCTGCGAGGAGTGGACTATATCCAGATTCCAACTACCCTGCTCTCCCAGGTGGACTCCTCAGTGGGCGGAAAGGTAGCCATTGATCTGGAAGCAGGGAAAAACCTGGCCGGGGCCTTTTGGCAGCCCAGCGCAGTACTGATTGACCCAGAGTGTTTGAATACCCTGAGTGACCGGATTTTCTCCGATGGAATGGCCGAGGTCATCAAGTACGGCTGTATTCTGAATAGGGAGTTTTTCCATCTGTTGGATAGGTGCGGCGGCCGCCAGGGAGTCATGGACCACATTGAGGAGGTCATTTATACCTGCTGCGACCTGAAGCGACAAGTAGTGCTTCAGGATGAGCGGGACACCGGAACCCGGCAGCTGCTGAACTTCGGCCATACCATTGGCCATGCCTTTGAGCTGGCTGGCGGCTATCAGCGTTGGACTCATGGTCAGGGTGTGGCCGCTGGAATGAATTGGGCTGGGCAGCTGGGCGTCACACTGGGTGTCACACCCGCCTGTGTAGTGGGGGACATTCAGAATATTCTGGCCAAGTACCAGCTTCCGCTGGATATTCCCTGCCCCTGGGAGGTTATGACCCAGGCGGTGGGGCTGGACAAAAAACGGGCAGGGGATTCCATTACTTTAATTTTATTGACGCAACTGGGATGCGCAGTGCGCCGCACCATGAAGAAAGAGGAGCTGCTTGCCCTGCTGAAACCTCTGTTTGGAGGATAACCGGTATGGATCTGACCATTGTCCCCGCTAAACTGCGAGGAAAACTTACTCCGCCCCCCAGTAAGAGCCAGGCACACCGTCTCATTCTGTGTGCCGCCCTGGCAGAAGGAGAGAGCCTGCTGAAAAACGTGGCCCTCTCTCAAGATGTAGAGGCGACCCTCTGCTGTGCACAGATCCTGGGGGCCAGGTGGCGCCGGGAGGAAGGCGGCCGGCTGCGGATATGGGGGACAGGGGGACAGCTATGGAGCGGGAAGGACCTGCCCCGCTTTGATTGCGGGGAGTCGGGCTCCACCCTGCGTTTTCTGATTCCCGTTGCCCTGGCTCTGGCCGGGGGCGGGATATTTACCGGCCGTGGACGCCTGATGGAGCGGCCTCAGGAGCCCTATATCCGCCTGTTCCAGGAGAAAGGAATTTCTTGGGAGCAAGAGGGAGGCACTTTGACGGTGCGAGGACGGCTGGAGGCGGGGGAGTACCGTCTGCCCGGCAACGTGTCCAGCCAGTTTTTCACTGGCCTTCTCTACGCCCTGCCTCTGGTGGAGGGCACGTCCCGCATTGTGCCCACCACCCCTGTGGAGAGTTGGGACTACATCGCCATGACCGTGGACGCCTTGGCAGGGGCGGGGGTCACCGTGACAGTGTCTCACAGAGCTGCAACGTGTTTTTACATGACAGGGAAGATGGATTACCAGGCAGTGGATTGCACAGTAGAGGCCGACTGGTCCCAGGCGGCGTTTTGGTACGCTGCAAATTTCCTGGGGGCAGAGGTGGCTATTCAGGGTCTTCATCCTGATTCTGCCCAGGGGGATAAGGCAATTGCCCCCTTTTACTGGAAACTGGCCCGGCCGGGGGATGTGGAGCTGGATGTGTCCCAATACCCTGATCTGGTACCCCCACTGGCCGCCATGGCGGCGGTGCGGCGGGGGACGGCCCGGCTCACCCACGCGGCCCGGCTGCGGATGAAGGAGAGCGACCGGCTCTCCTCTGTGACGGCCGCCCTCAACACCCTGGGGGCCCAGGTGGAGGAGCATCCGGACAGCCTGACTATTCGGGGCCTGGACAGCCTGGTCGGCGGCGGGAGGGTGGATTGCCGCAATGACCACCGGATTGCCATGATGGCTGCAGTGGCGGCGTCGGCCTGTGAAACGCCCTTCACCTTGTTGGGAGCGGAGTGTGTGGAGAAGTCCTATCCGGAGTTTTGGAAGCACTATGAGATGCTGGGAGGGAAGATTGATGTCCTCTGAACTGGGAACCCATGTACGGGTGTCCATTTTCGGCCAGTCCCACGCACCGGCCATCGGTGTGTGTGTAGATGGTCTGCCCGCCGGGGAGCGGGTGGATCTGGAAGAGTTGGCCGCCTTCTTAAGCCGTCGGGCACCGGGACGGGATGATATTTCCACTCCACGGCGGGAGGAGGACCGCCCACGGATCTTGTGCGGGCTGGTGGACGGAGTGACCTGCGGTGCGCCTTTGGCGGCTGTGATTGAGAACACGAATACGCGCTCCGGGGACTACGACGGCCTGAAAGATGTGCCCCGGCCTGGCCATGCGGATTACACCGCCCAGGTGCGTTATGGGGGCTGGCAGGATACAGCGGGCGGCGGTCATTTTTCCGGACGGCTCACCGCGCCCTTGTGTATCGCAGGGGGGATTGCCCTGCAGATTCTGCGTCGCCGGGGTATCTTGGTGGGGGCGCACATTTGGAGCATTGCCGGGGTGGAGGATCGCCCCTTTTCTCCTCTTGGAGAGCCGAAGAAAATACTGGAGAACCTGGCTGCGGCCCCTCTGCCCGTGCTGGATTCCCAGGCGGGAGAGAAGATGCGCCGGCGGATTCTGGAGGCCCGGAGTGAGGGCGATTCAGTAGGTGGAGTAGTGGAGTGCATGGTCACAGGCCTGCCCGGGGGACTGGGCGGTCCCCTATTCGGAGGGATGGAAAGCCGGCTGGCTGCCGCGCTGTTTGGTATCCCTGCGGTGAAAGGGGTAGACTTTGGCGCCGGCTTCCGGGCTGCGGAAATGCGGGGCTCGGAACACAATGACCCATTTGGCATAGAGAACGGACGGGTGGTCACCACCACCAACCAAGCCGGAGGGATTCTTGGGGGTATTACCACCGGGATGCCCCTGATTTTCCGGGCAGCTTTTAAACCAACCCCCTCCATTGCCAAGGAACAGGGGAGTGTCTCCCTGTCCCGCAGGGAGGAGGAGCGCTTGGTGGTGCGGGGCCGTCACGACCCCTGTGTGGTTCCCCGGGCCGTGCCGGTGGTGGAGGCCGCTGCAGCTCTGGTCGTGTTGGATGCCCTGATGGACAGTCCGGCCCGCCTACCGGATGGAGCGGATTGGTATAAAAATTGAAAGAAAACAAAATCAGGAGGCTGAGGAATATGAGTGAACAATTGGAAGAGCTGCGCGGTCGCATTGATGACATTGATCGCCAAATGGTGGAGCTGTTTAAGGCGCGTATGGAGGTCGCTGGGGAGATTGCGGACTATAAGCAGGAGCATGGAATGCCTGTTTATGCTGCCGCCCGGGAGCGTGCCCTGTTGGGGAAGGTGGGAGATCAGGCGGGGGAGGAGTTGGCCGACTACGCTCAGTCTGTTTACCGCGCTATCCTCTCGGTCAGTCGCTCCTATCAAAATGGAAGGATAGGGAAAAACTCCCAGGTATATGAGGGGATTCGCAAAGCCCTTGCGGCAACCCCATCTCTGTTTCCTCAGCGGCCTACGGTGGCCTGTCAGGGCATTGAGGGGGCCTACTCTCAAATTGCCTGTGACCGGCTCTTCAAGGCGCCCACCATTATGTATTTCCAGACCTTTGACCATGTGTTCAAAGCGGTGGAGAGCGGCATGTGTCAGTATGGCATCCTGCCCATTGAGAACAGTACTGCGGGCTCCGTGAAGGCGGTGTACGATCTGATGTTGCGCCACAACTTCTCCATTGTCCGCTCTGCCCGGTTGAAGGTGAGCCACAATCTGTTGGCCAAGCACGGGACAGACCTGTCCCAGATTCGAGAGGTTTTCTCCCATGAACAGGCTATCAACCAGTGTTCCGGTTACCTGGCGGGGTTGAAGGACGTGAAAGTGACCGTGGTGGAGAATACCGCTATCGCCTCCCGTATGGTGGCCGAGTCTGACCGCACGGATGTAGCCGCGCTTTCCTCCCGGTTCTGTGCAGAGCATTATGGCCTGAACATCCTTCAGGAGAATGTCCAGGACCAGGATAACAATTACACCCGCTTTATCTGCATCTCCAAAAAGTTGGAGATTTACCCCGGGGCGGATCGTACCTCTCTGATGATTACCCTA
This sequence comes from uncultured Oscillospiraceae bacterium, assembly GCA_944385675.1. Classification (GTDB taxonomy): domain Bacteria; phylum Bacillota; class Clostridia; order Oscillospirales; family Oscillospiraceae; genus Lawsonibacter. The sequence continues at coordinate 17,928 of CALWYD010000109.1, forward strand.
CCCCATAAGCCGGGCACCCTTTACAATGTGCTGGCCAAATTCTATGCCCTGAATATTAACCTGCAGAAATTGGAGAGCCGTCCCCTGCCCGGGCGGGAGTTTGAGTTCATGTTTTACTTCGACCTGGAGGGCTCCGTCTACGCCCCGGAGGTGGAGAAGCTGTTCCGGGATCTGGAGTCTGAGAGCGAGCAGATACGCTATCTGGGCACATACAATGAGGTGATCTGCTGATGCAGGATCCTTTGGAGTACGGGCTTATCGGGGAGAAGCTGGGGCACAGCTTTTCCCCGGACATTCACCGCAAGCTGGCCGGCTATGATTACCGTTTGGTTGAACTGAAGCCGGAGGAACTGGGCCCCTTTTTGGAGCGGGGGGCCTTTTTCGGATTGAACGTAACCATCCCCTACAAGAAGGCTGTGATTCCCTATTGCAGCAATTTGACCGATCAGGCCAGGCGTATTGGCAGCGTGAACACCATTCTGCGCAGGAAGGACGGCACCCTTCTGGGACACAACACGGATTATGACGGCTTTTGCTATCTTCTGCGTGAGGCGGGGGCCCAGGTGGCGGGGAGAAAGGCTTTAATCCTGGGGACCGGGGGCGTCTCCCTCACAGTGCGTACGGCGTTGGAGGATCTGGGAGCAGGTGAGATTGTCTTTATTTCCCGCTCCGGGCCGGATAATTACGAGAACCTGGATCGACATGCTGACGCTCAGATCCTGGTAAACGCCACCCCTGTGGGGATGTATCCTAAAACAGATGCCTGTCCGGTAGAGCTGTCACGTTTTCCCCAACTGGAAGGGGCCTTTGACCTTATTTATAATCCCTCCCGAACCCGGTTTTTCCAACAGGCGGAAAAACTTGGGGTGGCGCGGGTCAATGGACTTGGGATGCTGGTGGCCCAGGCAAAGGCGGCTGCAGAACGTTTCCTGGATATTTCCCTGCCTGATGAGCGGGTAAAGGAAATTGCCCGGGAGATAGAGGGACGCACCCGCAACCTGCTGCTTATTGGTATGCCTGGCTGCGGCAAGACCACTGTAGGCCAGGCTCTGGCCCAGCGTCTGGGCCGGCCTCTGGTGGATACAGATGACCTGGTGGAGAAGACTGCGGGCTGCTCTATCCCTGAGATATTCTCCAGGGATGGGGAGGAGGTGTTCCGCCGCCTGGAGCATGAGGCCATCTGCCAGGTGTGCCGGGAATCCGGGCAGGTCATTGCTGTGGGCGGAGGTGCGGTGACACGGGAAGAAAATCTAGGCCCTATGCGGGAAAATTCAACGGTTATTTTTCTGCGCCGCCCTGTGGACCAGCTGCCGGTGGAGGGGCGCCCTATCTCCCAAGCCAACAATTTAGAGGAGTTGTACCGCCGTAGATTGCCGTTGTACCAGAAGACGGCTGACCTGTCAGTGGAGAACTGTCAGATGGAGGAGACTGCAGAAGAAATTATAAGGAGGCTGGAACTGTGAAGCTTCTTGTCATCAATGGCCCAAATTTGAATCTGCTGGGTATTCGGGAGCCGGATATCTACGGCCGTCAGGATTACCAGGCCCTCACAGCATTGGTTAAGGAGACCTGCGCCAGATTTGGGATAGGAGTGGATCTGTTTCAATCCAACCATGAGGGAGCTATTGTGGATCGCATCCAGGCTGCCCTGGGCCAGGAGGACGCCATTGTCATCAATCCTGCCGCCTATACCCACACCAGCATAGCTATTTTAGATGCCCTGAAGGCGGTGGGTCTACCGGCAGTGGAGGTACATCTGTCCGATGTGAAGAGCAGGGAACCGTTTCGGCAGATATCCTATGCCGGGATGGCCTGTGAAAAAACCATCATAGGGAAAGGCTTTCAGGGCTATGTAGAGGCCATTGAGTACTTGGCTACACAATATGGAGATGGACAGTCACAGCCGTGAAAGACGGAAGTCCATGCCGCGGGGATAGAACACCCCGCGGCTTTTTTATGGGATAGAAAGACAGAAAGAGGGTCTTTCCCTTTTGTAAAAATTGTGCTAAACTCAAACCCGTAATAAATGGCGTATCCATGTCCCTTGGGCATGAGGGCGGAAGGTAGAAAGAAGAGAGGGAGAACAGAGGTGCCCCAGGTTCAAAATGACTTTTCTAAAGGTAGTGTGTCCCACAATATTATGGCGCTGGCGCTGCCCATGACGGCAGCCCAGCTGGTCAACGTACTATACAGTGTTGTGGATCGCATCTATCTGGGCCGCCTGCCGGGTAGCAGCCACCTGGCACTCACCGGGCTGGGCGTCACCATCCCTATCGTATCTATTATCATGGGCCTGGCCAATCTGTGCGGTACCGGAGGAGCCCCGCTGTGCTCTATTTGCAGGGGACATGGAGAAAATGAGGAAGCGGAAAATGTAATGGGAAATTCCTTCACATTACTGATGATTCTTGGAACCGCAGCAACAATATTTTTTCTGGCACTGCAAGAACCTATCTTGTATCTCTTTGGGGCCAGTGCAGATACCTTTCCCTATGCTAACCAGTACATGACCATCTATTTGTGCGGAACATTGTTTGTAATGATTAGTTTGGGGATGAATCCCTTCATCAATTCCCAGGGATTTGGGCGCATGGGAATGATGACGGTGGTCATTGGGGCTGCGCTGAATATTATTCTGGACCCCATCTTTATTTTCCTGTTGGATATGGGTGTGCAGGGGGCAGCCCTGGCCACTGTGATATCTCAGGGCGTTTCTGCGATATGGGTTCTGCAATTTTTAACTGGCCCCAGGGCTATTCTGCGTTTACAGTTTAGGTGCCTGCGTCTACAGCGCAAAAGGGTGTCCCGTATTATCAGCCTGGGGCTGTCCGGTTTTTTTATGAACATGACCAACAGCCTGGTCCAGGTGGTGTGCAATGCCACTCTTCAGGCCTATGGCGGGGATCTCTATGTGGGAATCATGACCATTATCAACTCCTTGCGGGAGGTCTTTACCATGCCGGTCAACGGCCTGACCAATGGCTCTCAGCCGGTTACCGGCTACAACTATGGGGCGGGGAAATACAGCCGGGTGCGCAAGTCCATCCGTTTTAGCGTGGGTGTCACCGTAGCTTACTCCGCTGCTTTCTGGGCAGTGGCTATGTTGGCCCCCGGCCTGTTGATTCGGGTATTTAATGACGGAGCTGAGGTAATTGAGAAGGGGATTCCCGCCTTGCGCATCTACTTTGGGCTGTTCATCCCCATGTCGCTGCAGATGGCGGGGCAGGGCGTGTTTGTGGGACTTGGACGGTCTAAGCAGGCGGTGTTCTTCTCCCTTTTGAGAAAGGCGATTATCAACGCCCCCCTTACCGTTATTTTGCCCATCTGGATGGGGACCACCGGAGTGTTTGTGGCCGAGGCGATTTCACAGCTGGTGGGTGGACTGGCCTGCTTTTTGACCATGTATTTCACGGTTTATCGCCCTTTGGTTCGGATAGAGGATGATGCTCCTCTGCCTGAGCATATATAGCCTGATAAAAAGGGAGGTATACAGCTTGCTGCCGGCTGCTGCTTTCCTGAAAGGGTCAATTTATCACAAAACAGGGCATCCTAACACTGATTTTCCATATGGGAGCTTGGTATATGAACGATTTGTTTGAAAAATCCATTCAAACTCTGGAGCTGCCCCAGGTTCTGGAACTGCTGGCTGACTGTGCCGCTACGGAGGAGGGAAGGGAGACCTGCCTGTCCCTGAGGCCTATGACTGACCGGGACGATGTGGAGCGGGCACAGAAGGAGACCAGCGCCGCTGTCAAGATGCTGGTACTTCGGGGCAGCCCGGGTTTTTCCGGAGTGCGTCCGGTGGGGCCGTCCCTGCAGCGGGCGGACATGGGGGGTAGCCTGTCCACCAGGGAGTTGCTGGATATTGCGGCAGTGCTGCGCTGTGCCAGAAGCGTAGGGGAGTACGGGGCAGGGGAGGAGAAAACCCCCATTTCCCATCTGTTTCAGGCACTGACGCCCAATCGTTTTTTAGAGGAAACCATTACAAATTCCATTCTGGGGGAAGAAGAGATTGCTGATTCAGCCAGTTCCGAGCTGGCTTCTATCCGGCGACATATGAGGGCCGCCGAGGCCAAGGTGCGGGATATCCTCCAGAAACTAATCTCTTCCAACCAGGCCAAATACCTTCAGGAGGCCATTATTACCATCCGTTCTGACAGGTATGTGGTGCCGGTGAAGTCAGAACATAAAAACGCTATTCCAGGTCTGGTACACGACGTGTCTTCCTCCGGATCCACCTTTTTTATCGAGCCCATGGGGGTGGTGAAGGCCAACAACGAGCTGCGGGAACTGGCAGCCAGAGAGAAAAAAGAAATTGAACGTATCCTGGCCCAACTGTCTGCCGACTGTGCCGCCCACAAAGAGGATATCCTGGAGGACTACCAGTTGCTCATCTGGCTGGACGCCATCTTTGCAAGAGCACAGCTCTCCTTAAAACTGGAGTGTACTGAGCCTACTTTATCTGACAAGTATTTGCACCTGCGGGGGGCTCGTCACCCGCTCCTGGATCGAAAAACAGCGGTATCCAATGACCTGGAGTTGGGAGAGCGGTTTGATACCCTGGTGATCACCGGGCCCAACACCGGCGGCAAGACGGTAACGCTGAAGACCCTTGGGCTTATTACCCTGATGGCCCAGTGCGGACTGCACATCCCGGCAAAAGACGACTCCACTGTGCGGGTATTTCACCGTGTGCTGGCAGATATCGGGGATGAACAGTCCATTGCCCAGTCCCTATCCACATTTTCTTCCCATATGACTAACATTGTGGGCATTCTGGATCAGGCGGATAGGGACTCCCTTATCCTCTTTGATGAGTTAGGGGCGGGCACTGACCCAGTGGAAGGGGCGGCGCTGGCTGCGGCCATCATCGAGTATGCCAGAAGTCTGGGTGCCGGTGTAGCGGCCACCACCCACTATGCGGAACTGAAAGTGTATGCTATGACTACCCCTGGGGTAGAGAATGCCTCCTGCGAGTTCAACGTAGACACACTCGCACCCACCTACCGCCTGATTTTGGGGATTCCGGGGAAGTCCAATGCTTTCGCCATCTCTCGGCGTCTTGGCTTGCCGGAGTATATTATTGAAAAGGCGGCCGCCCGTCTAGATGCGGAAAATGTACGTTTTGAAGATGTACTCACCCGGCTGGATCAGCAGCGCCAGGAGATGGAGCGGGAGCGGGAAGAGGCCAGAAAGCTGAAACTGGAGATGGAGCAGTCCGCCTCCAAAGCGAGGGAGTACCGGGAGAAACTTGCGGAAGAGCGGGCTAAAGTGATGGAAAAGGCCCAGGCGGAGGCCAAATCCATTATTGAGGAAGCCAGGGCAGCCAGTGACTTGGCCCTGTCCGAGCTGAAGGAACTGAAACGTCAGCAGGATAAGCTGGACTGGCAGCAGGTCAACGACGGCCGTGCAGAGGCCCGCCGCCTACTCAATGAGGCGGAGCGAAACATTGGGGGACCCGCACCGGAGCCCCAGGTCCCGCCTCCCACACGCCCTGCAGTAGCGGGGGACACGGTAGAGCTGGTGAAAATGGGTACGCGGGCCACAGTCCTGTCTGTAAATAGGGATGGAACGCTGCAGCTTCAGGCCGGTATTCTAAAAATTTCTGCCAAGCAGGAAGAAGTTCGGGTGGTGGAGGGGGAGACTCAGACGCAAAAAGAGGCCCGCCGGATTATCACCCGGGCGGAACACACGCTGCGCACGGCTCCAGTGCCCTCCCAGGTGGATTTGCGGGGCATGATGACAGATGAAGCCATTGCTGTGCTGGAGCGCTTTTTAGACACCGCTATGATGGGTAAGCTGGAGACTGTAACCATTATCCACGGCAAAGGAACCGGAGCGGTACGCAGCGCCGTGCGTACCTATCTCAAACGAAGCCGCTATGTGAAATCTTTTCGACCCGGCCGCTACGGCGAAGGCGAGGACGGCGTGACCGTGGCAGAGCTGAAATAAAAGGGATAAAGTGGTAAACTTATGGGAGAAAAATTTGGTTAAATTACAAGGTGGGGGGGCAGACTCTTTCAGGACGGGGGAAGGGAAAGGATATCAATTCCCCCGTTTTCTCCCGTAAAAAATGGCCTTTGTTATCCAGACATAGGGAAAAATTGAGAAGTTTTTGGTGAGAATGAAATAAAAAATGGAGAAGCGACCGCAATTTTTGTTTAATTGCGCTGCAATATTTGTGAAAAATGTCATTGACGTGAATGGGATAAATCTGGTATGCTAGTGTCACACAAAACGACGAGGCGGAGGTACAATTTATGTATAGTCAGGAAGCAGTCGTGAATAATCAGGTTGGTCTGCATGCCAGACCCGCTACCTTCTTTATCCAGAAGGCCAATGAGTTTAAAAGCTCCATCTGGGTTGAGAAGGAGGAGCGCAAGGTCAATGCCAAAAGCCTGCTTGGTGTACTGTCCCTGGGTATCGTGAAGGGCACGCCTATCAAGCTGATCGCAGACGGTCCGGATGAAAAGGAAGCGGTCGAGGCATTGTATAAGATGATTTCCTCTGATTTCTCTGAGTAACCTTGCCATCAGCAAAAAGGCACCGCTTTGCGGTGCCTTTTTTGATATGTCTAAGTAGGTAGACCTTTGGGAGGATCCTATGACCTTTGAGGAACTGAAAGAGAAGGCCCGCTCGCTGCCCTTGAAGCCGGGAGTTTATATTATGCAGGACGCCAAAAATACAGTCATCTATGTGGGCAAAGCCAAGGCATTGAAAAATCGGGTCAGCCAGTATTTTCAAGAGTCAGCTGCCCATACGGAGAAAACCAGGGCCATGGTCTCCCAGATTGACCACTTTGACGTCATTATCGCTGACAGCGAATTTGAGGCGCTGGTGCTGGAGTGCTCCCTTATTAAGCGGCACCAGCCCCGTTACAACATCCTGCTTAAGGATGATAAGGGCTATCCCTATGTGCGCCTGACGGTGAGGGATGCCTACCCAAAATTTTCCCTGGCTACCCGGCCGGCGGAGGACGGGGCGCGGTACTTTGGCCCTTACGCCAGCCGCCACAGCACCCAAGCCATTATCGATGCCCTGCGTTCTGCTCTTCGTCTGCCCTCCTGCGGCAGAAAATTCCCCCGAGATATTGGGAAAGAGCGTCCCTGCCTCAACTTTCACATGGGAAAATGCGACGGCTACTGCCGGAGCGGAGAGCTGAAGGAGCGCCATGATCAGGCAATCGCCCAGGCTGTCTCACTGCTTGAAGGGCGTTTTCAGCAGGTGAAAGAGGAACTGACGGCGGAGATGGAGCAGGCATCAGAGGAACTTCGGTTTGAGCGGGCGGCAGAGCTGCGGGATCGGCTGCGTGCCATTGAACTGCTTGGGGCCCGGCAGAAAGTGGTCGCCGGTTCTTTGGCAGACACTGACGTCACTGGATTTTTCCGGGGGACAGCCAAAAGCTGCTTTGTGGTACTCCACTATGTGCAGGGAGATCTGGCAGCCAAAGATTTTGATTTGATTGAAACCCCCATGGAAGAGGAAGAAGAGGCGGTGCTGTCCTCTCTGGTGCGGGAATACTATGTGGGCCGGCCCCGCCTGCCCAGGCAGATTTTGCTGCCTTGGGAGTTGCCCGACCAGGTCCCCTTGACCCGGATGTTATCTGAGCAGGTGGGCCGGCGGGTGGAGCTGCTGACCCCGCAGCGGGGCGCTAAGATGGAGTTAATCAAGCTGGCCAACGAGAATGCCCGTGAAGAGGTGGAACGATCCACCACCAGAGAGGAGCGGCAGAATAAGCTTTTGGAGCTGTTGGGCCGGATGCTGGCTCTGGAGGGAGCCCCCAAGCGGATGGAATCCTATGATATTTCCAACACGGGAGCCAGTGATATTGTGGCCTCCATGGTGGTCTATGAGAACGGGAGGCCCCTGAAACGGGACTACCGCCGCTTTAAATTGAAGGATATGGCGGGGCCTGATGATTACGCATCCATGGAGCAGGTACTCACCCGCAGATTTCGCCGTTACCTGGAAGGAGACGAGAAATTTTGCCGCCTGCCGGATCTCCTGCTCATCGACGGCGGGCTGGAGCATGTGCGGGTAGCCCGACGGGTGTTGGAAGCGCTGAATCTGGATATTCCAGCTTTTGGTATGGTGAAGGATGACCGTCACCGCACCCGGGCGCTGGTGCATCCTGACGGGCGGGAAATTGGTATTCAGGCGGTGCCGGCGGTGTTTGCCCTTATCGGCCAAATACAGGAGGAGACGCACCGGTTTGCTATTGAGTATCACCGTCAGCTCCAGGTGGGGCACGTGAAAACCTCTGTGCTGGATCAAATCCCTGGGGTAGGAGAGGCCCGGCGCAGGCAGCTGCTGAAGCACTTTAAAAGCGTCAAAGGAGTGAAGGGGGCTTCCCTGGAGCAACTGCAACAGGTCGTGCCCCGGAATACCGCCCGGGCGGTATACGGGTATTTCCATCCCCCGGAGAAGAACGGGGCGGAAGCGCCTTCACAGGTATAAGAGGAAAGGAAGAGAACGCATGCGCGTGATTTCGGGCTCTGCCCGGGGAAGACGGCTCAAAGAGCTGCAGGGGATGGACACCCGCCCCACGACAGATAAAGTGAAAGAATCTCTTTTTAATATTATCCAATTTGAAATTGAAAGCCGGCGGGTTCTGGATTTATTTGGTGGGACTGGACAGCTGGGGATTGAGGCCTTGTCCCGAGGAGCTGCCCACTGTACCTTTGTGGATGCCCGCAGGGAGGCTGCCTCCCTAATCCGGGACAACCTGCGCCTGTGCGGGTTGAGCGAGCGCTCACGGGTGATTCAGGGGGATGCCCTGTCGTTTCTGGACGCCTGCCGGGAAAAGTTCCAATTGATTTTTTTGGATCCTCCTTACCAAACGGGACTACTGGAAAAGAGCATGCAGGCCGTGGCCAGGTTTGACATTCTCTCGGAACATGGTATAATGATATGCGAGAGTGCCGCGGATCAGGTTTTGCCCCCGCTGGCGCCCCCCTATTTCCAGGGGAGAGAGTACCGGTACGGAAAGATTAAACTGACGGTCTTTCACCGGGCGGGGAGTGAGCGAGGATGAGCATAGCTATCTATCCCGGCAGTTTTGATCCGGTGACGCTGGGCCATCTCAATATTATTAAGCGGGCCGCCGCCTGTTTTGATAAGCTGATTATTTGTGTCATGAACAATTCTAAAAAGCAGGGGATGTTTACCCCCGAGGAACGGGTGGAGCTGCTGCGCCGCTCCACAGCCCGGTTTCCTAATGTAGAGGTGGACTACTCTGACGAGTTGCTGGCTGCCTACGCCAAGCGTCGGCGTGCCCATGTAGTTGTAAAGGGCCTGCGGGCGGTGTCTGATTTTGAACAGGAGGTTCAGATGGCGGTCATAAACCGCAAGCTCAACCCAAAGCTGGAAACCATGTTTCTGGCCTCCAGTGAAAAATATACCTACCTCAGCTCTACCATCGTCAAGGAAATGGCCCGGTATGGGGCAGATTTGGCGGAATTTGTACCTCGGGAGATTGTAGACGATGTGAACCAGAGAATGGGTCAAATGCAGGGAAAGGAAGGATAACGCATGGCGAGCGGCGTGGAAGAATTATTGGACATGCTTTTTGAAATGATTGACGAGGCGAAAAATGCCCCGTTGTCCAGTGAAAAATGTATTATTGAACGAGACAGGGCGCTGGATCTCATTGACGACATACGCAGCCAGTTTCCCATTGAACTGTCTGAGGCCAGGAAAATGATGGCAAACCGGGCGGAGATGGTGGCCTCGGCCAAGCGTGAGGCGGAAGCAATCCGCAAAGCTGCTGAGGACAGAGCCCGCCAGATGGTTGCGGAGGACACAATTACATCTCAGGCCAGGCAGAGGGCCAATGAAATGATGCGGCAGGCGGAGGAGCGCAGCCGGGAGCTGAAGCGTTCGGCCAATGAGTACTGCGAGGACGCCCTGCGCCGCACGGAAGAAGCGGTAGCTGAGGCCTATGATGAGATTAAGAAATCCAGGGCCCGCTTTCGGGCGGCTGCGGGAGTATCCTCTGTCCCTGCTTCGGGGACAGGCTCCCGGCCCATCTATGATGCAGCCGCAGATGAAGATTGAGAAAGAACCCCCCGGAGCTCAGGCTCCGGGGGGTTCTTGTAAGGAGTATGGGGAAAATCGATTACCAGGGCAGCCAGCTGTTATCCTCTCGGGCGGCCATTACGTCCAGGGCACCGTCCAACAGCTCCGCCACCTCTGAACGGGTCAACTGGCTGGAGAGAGAGGACGGGCCAGCCTCCTCGCTGCGTAAAACACCGGATGCAGCTAAATTGGCAGCAGCCTGGGAGGCCCAATGATCTGTGCTGCCGTCAAAAAAGACCTCCGCAGGTACGTCGCTGACGCCCAGCAAATTGTTGAGCATGACGGTGGCCTCTGCCCGGGTGATATAGCTGTTGGCCTGGAACACCGGGGCACCCTCTTCATTTCGGCTGCCCTGAATGGCGCCGGCCTTCAAAGCCGCAGACACAGAGCCTTTGGCCCAGGTGGGGATTGCCTCATCGTCCTGGAAACCGGTGACGGTTACGTCCTCTAAAGGCTCCAGCCCACATACTGACATAGCCATGGTGAGAAACTGTGCCCGGCTGACAGGCTGGTCAGGATTGAAAAAGTATTGCCCGTCTACATATTCTCCTACATAGATGCCCTCTTCAGCAAGGCGGATGGCCGCTTTGTGGGCACTGTTTCCCTCCAGATCTGCATAGGTCACGGAAGTGGAAGGTTTTTCAATGCGGACAGAAATCTTTGCCTCAGGGGAGGTGTTTCCGGCTGGATCCACCGCCACATAAGTGAAGGAGTCGCTGCCTGTTTTATTCTCGTAAGGGGTATAGACAAAACGGCTGGAGCCGTCCTCCGCCAAGGTAACTGCGCCCCGGGCCGGCGTGGAGGTAAGTTGGAAGGTGAGAAGATCGCCGTCCGCATCCACCGCATCAAAGTAGCCGGTAATAGCTACATTCTTATAGGTGGACAACTCCATATTCTTGGCAATGGGGGCCTGATTTTCCTCAGTGAGCAAATAGACCGTGACAGTGGCCTCCGGACAGCTTTGTGCGGAGGAGAGAATCGGGGTAAAGGTGAAGGTGGCGGTGGTCACTGAGGGGTTAGGGGAGCACTGAAAACGCAGGCCGGCCAAAGCGGAGCGCTCCAGAGTGGAGCCAACCTGCAGCGGCTGGCCTCCAACCGTCAGTGTCCCAGCCCCGGGGTCAGGCAGGGTGTTAATGGTGATACCGCTTAACGCGGCGTCACCCCCATTGTTCAACACGAAGTCCTCCTGGGCAAAGGAAATCACCGTGCCTACCAGGCCGTTTTTAGAGAAGTCGGCCACCACAGGGTTCTCCTCCTTCCGGTTCCAGAAGAAAGCGGAGGCGGGGACAGTGAGGGGAAGCGCCAGACTCAGGGCCAGTACAAAGGGCAACAGCGTACGGCGCAGAACGGGTCGATTCATTGGGATACCTCCTTGGTTTGGTGAGTGTATCCCTAGTGTGCATTTGGAAAAGGCAAATTATGCGATTCTAAAAACTGGAAAGGACATTACTACTGGGCAAACATAGGGGAAGAGAGATAGCGATCTCCTGAGTCGGGCAAAATAGCAACCACAGTCTTGTTCCGATTCGCTTCCCTGGCGGCTACCTGTCTTGCGGCCCAGAGAGCAGCGCCAGAGGAGATACCCACCAACAGGCCGAAGGATTGGGCCATTTCCCGTCCGGTGGCAAAGGCGTCCTGATCCGTGACCTGCACTACCTCGTCCAGCAGGGAACGATCCAGGGCTTTGGGGATGAAGTTGGCTCCGATACCTTGAATTTGATGGGGACCCGCCTGGCCGCCGGAGAGCAGGGGGGAGGCAGCAGGCTCCACCGCCACCACCTGTACCTGGGGGTTGTGTTCCTTGAGATACCGCCCTGTCCCGCTGATAGTCCCCCCGGTGCCCACACTGGCCACCAGGATATCTACCTTGCCCTCAGTGTCCTTCCATATCTCCGGACCGGTGGTGCGGTAGTGGGCAGAGGGGTTTGCAGGGTTTTCAAATTGGCCGGGGATAAGACTGCCTGGGATGGCCCTGTGAAGCTCCTCTGCCTTGTCCACCGCACCCTGCATCCCAAGCGCGCCGGGGGTGAGCACCAGTTTGGCTCCATAGGCACTGAGCATGGCCCGACGCTCGGCGCTCATGGTATCTGGCATAGTGAGGATCACCTGATACCCCCTTGCAGCTGCCACACAGGCCAGACCAATACCGGTATTGCCCGAAGTAGGCTCAATGAGAGTGGCACCTGGGCGGAGGAGGCCTCGTTCTTCCGCATCCAGTATCATGAAAAGAGCGGCACGCTCCTTTATGCTGCCAGCGGGATTTAGGTACTCCAGCTTGGCCAGCAGCCGGGCACCTGTGGCCTGATTTTTTTCTACAAGGAACAAAGGTGTATTGCCAATCAACTCAGTGACACAAGAAAAAATTCTTGACATGGCCAACTTCCTTTCTGAAATATGTGACCCGCCCCAAAGACAGGGGGGTGGGAAAATCACTGAGTTTATCATAGTCTCTGCTGGCCAAGATGTCAATTCGTTTGCAAAGAGGGAAAAAGGGAGGTATAATAATACCATAGGTCGCTCAGCGGTGAGACGGCTTACAAGGAAAATACTGGTCAGACCCACGAGAGTTTAACAAAGAGGATATGGCATGAAAACAGGACTTGTTTTGGAGGGCGGGGCCCTGCGCGCAATTTTTTCCAGCGGAGTGTGTGACTGCTTGCTGGATGGAAAGATTATGGTAGATTATGTAATCGGTGTATCGGCAGGAATTGCTTATGGCGTCAGTTATGTCTCCAGACAGCCTAGAAGAAACTTGGAGGTAGTCACCAGATATGCAAACGACCGGCGCTATATGGGCCTAAATAATCTGGCAGATAAGGACAATCAAAGCTATTTTGGCCTGCGTTTTGCTTATGATACCATCCCAAATCAACTAGTGCCCTTTGACTACGACACTTTTGCGGCCTACCCGGGACAGGTGGAGGCGGTGGTCACAAATCTGAACACGGGCCGGGCGGACTACCTGGAAGTGCCACGACAAGATCGGCATTCTCTGGTGCTACAGGCCACCTGTGCCATGCCGCTGCTTTTCCCGGTCTATGAACTGGATGGGCAGCCCTATCTGGACGGAGGCGTGGCAGATTCTATTCCGTGGCGCCGGGCCCTAGAACAGGGGTGCGATCGGGTTTTGGTGGTACTGACCAAGACCCGGAACTATGTGCGTAGGTCGGACAGAATGATGGCTATGATAAGACGAAAGTATAAAGAGTACCCCAAATTTGTATCCGCCATGGAACACCGGGCGGAGCGCTATAATGAAAGCCGAAAATGCCTATTCCAACTTGAGGAGCAAGGGAAAATACTTGTCATTGCGCCCCGTTCAACTCTTGGGGTTACTCGTACGGAACGGAACACGGAAAAGCTGCGCCTTCTGTGGGCAGAGGGGTATCAGCAGACAGTGGAGCGCATAGAGGAGATTCGGAGGTATTTTGACTGCTCTGGGCAGTAAAACCGGTAGAGGACGAAGGTGCGCTTGCTTTCGGACTGAGGTTGTAAGTACACTGTGTCAGCTGAGGCTGCAGGGCAAACAGGGCCAGAATATCCCCCAGAACAGTGAAAAAGGCCGCCATCCGCCCCATTTCTTCACTGTCTGAATCTTTGGAGAGATAAAGGGCCATGGCCACTGCCAGCACCAGCAGGCTGCGGCTGTCTTCTTCCGCATGGAAGCAATATGACATCAAACCACCTCCCGGCCATCCTATGCGGTGGTTCGGGGGATGGTTTCTTTTTGAGTAGAAGCCGGACAAAGACGGGTTTTTCTTTGCAAAACAAAGAAAATATGGTAAGCTGAAATGGTGATGGAAGAAAGGGGAAAAGCATGAAAATTGTGGTTGTAGACGGTCAGGGGGGCCGCCTTGGGAAATTATTGGTGGAAGAAGTAAAGCGCAGGTTGCCTCAAGCGCAGGTTTTGGCCCTGGGCACCAACAGCATTGCCACAGCCGCTATGCTCAGGGCGGGAGCTGATTTAGGTGCCACAGGAGAAAATCCGGTGGTGCGGGGCGTAATGGAGGCGGATGCAGTATTAGGCCCTATGGGCATAGTGGTAGCCCACGCTATTTTAGGGGAGGTGACTCCGGTCATTGCCGAAGCCATAGGGGGCTGCAGGGCGAAAAAGTTTCTAATTCCTATGAATAGCTGCGGCGTGGTGGTTTCTGGAGTAAGAGAGCAGGCACTGCCGGTTCATGTGGCACAGGCAGTGGAGCAGATGGCGCAGGAACTGGAAAGAGAGAGGGAGTGAGCGTATCTTAGGCCTGAACATAGCGGCACCTGTGGCTGGAATCAGAAAAATCCTGAACGGACGCTGCTCCGTTCAGGATTTTTCTGTCTCTCCTGAGACAAAGATATGGCAGTGCTCCTTTACCGAACAGGACGCAAAGTACTGATTTTCCAACGGAATCCATTTCTCCTGAAAGCGTGCCAGACAGCCGGGCCCTCCCCGCAGTTTAAGTCTGGCCAGACGCTGATCCAGATCCGCCTCTATCCACACCCGAAGGTGGTAGCGCTCCCGCAGGGCGGGGTGAAGGGAGTAGCTGCCTTCCACAACTGTCAAATGGGCGGGAGAAAGCTGGATTAAGGGACCAAATTGTCCCTCCCGGCACAGCCACGGACGGTATTGCGCCCCCTCGCCCCGGCACAGAGGAGTCAGTACTTCCCGGTCAAAGCGTTCCCAATCCACATTTCCGCCGGGCTGCTCCAGACGTTCAGGGGTTCGCTGAGCGGGCTGAAGGTAGAAGTCATCCATGTGAACCAGGGGACAGCCATAGATTTGGGCCAACGCCTGCCCCAGCGTGGATTTTCCCGAGGCACAAGGGCCATCAATGGCTACCCGCACCGGAGCGTCCTGGGACAGCAAAGCGTCAATTGCGGCCAGCAGAGGGACAATAGCCGCATCGTATTGGGTAACCACCCGATAGGCGGGGGCATAGGCAGTGCGGTAACGGGAACTGTGCCCAACGGGTGGACAGCCTTGGCTGCGATACTGAGCTAAAGCCCGCTTCACTTGGTCGTGGGGAAAGGGAAGCGTATCTATCAGCTCCAGTGCCTGCTGGAATCCCTGCAGGTCGAAGATAGCCTGACGGGCTGAGTGGAGGGTGAGAGAGAACAAAGTTTTACTAGAAAGTCCTATCCCTTTACATGCATTCAGGTGGAGCCGACACATCCCATTTCCAAGGGGCTCTGTCCGGGATTTGCAGGGTTCCGGCTCCACCTGGGTCCACTCCTCTTGTAGGCGGGCAAGAGCCCTCTCCTGGTTGGTCAAGAGATGGCCTGGCCCCATGTAGCTCTGATACAGAAATTTAAGCCCATCCTGGATTTCCATATCCGGGTGGCTGAGAAAATGCTCCTTTAGGAGCTGGGCCATGTTTTCCATGGTTTAGGCTGTCTGCACCAGTCGGGCCTTTTGCAGGGCCAGCACAACCACAGGAACTGCGACCAATTGCAGAATGATACCTGGAATGGCATTGGTAAAGGCACCGGCTACGAAGGCTGCAAAAGTGAAACCATCTCCGTTGAGCAGGAGCAGCGCGGTTACAATTCCCCACACTGCCCGGCCGCACAGCATGGCGGCTATCAAAGCGGTGTAGATACCCACCAGATTTTTCGGCAGGCGGCGGTAGAGAAAGCCAGATACAAAACCGTAGGCTGCCATTTCAAAGGCCATGGCCAAGGCCGTTGGGTACATAAGGGGCTTTGTCAGGATGAGAGAGCGCATCAGCGGGGCCACAAAGCCAACTGCAGCGCCCCAGGGCCCACCGCACAAAAACCCGCACAGGATGGTGGGCAAATGCATGGGCAGGAGCATAGCGCCAATTTGAGGGATATTGCCTGTGAAATTGGGCAGTATGTAGGCGAGGGCCAGCATCAAGGCCGCCGTAACGAGGTGCCGGATAGTTTGTGCTTGTTTTGTCATAAAATCCTACAACTCCTTTTAAAAATGCCGCACAGGCGCTTTGCCCTTCTGGGCAAAGTATACCTGCGCGGCATAACAAATAGACAATATAAATATTTTGAACGGGTAGTGCCTGGGTGTCGGCTTCATGCCAACTGTTGGAAAAATTATAGCACAGGGAATGGCAGACAGTCAATCCCGGAGTTGGTTGGGCCTTTAATAGTTGCCCCGGCCCTCGTTCCAGCGCCACTGGCGCACCTCAGGCAGATCCTGGCCATAAGTATTGATATACTGCCGATGTTCCACCAGTTTATCCTTCATCTCCTGGATGAGGTAGGCGGCGCTGTTGCCCAGCTGGGGCAGGCGTTTGACCGTGTCCATGACCAGGTGGAAACGGTCAATGTCGTTGCGCACCCGCATGTCGAAGGGGGTGGTGATGGTGCCCTCTTCCTTGTAGCCTCGGACATGGAGTTTTTTGTTGTGCCGGCGGTAGGTCAGCTCGTGTACCAGGGTGGGGTAGCCGTGGAAGGCGAAGATAATGGGGGCATCGGTGGTGAAGAGGGCGTCGTAGTCTTCGTCGGTAAGACCGTGGGGGTGTTCGGTATGGGGCTGAAGCTTCATAAGATCCACTACGTTGACAACGCGGATTTTTAGGTTGGGCAGGTGGTGGCGCAGAATGGTGACCGCGGCCAAAGTTTCTAAAGTGGGGGTGTCACCACAGCAGGCCAGCACTGCGTCTGGCTCGTACCCTTGGTCATTGGAGGCCCACTGCCAAATGCCGATGCCGTGGGTACAGTGCTTGATGGCTTCGTCCATATTCAACCACTGAGGACGGGGGAGTTTGGAGGCAACCATCACATTGATTTGATCCCGGCTTTGGATGCAGTGGTCAAAACAGCACAGCAGGCAGTTGGCATCAGGAGGAAGATAGAGGCGTACCACGTCCGCCTTTTTGTTAGCCACATGGTCCAAAAACCCCGGATCCTGATGAGTAAAGCCATTGTGATCCTGCTGCCATACATTGGAAGCTAAGACATAGTTGAGAGAGGCGATGGATTGGCGCCAGGGCAATTGCCGGCACACCTTTAACCACTTGGCGTGCTGAGCCACCATGGAGTCCACAATGCGGATAAATGCCTCATAACTGTTGAGAAAACCGTGGCGTCCGGTGAGCAGGTATCCCTCCAGCCATCCTTGACACAGGTGCTCGGACAAAGCTGCGTCCATCACCCTTCCGTCCCGGGAGAGGTTCTCATCACAGTCTGGGTCAATGGGATCGTTCCAGCGCCGGCCAGTGGCATCAAAGATGGGGGAGAGGCGGTTGGAGGCGGTCTCATCCGGAGCGAAAATACGGAAGTTACGCCCTGTCAGGTTGCGTTTGGTTAAATCCCGCACATAGTTGCCTAGCACCTCCATATCCGCGGCTTCCACTGCACCC
This sequence comes from uncultured Oscillospiraceae bacterium, assembly GCA_944385675.1. Taxonomy (GTDB): domain Bacteria; phylum Bacillota; class Clostridia; order Oscillospirales; family Oscillospiraceae; genus Lawsonibacter. The sequence continues at coordinate 35,330 of CALWYD010000109.1, forward strand.
GGCTGGGGGACGTCTAGCATATAGCTGCGAAAATCAGGAACCCGCAGATCCCGCAGCAGTAGTCCGCCGTTGGCATGGGGATTGGCTCCCATGCGCCGATCCCCGGTGGGGGAAAGTTCCCGCAACTGGGGGACAAGAGCGCCGGTTTCGTCGAAAAGTTCCTCGGGGTGGTAGCTGCGCAGCCAGTCTTCCAATTCCTGCAGTCGGCCGGGCTGGCCGTCGTGGACAGGAATAGGTGGGGTGTGAGAGCGCCAACTGCCTTCCACCTGCTTGCCATCTACCTCTTTTGGCCCGGTCCAGCCCTTTGGGGAGCGCAGAATAATCATAGGCCAGCGGGGGCGAGTGGAGTCGCCGGAGGTGCGTGCATATTCCTGAACCCGTTGGATCTCTCGCACTGCCCAGTCCAGAGCAGCAGCCATCTTCTGGTGCATGACTTTAGGGACGTCTCCCTCCACAAAGCGGGGTTCCCAGCCGCAGCCTTTGAAGAACATCTCCAGTTCTTCGTGGGTGATGCGAGAAAAAATGGTGGGGTTAGAGACTTTAAAGCCATTTAAATGGAGGATAGGGAGAACCGCTCCGTCAGTGATGGGGTTTAGGAACTTGTTGGAATGCCAGGCGGCAGCCAGCGGGCCGGTTTCTGCCTCGCCGTCCCCTACCACACAGGCAGCAATCAGTTCGGGGTTGTCCATCACGGCCCCGAAGGCGTGGGCCAGAGAATACCCTAACTCGCCCCCTTCATTGATGGAGCCGGGGGGCTGGGGGGCGGTGTGACAGGGGATGCCGCCGGGAAAGGAGTACTGACGGAACAGGCGCTTCATTCCCTCTACATCCTGGCTAATATTAGGATAGATTTCGCTGTACGAGCCCTCCAAATAGGTCTGGGCTACCACAGCATTTCCTCCGTGGCCGGGACCGCAGATATAGATCATATTCAGATCATATTTAACAATGGCACGGTTCAGGTGTGTGTAAATAAAATTTTGTCCCGGGCAGGTACCCCAGTGGCCCACAATATTTTGCTTCAGATGTTCAGGGCGCAGAGGTTCCCGCAGCAAAGGGTTGTCCAGCAGATATAGCTGGCAGGCGGACAGATAGTTGGATGCCCTCCACCAAGCGTCGATGGCTTGAAGCTGCTCACGGGTTAAAGGGTCTTTTTCGGACATGCGGGCCGGCGCCTTTACGGCGGCCTTTGACACGCTGCTGGCGGTCTTAGGCATAGGGGTGCCTCCTTATTGGAAGTTTATATTATATATGATATAATAAGTATAGTCTAAAGGAGAAAAAAGTCAATTCTTAAAAGAAAAATAAGGGAGGAACGTGGATACTTTAGAGTTAAAGTACAGATAGCTGCAGATAAGTAGGATACAATAAGCCTCTAACAACAAATAAGGAACAACGAAATAAGAACTCCGCCCTTCTCGCGGGAGAGGGCGGAGGGGAGTGAAAAGGCAGAACCGACGGGTCAATCAGCTGTTATGGCGCTTGGCGCGATTGATGGCGGCCAAAATGGCGCGCAGGGGGGCCAGATTAATATTGTGAGACAGCCCCACACCCCAGTACTTCTTGCCGTCCCGCTGGTCCTGGAGCAGGATGTAGGCCACACCCTGGGAATCAGAGCCGTCTGTAATGGCGTGGGAGGCATAGTCCAAGAAGGAGAAGCGGGCCATCTTTTCATCTTTAATGGCATTGAAGAAGGCATCAATGGGGCCGTTGCCCTCTCCAGAGACTTTGAAAATAGTGTCTGTATGCTGCAGAGTACCCCAGAAGGTGACGTGAGAGTGACCCTCCCCATCCACGCTCTCCTGGAAGGCGTGTTTGAGCAGCTTGTAGGGCCCCTTGACTTCGATATATTCCTGGTGGAACAGCTCATTAATACGCTGGGGAGTAATTTCTTTGCCTACGGCGTCAGACTCTTTCTGGATGATGGCACCAAATTCAGGCTGCATGGCCTTTGGCAGATCAAAGCCAAAGTTATGCTCCATGATGTAGGCGGCACCACCCTTGCCGGACTGGGAGTTGATGCGGATGATAGGTTCGTACTCCCGTCCCACATCAGCGGGATCGATGGGCAGATAGGGAATCTCCCAGTACTCCGACTTGGATTCCTTCATATACTGGGTGCCCTTGTTGATGGCATCCTGGTGACTGCCTGAGAAGGCGGTAAATACCAACTTGCCTGCGTAGGGCTGGCGGTCACCGACAGGCATTTTCGTACACCGCTCGTACATCTCCTTAATTTGATTAATATTGGAGAAATTCAGCTGGGGATCCACTCCCTGGGTCCACATATTCATAGCCAGGGTAATCATGTCCACGTTGCCGGTGCGCTCACCGTTTCCGAATAAGGTGGCCTCTACGCGCTCCGCTCCGGCCAGCAGGCCCATTTCCGCGGTAGCCACACCACATCCCCGGTCATTGTGGGGGTGAAGGGAGATGATAGAACAGTCCCGGGAGGGGAGTTTCCGAATAAAGTACTCCAGCATGTCAGCAAACTGGTTGGGCATACAATTTTCCACCGTAGTAGGCAAGTTTAGAATAACCTTATTGTCCGGGGTGGCGTGCAGATGCTCCAGCACCGCCTGGCAGATGTCCACAGCATAGTCCATCTCTGTGCCCATAAAAGATTCGGGGGAGTATTCAAAACGCAGGTTCATTCCCTGTGCCAGCATAGGCTGAGACATCTCGTAGATGAGGTCGGCGGCATCAGTGGCAATCTTAGTAATGCCATCCATGTCCATATGGAACACCACCTTACGCTGAAGGGTGGAGGTGGAGTTGTAGAAATGGAGGATTACATTTTTGGCCCCCTGGATGGCCTCAAATGTTTTCTTAATCAGATGTTCCCGGGCCTGTACCAGAACCTGAATGGTCACATCATCGGGAATATGTCCCCCTTCAATCAGCTCCCGGCAGATCTCATACTCTGTCTCACTGGCCGACGGGAATCCAATCTCAATCTCCTTGACGCCAATATCAACCAGAGCATGAAAATATTCCAATTTCTCCTGCAGGTTCATGGGATCCACCAGAGCCTGGTTGCCGTCCCGCAGATCTACCGAACACCACACAGGGGCCTTTTTGATGACCTTATCGGGCCAGGTACGGTTTTGAATGGGCTGGGGTTTGAAAGGGATGTACTTTTCGAAGCCGGGTTTCATAGCAGTGTCCTCCTTAAAATGCGGCTCCCGCAGATAAAAGCGGGGCAAGTCGTCCGCCAGGGGATAAAAAAACGCCCCTGACTTTCAAAAGTCAGGGGCGTGAAGTAGTCTCACGCTGTACCACCCTGGTTCAGCCGCCGGTTACCCAAGCGGCCCTCAAAAGCCTCCAACAAGGCTGTGGCCGGTAACGGGGCCAGACGTTCCATCCTACTAAGGGCAGGTTCGGAGGGACCGCTCGGGGACCAGTTATACACAAAAGTGTCACACACCGGTTCGCACCAACCACCGGTTCTCTGAGAGGGCAGCTCCTGTCTTTATTCCCTTCATCGCGTTTGAAATTAAAGCCATTGTAGCGAAACCCGTCAAATTTGTCAAGGGGAAAATTTATGTTGGCCAGCATAGACTGGAGAGGGGGAGAGGGTGACTGGCATGGAACGGAGACTGGGGATGACAGGCGGAGGGACGCTGACCATTAAGCAGGAGGGGCCAAGGGTCCGACTGGAGGCCCGGCGCAACGCAGATGGTCGGGGGCTATACAAAGTGTGGCTTACCGGGGAGCCGGGTGGCCGTCTGCTGTTAGGCACTTTGGCACCAGAGGGGGAAGAACTGCGGCTGAGCCGTATCTTATCCCTGGGAAAACTGGAACAGGCAGGTTGCTGGCCGGTGAGAGAAGCAGAAGCACCGTTGGCGTTCCCGTTTGAGCGGGAAAAGGTGTGGTATTGCGAGCCACGGCCGGGGCATTTAGTACAGGACAGTCTCTTGCAGGAATTGCTGCGCCGCCCTATGCTCTGCAGGAGAACGGGACAGGGATTTGAACTTGCTGCCCCTTTTACGGGGGATAGCCCGATAGTGCTTAATACGTTGCTGTGCTTTGCGCGGACAGGGGAAGTGGAGGGGCGGCCTCACTTGATATGGACTTTTGACCAGGGTGGGAAGCCTGTGATGCTGGGAGAGGGTAGTAATCCTATCAAACGAAAATGATTTGCAAATCCCAAAAAAGAATCTTGCATTTTTGAAAAAAATTCTCTTGACAAATTTAAATAAAAGGTTTACAATAAACCGGTCAAGGGGAGTAAATCCCATTGAAAACTACTTTGAGAGGAAAGAGGTGGCACAGGATGCCAGTGAAACGTTATGTTACCCAGGGCGGCTGTATGGGCTGCAGGCGTGGAGAGCAGACTGTGCGTGAACGAGTGGCCTGATAGGCCTGCGAATTCCAAACACAATCATTTCCTCCATCGTTTGCAGGCCGAACGATGGTATTTTTGTACCCATTTTTAGTAGGAAAGGAGCAATAAATCATGACAATGCTGAAAAGAGAAGTAAACAGCATCTGGTCCCGTGTCCGTGCTGATGTGGACGTGGATGATCTGATCTTTAACGACGACACCCATTCCCGGGAGGAACAGACTTGCAGCCAGAGGTAATTGATATGGAGCGGGAAACGCGACAAAATACAGATCACTAGGCGCCGCGGCAGGCAAAAAAACTGCCGCGGCGCTTGTCTATATAAAGGACGGAAAGGAAGGAAAAAGCCGTGAGATTTTGCAAGAAAGGGGTTGCGCTGTAGGAAAAGATATACTAAAATAACGATAAATGGCTGTGTGAGGAAGAAAAATCCCAACTAACCGCCCTCGTTTTCTTAAGAAAACAGGCGGCTCCCATTTAAAATTGCTCCATATTGAGCGCTACGGAGGTTGATAACCATGAAAAAAGTGAACTTCACGGAGACGGTGCTGCGTGATGCCAACCAGTCGCTGATTGCGACCCGGCTGCCGTACAGCAAGTTTGAACCCATCCTGGAAACCATGGATAAGGCCGGCTTCTACTCTGCTGAGGTCTGGGGCGGCGCAACCTTTGATGTCTGCCTGCGCTATCTCCAGGAGGATCCCTGGGAGCGGCTTCGGAAGATTCGGGCGAAGATGCCCAACACTAAGCTGCAGATGTTGCTGCGGGGCCAGAACATCCTGGGTTACAAGCACTATCCCGACGATGTGGTGCGCAAGTTTGTGGAGTATTCCGTAAAAAACGGTATTGATATCATCCGTATTTTTGATGCACTCAATGATGTGCGCAATCTTGAGGTGGCTATTGATGAGACGGTGAAGCAAGGTGCCCATGCCTCCGGTACCATCTGCTTTACCACCAGTCCGGTACATACCCTGGAAAAGAACGTTCAGATGGTGAAGGATCTTAAGAGCATGGGCGTCTCCTCCATCTGTATCAAAGATATGGCCGGTATCATGGGCCCCAAGGAGGCTTATGACCTGTCCGCCGCCATCAAGGACGCAGTGCCTGAGCTGCCCCTGGTCATCCATACCCACTGCACCACCGGCCTGGCCTTTATGACCGACCTGAAGGCGGTGGAGGCGGGAGCCGACGTTATTGACACCGCTATCTCTCCCTTCTCTGGCGGAACCTCTCAGCCCGCCACAGAGACCCTGGCCTACGCCCTGCGCCACCTGGGTTATCAGGTGGATTTGGACGACCAGGTTTTGACAAAAATGGCCGATTTCTTTAAGGGCGTACGAGCTGACTTCCTTAAGGATGGCACTCTGGATCCCATTTCTATGGCCACGGATACTCAGTGCCTGAATTACCAGATCCCCGGTGGTATGCTCTCCAACCTGATTTCTCAGCTAAAGATGATGAACGCTATCGATAAGCTGGACCAGGCCCTGGCTGAGACGCCCAAGGTTCGGGCGGATCTGGGGTATCCCCCCCTGGTGACCCCCACCAGCCAGATGGTGGGCTCCCAGGCCGTGCAGAACGTGCTGGCCGGTGAACGTTACAAGGTAGTGGGCAAGGAGATTAAGGCATACTGCCGCGGTGAGTATGGCCGCACGCCTGCTCCCATTGACCCGGAGATCCAAAAAAAGATTCTGGGTGATACCCCCCTGGTGGAAGGCCGCTTTGCCGACTCCCTGGAACCGGAATTTGAGAAGACGAAGAAGGAACTGGGGGCAACGGCCAAGAGCGATGAGGATGTCCTGTCTTACATTGCCTTCCCCCAGGTGGCCATGGCCTTCTTCAAAGACCGGGAGGCGGGCTTCCCCAAGAAGGAGGAGCCAAAGAAGGCCGCAGCCCCCGCAGCTGCTCAGGCGCCCAAGCAGCCTGAGACTGCGCCGCTGCCTGCATGGCAGGGCCATGTGTACTATGCCAGAGTGCCCGCGCCTGCTGGCTGTGGCTATACGGCCCGACCCATTGAGCCCTTCGCCGCTTCCTATCAGCCGCCTCATCTGGTACTGGGAACCCGGGATGACTGCACAGGTACCTTTACAGTTACCATTGATGGAAAGCCCTACCAGGTGTCTGTAGAAAAAGCGGACGGACCGGCTCCTGCCGCCCCTGCTGTCGTTGCCCCGGTGGCCGCCCCTGTGGTCCCGGCACCGGCTCCTGCCCCTGCTCCCACTGCTGCACCTGCGCCAGCCGCCGCCCCTGCTCCCGCTCCTGTCGCCCCCACTGCTGGTGAGACCGCAGTAAACAGCCCCATGCCGGGCAATATCTTTAAGGTGGAGTGTTCCGTGGGCCAGCGTGTGAAGGCCGGGGACGTGCTGGTGGTGCTGGAGGCCATGAAGATGGAAATTGAGGTCTCCGCTCCCGTAGACGGCACAGTCAAGTCCGTGGCCGCTGTGGTGGGCTCCACTGTCAACACCGATGACTTGTTGGTGGTGCTGGGTTAAGCCGGCTTTATAACGTGATCTGACAAGAAGCCCTGCCCAAGCGGTCTCAACTGCTTGGGCAGGGCTGTGAATTTTTGAAGGAAAACAGGGAAAGACTTGTAAACTTTGACGGCCCATGGTACAATGATAGCCGCGGCAGGGGCAGCAAACCTGACCCGCAGACCACATACGTTGGACAGTCTATATAGGAGGACTATCATGAAGGGTATCGTTTTGGCCGCAGGGAAGGGCACGCGGTTGTATCCCATGACTAAACCAGTTTGCAAGCCGTTGCTTCCTGTTTATGACAAGCCGCTAATTTATTACCCCATCTCTATTTTAATGCAGGCCGGTATTTCAGATATCCTGGTCATTGTTCCCCCGAAAGAGACGGAAACATTTGTCTCTCTGCTGGGAGACGGCGGACAGTATGGGGTGCATATCTCCTATGCCGAACAGCCGGTTGCCCGAGGGATTGCCGATGCGCTGCTCATCGGTCAGGAATTTGTGGGCGGGGACCGGGTATGCTTGGTGTTGGGGGATAATATTTTCTATGCACCCACGCTGGGCGCTACCTTGAAGCGGGCGGCCGCCAATGACTGGGGGGCCACTGTTTTCGGCTATTGGGTGGAGGATCCCAGGCCCTTCGGCGTGGTAGAGTTTGATAAGGAGGGGCGCGCCATCTCCATTGAGGAGAAACCACGCTATCCCAAGTCCAACTATATTGTCCCGGGCCTGTATTTTTACGACCACCAAGTGATGGAGATTGCTCAGAATTTGAAGCCTTCTGCCAGAGGAGAGCTGGAAATTACCGATGTGAACCTGGAATATTTGCGCCGGGGAGAACTTCGGGTAATCCCCCTGGAAAAGAACTTTACTTGGCTGGATGCAGGAACTGCAGACAGCCTGCTGTGTGCCGCCCAGACCGTTAAGCAAATTCAGGATTCTACAGGCCGTTATGTGGGCTGCTTGGAGGAGTTGGGTCTGTATGAGGGCTGGATTAGCGAGGAGCAGGTTCATGCCATCGGGGACGAGCTGTCCATGACGTTGTATGGGAAATATTTACAGTGCTTGTAAGCATGCGGGACGATAGCATCATTTTCTTTTGGCTGTATTATGGTCGCTTGAGACGGGATAGGATAACTTGCTGCTGCATATTTTATCAAAAAATATTGCATGGAAGTTTTGGCACAATCCAATGTGTGCCATGTACCAGAACAGGCGGGAGGATTTGTGGATTCAGGAGGTAGCAGTTGAACACTTTTCGCAAGCTGTCTGTTTTCGTCATATCTCTGTTCCTGCTTTGCACCCTGACGATTATGGCCGGAGCAGATGGTCCGGTCAATGAGACAACTGTGCTGTTTACGCATGACCTCCACTCCCATTTTTTTCCCCAACGCACCCAGGAGGGGGCTGAATCAGGGGGCTATGCCCGTCTGATGACGGCGCTAGAGGAAGAACGGAAGGAACATCCGTATGCTTTGACAGTGGATGGGGGGGACTTTTCTGTAGGTTCTCTGATTTATGCTTTATCTTCCTCTCAGGCGGCAGAGCTGCGCACCATGGGAGCGATGGGGTATGATGCAACCACTGCAGGAAACCATGAGTTTGATGCAACGGGTCTTGGCTTTGGAGAGATGCTCTATACTGCGGCGCTCAGCGGAGATAAAGTTCCTGCCCTGCTGATGGCAAACTATAAGCCAGCCCGAGATAATTCAGACAGGCTGAGCATTCAGCAGGATATGGCGACTTACGGGGTACGGGAATACCTGCTGCTGGAACGGGGCGGCGTATGTTATGGAATTTTCGGGTTGATGGGGGAGGAGTCCCACTCCATGGCGCCTGCTTCCGGATTTGTACTGGAGGAGCCAACACAGGCCGCCCAGCGTTGTGTGGACGCCCTGCGGGAGCAGGGGGCTGAATTTATTATCTGCCTATCCCACGGGGGAACAGATGAGGAAAAAAGCCGTTCGGAAGATGAGCAGCTGGCAGAGAACGTGGATGGTATTGATCTGATTGTCTCCGGGCATAGCCATACTACTCTAGAACACCCCATTGTGCAGGGAGATACTTATATTGTTTCCTCCGGCCCGTACTGTGAAAATTTAGGCTCTATCACCCTATCCTGGGACAGCACAGGGAAAAAGACGTTGGTGGACTACCACCTGACCGCCATCGATGAAACGCTGCCAGAGGATCCTAAGATTGCCCAGCTGGTGGAGGGATGGAAACGGCGTGTGGATTCCTCCTACCTCTCCGCCTATGAGCTGACGTATGACCAGGTCCTTACCACGACTGCTTTTGACCTGGAAAGGCCCCGCTCCGGGGTACAGGAGGAGAATCCGCTGGGGAATTTGGTGGCCGACGCCTACCTCTGGGCGGCAGAGAACCTGGAAATGGACAGCCCCAATATGGACACCGTGGCAGTAACTGCGTCAGGCGTGCTGCGGGCGCCTCTTTGCAAGGGGGAGATTACTGTTTCCCAGGCCTTTGACGTACTGTCTATGGGGCAGGGAGAGAACGGGACAGCCGGGTACCCGCTGGTTTCCTGTTATCTGACCGGGAAGGAACTAAAGGCAGTCATGGAAGTGGATGCTTCGGTAACTCCAATCATGCCGGAGGCACAGCTCTACCTGTCCGGAGTCTCTTACTCCTTTAATGTCCACCGGATGATTTTTAACCGGGTGACAGAGGCTGCGCTTACAGAAGCGCCATTTTTGAATCAATCCAGTTCCCAGGGTTTGGAACAACTGGAGAATGACAAGCTCTATCGAGTAATTTCCGGAATGTACTGTGCCCAAATGCTGGGAACCGTGACAGACAAATCCTTTGGAATTTTATCTGTCATTCCCAAGGATGAAAATGGAAGTGAGATTACCGACTTTAACCAGCGTATTCTGCGCGGTGACTCCGGGAAGGAAATCAAAGAGTGGTACGCCTTAGCGGCCTACCTACAGTCTTTCGGGGAGGAAGGTGTGCCAGGCAGGTATGCCTTTGGAGATGGCCGTAAAGAGGTCAGCCGCAGCTGGAATCCCGTTGAACTGCTCAAACACCCCAGTTGGATCACCCTTGCGGCAGTGTTCCTTGCTGTTGTGCTGATCGTTTTGGGGGTACTGTTGGTGAGGAGAGTTCTCCGATGGCACCGGCGGAGGCGTTACGGCGGAGGATATCGTCCTCGGCGCCGGTTTAGCCGGTAAACTGATTTGTGATCTGCGTGGCACGGCCGCGTTTCTGAAATATAGGCAGATGCCGGGACGTGCCGGCAGAACAATTTGGGAGGAGGAACATCTGTGAAGAAGTATGAAATCGCAAAGAAAAAGACGCTCACGCCTGAGATCGGCCAGATTTCGGTGTATGCGCCGCTGGTAGCCGCCAAGGCAAAAGCGGGGCAGTTCATCATTCTGCGCGTGGACGAGGAAGGCGAGCGAATCCCACTGACCATTTCCAGCGCGGCAGATGGATTGGTCACAGTTATCTACCAGAAGATTGGCGGCACCACTCTGGCGCTGGATCAGTTGAATGAAGGGGATTGTCTCCACGATTTCGTAGGGCCCCTGGGCGTTCCCACTGAGGTGGAGGGATACGGCCGGGTTGCGGTTCTGGGCGGCGGTCTGGGCTGTGCCATTGCGCTGCCTGTTGCCCGGGCGCTACATGAAGCGGGCAACCAGGTGGATCTGATTGGCGGCTTCAAGACAAAGGATATTGTAATCCTGGAGGAAGAGATGTCCCACGCCTGTACGGATCTGCATATCTGTACCGATGATGGAACCTACGGCTACCACGGCTTTGTTACCGGAAAGCTGGAGGAGCTTATTAACAGCGGTGTGAAGTTTGACCATGTCTTTGCCATTGGACCTCTGCTGATGATGAAGTTTGCCTGTAAGCTGACTGAAAAGCACAACATCCCTACCACCGTCAGTATGAACCCCATCATGATTGATGGTACGGGCATGTGCGGTTGCTGCCGCCTGACTGTGGGGGGCGAGGTCAAGTTCGCCTGTGTGGACGGCCCGGATTTTGACGGACATAAGGTAGACTTTGATGAAGTCATTGCCCGCAACGCTACTTACAGAGATTTTGAAGCAAGGGCGAAAGAGAAACATCTCTGCCGCCTGGGAGGAGGTGCCATGAATGGCTAATATGCAGATGAATAAGACCCCCATGGCGGAACAGGACCCCAAGGTGCGCAGCACAAACTTTAAAGAGGTGGCCCTGGGCTATACCCTGGAGGAGGCCATGAACGAGGCCAAGCGCTGTTTGAACTGTAAGAACCGTCCCTGCGTCAGCGGCTGCCCGGTGGGCATTCCCATCCCCGACTTTGTGGGGAAGGTGGCAGAAGGTGATATTGCCGCCGCTTATGAGCTTCTCTCCAATGCCAACGCCCTGCCCGCCATCTCCGGCCGTGTCTGTCCTCAGGAGACCCAGTGCGAAGGCAAGTGCGTCCGGGGTATCAAGGGTGAGCCGGTATCCATCGGCCGTATTGAGCGCTTTGTGGCTGATTGGGCCGCTGAGCACGGGGTATCCAATGTGGCCACCGCCCCCAAGAACGGACATAAGGTGGCGGTTATCGGCTCCGGTCCTGCCGGCCTGACCTGCGCTGGGGAGCTGGCCCGTATGGGCTACTCCGTCTCGGTGTTTGAGGCCTTCCACACACCCGGCGGTGTGCTGAGCTACGGTATCCCGGAGTTCCGTCTGCCCAAGGCCATTGTGAAGCGGGAAGTATCCAACCTGGAGAAGATGGGCGTGGATATCGAGCTGAACATGGTGATCGGGAAAGTACTCACCATCACAGAACTGTTTGAGATGGGGTATGAGGCAGTCTTTATCGGATCCGGAGCTGGACTGCCCATGTTCATGAAGATTCCCGGCGAATCCCTGGTGGGCGTGTACTCCGCCAACGAGTATCTTACCCGCATT